>NZ_CP049107.1:1618750-1942500 GCF_011044255.1 Rhizorhabdus phycosphaerae
CTATCTCTTCTATGATGCGGACGGTTCGGGCGGCGCCAATTCGGCAACGTCGGCGATCGCGCTGAACGGCGTCACCAGCGTGACCACGGCCAGCTTCGTCGCGGACGATTTCTATCAGCTCGCAGGCTGATCGAAGCATTTCGTTATGAAAGGGGGTGGCCACAGGCTGCCCCCTTTTTCATGCCTGGTGCTCGCGGATCGCGGATCGGCTTGTGTTTGGCGGTTCGGACGACATAAGGGACCGTGACGGTGGGAGAACGAGCATCTCCGGTCCGTTTAACCCATGTTCCGACCGGAGACTTCAATGGCGAACTATAATTTCGAGACGATGACTTCGGCGGATGCCGGCAATTTGCTGGCTGGCGACACGCTTACCTTCTCCGGCAGCACGCTGACGCCGGCCGATGTCGTCGTCGCGAACAGCGCCAACAGCTTCGATATCACCACGCTGACGGCAGGCGGAAAGTCGCTTTCCTTCCCCGGCACCGCCCTGGCTGGCGCGAACATCAAGTTCGCCAGTTCCTTCATCGCGGGAAGCAGCGCGACGCTCATCGTTGGGGCCAACGGGGCCGACAACCTGTTCCTGAACACCGACGATGATGGCTCGGCGATGTACGGCTTTGCCGGCGACGACAGCATCGGATCGTTCGGCACGGGCACGACCACCATTTCCGGCGGTGACGGCAACGACATCATCAATGCCTTTGGCGGCGGATCGATCGACGGCGGCGCAGGCAACGACCAAATCACCTCTACCACTGTCGATGACCTCAGCATCACCGGCGGCGCGGGTGATGACAGCATCCTTGTAAACGGAACCGGCGACGCGACGATCTCTGGCGGTGCGGGTGTCGACATAGTCACCATCAACTCGACCGCCGATGGCGTCTTCTCCATCTCGCTGGACGACGGCAACGACGTGATGAGCGCGAGCAGCTCCGATGCCACGCTCGTCGTCAATGGCGGCGGGGGTGCGGATTCGATCACGGGCGGCACCGGCAATGATCGCCTCTATGGCCAAAGTGCCGCCGGCGGTGCCGACGGCAACGACAATATCAATGGCCGTGGCGGCGCCGATTATATCCAGGGCAATGCCGGTGCGGACACGCTGAGTGGCGCGGAGGGCAGCGACCGCATTTTCGGCGGTGCGGACAATGACGTCATCAACGGCGACGCCGGCAACGACACCGTCAACGGCAATAAGGGTGCCGACCAGATCAGCGGCGGCGACGGCAATGATTCGCTCCGTGGCGGCGCCGACGACGACCTCATTTTTGGCGAAGACGGCAATGACGTCATCCTCGGCGATGCCGGCGATGATACGCTGATCGGCGGCTCGGGCGAAGATACGATTGACATTCTCACCGGCGGTGCGGGTAATGACATCTTCGTCTTCAGCCGCAGCGACGCCGCAGTGGCAACGATCGACGGCGCGACGCTGACCGATCGCATCACAGACTTCACGACAGGCGACAAGCTGGACCTGGGCTTCGAGGTCCTTGAGGTCAGCGCAGCTCCGGGCATCCAGTTCACGACTGTCCAGGCCGCATTTGACTATGCTGGAACTGTCACGCTCGACGACAATGAGGTGTTGGCACTGAAGGTCGGCACGGACACCTATCTGTTCTACAGGGATAACGGTCAGGATGGAGCCGTCAACTCGGCGATCACCCTCACTGGCGTGACCGCGCTCACCACCGCCAGCTTCGTCGATGAAGATTTCTTCAGCTTCGCCTGATCCGCAGAGGCGGACCGATGAAGGGGGGCGACCGAAAGGTCGCCCCTTTCTTTTTACAAGAGTTACCGGCCAAGCGGCGGCCCGCCGGGTCGGGGCCGCGCTTCAGCCGACCTCGTCCAGTTCTGCCGCGATCCGCCCTTCCGCAATCTCATCGATCAGGCGCAGCCAGCCCGGCACGCCGACGCTTTCGCGGTCGAACCGCGCCAGCGCCGTCGCGCGGGCGGCCTTGCGCATCTCGGCAAAAGCCTCGGGCTCGCGCACCGCGCGGATCATGGCCGCGCTGAGTGCGTCGACATCGAAAAAGTCGTTGAGAACACCTTCCACGCCGTTCGTGATCGCGTCACGTACCGGCGCCGTATCCGATCCCAGCACCAGGCATTCGCACGCCATCGCCTCGACCAGCGACCAGGAAAGGGCGAAGGGATAGGTGTAGTAGACATGCGCCGCGCCGACCGACAGGATATCGATCATCGTCTTGTGCTCGACGCGCCCGACGAAGTGCAGATGGCCCTCGGGAATGCCGCCCTTCACCTCCTCCAGCATCGCATGGCGCCAGTGCTTGCCATCGGCTCTTGCGCCACCATAGCCGGTTCCGTCAGCGCCGATCGCCAGGACGTGCGCCTCGGGCACCTGGCGGAAGAGTTCGGGCAGCGCACGCATGAAGATGTGGAAGCCCCGCAACCGCTCGAAGTTGCGATTGATGAAGGTGATCACCGGCCCACCGGGGCGAAGCTCCTGTCCACCGGGCAGGCGAACGACGGCCCTGGGGTTGCCACGCGCGGCCGAAAGGTCGACGCCCTCGTGCAATACGCGATGGATCGGCCGGAAAATCTCCGGATAGGTCGAGGCCTGAAACTGGGTCGGCGAGACGATCAGGTCGGCAGTCGACATAGCCAGCAGCTGGGTCGCGTTCTTGGCGTGGGTGCGCAGCATCTGCGGGAGGTCCGGGCTCTCGAACTCCGCGTCGAAATTGATGTCGGCACCGTGCGTCCGGTAGAACAGCTCGCCGAACAGGACGATCTTAGCATCGGGGAAAATCTCGCGCAGATAGATGGTCTCTCCCCAGCCGGGGTGACCGATGATCACATCGGGGCGAAACCCGCTTGCTGCCAGCTGCGTTGCCGCCTGCGCCGCCGCGGTCCCGCGAATCAGATCGGCCTCCGCGCGGACGGCGATCGGGAGGATGCCCTCGGTCGTCCCGCGATTGTTCGTCCAGCGGACGAGCCGCACCCCCGCACGGTCGGCCGCGCTCTTGCTGCCAAGTGCCACCACCTCGTCGCCCCGCGCCACCAGCGCGTCGGCGATCGCGGGAAACTGGCCGGGAAAATTCTGGTGGACGATCAATATGCGCATCGGCTTCTATCTTCTCGACAGTCGATCGGGGACGGCATGCCCCCCTTGATGCGACCGGATAGCCGACGAACGATCAGAGCGTCACGGAGAAACGCTCGGAAACGACCGGCTTGTCGCCGCGCCGAACCTCGTAACGTGCCTCGTACCGCCCTGCCTGCCAGCCGGTCGCTGGACGTTTACGGCCGGTGAAGATCAACCATTCCGCCTTGTCGCTCTCCAGCGGCTTGGCACGGTTGTCCGCCAGCACGCTGCCGTCCGGTCCGGTCACGATCAGCCGCTGCACGTCTCCGGCCTTGAGCCCCATCGCCTGGACGAAAGCGACCAGCGCAGGCGCGCTCTTGTCGGGGGCGGGCTGCTGCGCCTCGCCATGCTCGCGTGCGGAGGCGATCGTCACCGGGCCGGTCGCGAAGCCGGTCAGCAGCACCTCTCCGGGACGGTAAGCGCCCGCAAGGCCACTGTCCGCCGACCAGAGCGGGCGTCCGCCGCCGCACTGGCCGGCTGCCGCGCCATAAGCGAAGGGATCGACCACCTTGCCGTCCTTGCGGACCGTCATGTGAAGGTGCGGATATTCGGTGTTGCCCGACAACCCGACCAGGCCGATCCGCTCGCCGGCCTTGACCTGCTGGCCGGGCCGCACGGCGATGCTGTCCTTCGCCATGTGGCAATATTGCGTTTCGAGACCACCGGCATGCTCGATGACGAGGCCGTTGCCGCACATCGCCTGCGCCACCGCCTCGCTCCGGCCCGCCTCCTTTACCGAGACATCGGGCACGCCATCGCGGACGCGCAGCACCTTGCCATCGGCCGCCGCCAGCACCGCCACGCCGCGCCGCTGCTGGTCCATGCTGTGCAGCCGGAAATCGGTGCCGTTATGCCCATCATAAGTGCGGCTGCCACAGCGAAAGTCGCTGGCGGCGGGGCCGGGATCGAGATCGGTATAATTCTGGATCGCGCAGTCTTTGCCGAGCGTACAGGCGATCGGCTTGCCGAGCTTCGGCATATCGGAGCCGGCGCCGAGCAGGACCGGAGCTGCGAGCGTCATCAGGGGCCAGGGCTTCATCGATCGTCCTTTCCTGCGGCGTGGGAGGCTTTTCTGCCCTGCGCAGCCTTACCCCGCATGAACGAAGGCGCAGCGCCCGGTATCCGCGTTCAGCGCCGATAGGCTTCGAGCCGTGTCGCCAGCGAGACAGCTCCCTTCGCCACCACGCGATTGGACCATAGCCACGCGTGGAGCGCCGTCGCCCGTGCCGCGGCGTCCGCGCGATCATCGACTATGGCGCACAGCGCGTCGTACCAGCCATCGTCGCCGACGAGGACCAGATGGCGGGCCAGCGCGGCATCGGCGCGATAGGCGGGGCTATCGGACACCAGCGGTAACAGGCCGAGCGCGGCATAATCGAGCGCCTTGATGTCGGACTTGCAGCGGTTGAAGGCACTGTCGACCAGTGGCGCCAGCCCCAGATCGAATGGCCCCTGTTCGCGCAGCCAGCGAACGAAGCGCGGATAGCTGACCGCCTCGGCCGGGGGCGACAGGCGGTGGAGCCAGGGTGCCGGTTCGACGTCTGGCGCGACGCCGATCAGCGTGACGTCGAACGCATCCCCGCGCTCGGCGAAAAGCCGGTCGAGCGCCGGTCTGACGAGCGCGAAGTCGGCGCCATGGGTGTGGGTGCCCATATAGAGCATCCGCACCTTCGGCCCCGCGAAGGGCGCTGGGCGCGGCTTGCGCCAGTCGCGCCACAGACGCGGGTCGATCGCATTGGGCACGATCACCGAGCGCGGCGCCAGCGGAGCATAGGCCTCGGCGAGTTCGGCGGCCGAGAACCATGTCTCCGCCGCCGCCGCCACGAGCCGGTCGAGCGCCGCGTTGAACGGGCGATAGAGGTCATGCTCCGGATGGTCGGGGCCGATCAGGCGAAAGGCATCATCGACGTCCACGACCAGCGCCGCCTCCATCCTGCCCAGATGCCGGACCAGCGCATCGACCGCCTCGACCGTCGGCAGCGCGGTGCGCTGGACGATGCAGACGTGGCAGTCGGGTACGGGCTCGTCCGGCGAACCCAGCGTCAGGCGGAGTCGCCCGGCAACGGTCTCGTCGGTCAACGGAGCGACCAAGCGGATGAAGGCCGAGCTTTGCGGGCCGATCGAGCTGTGGCGGGCGATAATATGGACCGCCAGCCGGTCGTCCTTTGGCTGCGGCTCCACCTCGGAGGGCGATGGCAGGCCGAGAATGGCGAAAGCATCGGCAATGAAGGTCCGCGCCCGGGCGTCGAAGCTATGACGTGCATGAACCTCGGCGGCCGCTGCCGCCAGCGCCACCTCGTCGCGCGGCGTCGACAGTATCTCGTCGATGGCAGCACGGCACTCGCCCGCGCTGCCGATCTGGCGCACCGAATCCCCGAACACCGACGCCATCGACGGCACCGCGTCGGATACCGCCCTGCCCCCCGCACCGACGACATCGAACAACCGGTTGGACAGCAGGCCGAAAGCGCGCATCGACTCCCAATGGTCGTTGAGGACGACGCCCGCCCCGGCATAGAGCCGGCCCAGCTCGCGATTGTCGACATTGGCGGCGCGGACGAGATCGTCGGGCACCCGGCCCGACCAGCCATCTCCATAGATCGCTGGTGGATGCCCCGCCTCAATCGCCCAGTTGACGATCGGGCGATCGACCCCTCGCGAATTGCCGACGAACAGCACATCGGGCGACTCGGGCCGCTCCTTCAGCGGATGAAAGCGCTCCGGATCGGTCGCCTGCAGCATCGGAACGACCGGCGGCCGGACGATCGGGGCCAGCAGCGCCGCAGTCGAGGCCGAGGCGGCATAGACCCGGCTGTAGCGGTCATATTCGTCGAAGCCGACCTGATCGGGATGGCTGATGTTCCACAGGAACGCCATCTGGCCGGGGCGCGGTTCATAGGGGATCAGACCGCGCAGCACGATCACCAGATCCTCGCTGGCGATCGAATGGCCGTGCCACTGGCCACGGAAATCGATCCGCACGCTATGACCCAGGCGCTCGATCGCGGCGGCAAGGCTCTCGGCAAAGTGATAGTCGCCCCAGGCGGCCTTTTCCTCCTCGGGCGCCGCGATCTTGATCGCGACGTTCAGGCGCAGCGCCGCCGCCAGTTCATACGCGTCGGCGCCGGTCGGCAGGCCGAGCCGGTTCTTCGTCCGTACCAATGCCTGGAACGCAGCGGGCTGGCTGACCGTGATCCGGCCCGTATCGCCGCGCGCATCATGATATTCGCAGCCTACGAAGGGCGCATAGCTGACGCTGCGGCCCCTGGCGTAGCGCAGGATCAGGTCCCAATCGACCATCCGGCGGAGGTTGGTGTCGAACGCGCCATGGCTGTCCACCAGCGCGCGGCGGTGGCAGAAGGCGTTGAGGTCGACATAATTTTCCGCGAGGCAGGCGTCCCAGTCGAAATCGTCGCCGCGATAGCCGGTCAGCTGGTTGAGCTCGTCGCGCAGGGCGATGCCCGAATAGGCGGTGTCGAGCCCCTCCGCCGTCATGAACAGCGTCATCACGTCGAGGAACCAGCTCTTCCAGCTATTGTCGCTGTCGAGATAGGCAATGATCTCGCCCTTGGCCTCGGCCAGGCCCAGATTGCGCGCGGCGCTGACCCCGCCATGGGTGCCCCGGATCAGCCGGACGCGCGGGTCGCTGGTGAACGCCGCCGCAATCTCGGCGGTACCGTCGGTCGAACCGTCGTCGACCACGAGAAGTTCGAAATGGCCATGGCTCTGTGCCAGCACCGAGCGGATCGCCGCCGCAATACGGTCCGCCCGATTCCAGGCGGGCATGACCACGCTGACCAGCGTCGCATTGGCCCGCTCGCGGACGTCGCGGGGCAAATCTGCGACCGAGCGGAGAAAGGCCTCCTCGCGGACGATATCGAAATGGCGGTAGAAGCGGCGCGGGCGTTCGTCGCTGGTCTCGTAGCTCGGCCGGCTGACCGGGATCGCCACCCGCCCCTCCGCCGCCCCCGTCTCGAGGAAGTGGCGCAACGGATCGCCCTGCACGTCGGGATAGCTTCGCCGGTAGAACTGGCCGTCGAACAATGGCCCGGTCGAGCGGCCCTCGGCGGCGCCGTAATGGATATAATGGTGGAGCGGCAGCATGCCGGCCGCGTGCACATCGGCATGGATGCTGTTGTACCAGCTCGACGAGAAATAGAGATTGGGATCGAGCGCATCGTCCTCTCGACCATGGCGGATATAGTCGACCAATGGATTGTGCCGGGCGATCAGCGCCGACAGCGCCTCGTCCACCGGACCGGTAGCGAGACCGGCCGCGTCGACCAAGGTCTGGATCACGGGCTCGTGCGAAGGCGAACCCGGCGCCTGCACGATCTCGATCGCGCCATCCTCGACGAGGCCGATGCGGCCGACCAGCCCGATCGGGGCGAGGCCGAACAGCCGCTCGACCGCATGGCCCAGCGCCCCATCGCGATCCTGATTGGGCGAGGCGTCGCGAAAGTCGGCGAGCGCCGCGACCTTTTCCAGCAGCGACAGGCGCGCCCAGAAGAAGGTGCCGGCGAAGAAACCCCAGTCGGCGGGCGGATAGGCCGGCGCGGTCAGGCGTGGGGCGAGGTCGGACAGCAGCTCCGCATTGCGAAACATATGGCTGGCGACCGACTTGTAGAGCCGGCGCGGTCCCAGCAGCGACAGCCCCGGATCGGCGGCGAAAGCCTCGCAAATCCGCCCGACCAGATCGCGTCCGGCGATCATCCCGTCATAGGCGAGCTGGCGCCATTCGGGCGCATAGCCCGATCCGCCCTTCTTGCTGTGCAACTTGCCGATCAGCTCATAGCCTTCGGCGCGGAGCAGCGGCAGCACCTCGAACAGCGGCCCGATGTCCCAGCCGCGATTGGCGACCTGGACGATACGGGCGGGTCGGGAGAGCCGCTCCAGCGCAGCCCGCACCTCTTCGGTCAGGGCGGCGCTGTGCGTCACGAACAGGTCGACGTCGTCCGCCAGCGGCGAGACGCGGTCGATCAACTCGAGCGAGACATCCGGATAGAAGAGATGGAGGACGATCGCGCTCTTCATGCCGGGATTCCCGCCGCTGCCAGCCGCCGGGCCATCTGCCGGGCGTAAAACGCCGTGTCGAACAGCGGGTTGGGCTTGTGCCCCTGTGGCGCGCCGGTGCGCAGATAATGCTCGACCGGATCGAGCCCGGCCTCGCCCGCATCGGCATAGGTGGCGAGATACCAGTCCTCGTCGAAAAGCCCACTCTCACGGATGAGAGCCACGGCATCGGCGAGCGCAGGATCGGGTGCGGGCAGCGACGGGCGGGGCACGACCGGCGCGGGTGCGATCGCCACGGCTTCGGGCTCGGCCGAGCCACCGGCGCGGCGATGGCGCAGTTCGTCATGGATGATGTCGTCGACCAGCCAGGGCACGGCATCGAGCTGCGCATAGGCGTCGTCGAGCCGGGCGCGCGCCGCTTCACCGTCCTCATCTACCAGCGCGGCAAGACCGTCGCGCGCCGCCATGACGATGGGGCCGAGAGGCGCCGCGAGCTGGTCCTCACCACCGACATGGTGCCGCAGCGTCGGATCGAGGAAAGCGTCGATCGCCACCGCTTCCTCCCCCTCGGGCATGTCGGCGCCCGTCAGCGGCAGCAGCCGAGAGGCGGTCGTGCGCCAGTCCGCGAGCATCGAATCATAATCGACGACCGCGCGCATCAGCCCGCGCGTCGCCCTTTCCGCCTCGATCATGTGCCGCAGCCAGAGCAGCTGGGCGAAGGCCGGGGTGGTGCCGTCGCGGCGGGCGACCGAGCGTGCGACCGCCGCCGGATCGCGCAGCATCAGAACCGCCCGGCTGGCAACCCCATGCTCGGCGAGCGTCTCGACGACGGTCGGCACGAAGCGGCACTGGCGCGGATCCTTTACCGCCATCATGGGGGCATCGCCGAACGCCGCGACCATCGCCTCCCACAGCCGGTCCTTGCGTGAGCGGAGCGCCGAGGCGTCGAGCCGCGACAGGTCGAGCGGACGGACATCGAACCAGCTCGATCGCGCGACGCGCAGCAGCTGATCGTCCGCCTTCACGACAGCCGCGGACTCCCAATAGCCGCGCGCATTGTCTTCATGCGCCTCGATCGCGTCGGTGGGCAGCGCGGCGCCGAGATGACCGATCAGGCGCGTCAGGGCCGAGGTGCCGCTGCGGTGCATGCCCAAGATCAATATGGCTATGCGTGGCTGGCGGATGTCGGCGCCCAATCTCGTCTCCCTGATCATCGGTCGGAACGACTAGCCGCTGGCGCCGCGAAAGGACAGAGGCCGCGCGCGAACCGTTCGGCACTGGCCCTCGTCCGTCGATGGCGATAGGCAGGCGCGATGCAGGATCCCACGCGGTTCGAACCGGCCACCGACGAGAATTTCGTCGAAGACCTCTATCTGGCGGCCAACCCCGACGTCGCGCGCCATGTCGCGGCCGGCGGCAATGCCTGGAAGCATTTCGAGCGGCATGGCCGACGCGAGGGACGCAGGCAGCTGACCCGTGCCGCCGCCGGCCTCCCGGGAACGCGGGCCGAGGCGAAATATGCGCGCTTCGCACCGATCCTCGATGCGTCGCGCGGCGCGGGCGGCGATTTCCGCTTCGTCGGCGCCACCGACAGTTTCCCCGTCGCCTATGGCGGGGCGAGCCACGATCTCGGCGACTATGACGACGAGTCCGCCAATCCCGGGCTCGGCCTCTTCGTCGAAGCGGTACGTGCCGACCCGCAGGGTCTTTACCTCGACGTCGGTTGTGGCCGGCGCACGCGGACCTTCGACAATTGCCTCTATCTGGAAGTCTATCCCTCGCGCAGCGCCGACATCGTTATGGAGCCGGCCTGCCGCTACCCGATCGCCGACGCATCGCTCGACGGGATCGGCTGCTTCGCGGTGATGGAGCATATGGACTCGCCCTGGGAAGCTGCCGCCGAATTTCGGCGCATGCTCAAGCCGGGCGGACGGGTGTTCATCGACTACCCCTTCCTCGTGCCGGTTCATGGCTATCCGTTGCACTATTTCAACGCGACGCGCGAAGGACTGGCCCGGTTGTTCGACACCGGGTTCGAGCGGCTGCACTTGGCGACCGAAAGCAACCAGACACCCGATCACGCGCTCAATTGGCAGCTGAGCGGGCTGCTCGAAGCGCTGGAGGATAAGGCTGTGTGCGAAGAGATCCGCGCAATGAGTGTCGGCGCCCTGCTCGACCAGCCACCGGGCGGCCCTTTCTGGAATAGGGTTCTTGCCGCGCTGCCGGACCGGGCGAAAGCCACATACGCGGCGGGCAACACATTGGTCGCCCGCAAGCTCTGAGGCTCAGTCTCCTCCGTCGTCGAGCAGCGCCTCGTCGCACATCAACCGGACCCAGTCGCGCGCGGCGCTCAGAGTCTCATCCTCTTCGCGGCGCTCTGCCGGCGATGGCACAGCTGGCCCGGCTTCGATCCCGGCCGCATGACGCAGGAACACCGACATGACCTGCGCCACCCCTTCCTCGGTCACGTTGCGCATGTCCTCGGCGAAATAGCGCGCACCGGCAGGAGCCCCCATGATGATCTCATAGGAGGGGAAATAATGGACCTCGGGCAGGTCTTCGCAGACCTCCTGTGCCGCCGCACGCAGCGCCGACTTGGAATAGGTCGTCGCGCTCAGCACATGATTGCCGCTCGCCGTCGCAACCAGGGGTACGGGCGACACTGTCAGGATGATCCGCGCGGCCGGGTTCACCGCCCGCAGCGCCACGACGAAGGCGGTGAGGTCGGCGACGATCTCCGACACTCGAAAATTACGAAAGCGATGCGCGGCCGGATCGAAATGCCCTCCGGCAACGCCCGGGCAAACCGGATAGACAGCCCCGTCCTCGACCGCCTCCCAGGCTTCGGTCAGCCCCAGCGTGAACACGAAGACGTCGAGCGTCTCGAACATCTCGCGCACGCGGGCGAAGTGCCAGGCGCGGTCGGCGCGCAGCTCGGCCTCGCTCGCAAAGCCATCGGGCTCGACGCTGGGCCGAAAGGGATCGATGACCCGTCCCGCTCCGCCCGGCGCGTCCCACAGATCGACCGATGGCACGAACCGGCCATAAGCACGCTCGATCAGTTGCAGCAGCTGGCGCGCCGTGTAGATGTTGCCGTAGCGCGCGCTGTACAGGCCATAGCCATGGCGCTCCGCCACGGCGGCGGGGATGATCGGATGCGCCGTCTCGCTGACGAGATAGCCGAAGCCGCTGCGCTTCAGGTAGCGCGCGATATTCTGTGCGAAACAGCTGCCGGCGGTCGCGACCTTGTCCGCCGGTTCGAGGCGCAGGAACGGCCCCGCGACCGGATCGATCGCCGGCCCCCGCCCCACGACCGCGCGGCGCCAATAGGCCTCTGCGGGCAGTCCACGATAGGGATGGTCGCTCACATCGCCTCCAATGCGCGGATGATCGCCTCGCCATAGGCCTCGTTGCCATGGGTCGCGTCGCCCGCCAGTTCGGGCCGCAGAAAGCCTTGTCCGTCCTGCGTCTCGGCAGGAACACGTAGATAGCGAAAGCCGAGATCGGCGCAGTAGCCCGCGACGATGCGCGAATGGAGCCGCCACATCTTGTAGCGCAATGCGGCCGGCGCGACGCCTTGCGCGGCGATGCCGCGTTCGCGGAAATAGCCGTCGGCGAGTGCGGCGATCCGCGCGTCATCGGCCAGCGGCGGCGGCGATTCGACCTGGATCACCCCCGGCCCCATTATCCGCGCGATCTCGCGAAGCCGCGCCCGATCCCGGTCGAGCGCGCTTTCGAGCGCGGTCCGCATCATCGCTTCGGTGATCGGCTCGGCGGCGAGATCAAGCGGCGGACCAACCTCCGTCGAAAGCAGGAAATCGAACGGCCGGGGGTGGCGGATCAGGGCGAAGCCATTGTGGACATTGCCCCCGCTGACCGACGCCCGGATGGGATCGTGGCGCGCGATCTGGTCGCGGATCGCCTCCTCCAGTGTCGGCGAGAAGCGTGTCTCGTCACCCTCGCCGACCAGCTCGGGCGCATATCGCTCTTCCATCGTGTGAATGACCCGCGTTCGGAGACGGTCGGGATCCGCTTCACGGCGCGTCTTTGCGGCCGCGCGGATCGCGGCGACGTGGCTCTGGCCGATGACGAGGATTGGCCGGCTCATGGACGCACCACCCGGCGGGCGATCTCGTAATCGCCTTCGAACGGAGTCAGCATAACCTCCACCTGCCCGCAGTCATCGACCAGCGGACGTAGCAGATCGCGCGCCACGGCGATCGAAAAGCCATGACGGCCATCGCCCATCCCATGGGGGATGAGGTCGGGACGGTCGTTCGACGCCGCCGCCACCGCCAGCACCTGACCGCCCACCCGGATTTCGATGGCGGGCTGCGCCCCAGGCCAGGCGGCGCAAAAGGCCCATCCATCGAAGCGGAGCAGGTCTTCCTCCTCGACCACGGCATCCAGATAGCCGTCGACCTTGGGCAGTTCGGCAAGCTCGCTCAGGGCAATCGCCTGTTCCTCGCAGCCGCGCTCCTCGCCGAGGCGCATCGGCACCGCCAGTCCCGCCTCGTGCAGGAAGGCAATGACGATGCCGAGCAGGCTGATCGCGTCGAACATGTCGAACCGCCGCGTCCTCAGCCGATCGAGCAGCACCGCGCGATCGACCGATGTCCAGAGCGTCAGATCTGGCGCACCATCGATCAGCGCAGCCAAGGCGGCCCGGATCGAGGCATTGTGGTTGAGCGAGAACTGCCAGTTGCCGAAAACCGGCGGAGCGCCGGGCGCGGGAAGGATGGGCGCCGGGCGCGGCACGTCCTCCCCCAGCGCCGCATGCCAGCTCTGGAGCGCGAAGGGCAGCGGGAGGAGCTCGGGCGCCGCCCGCTCGATTATCTGGTAATGGAGCAGTTCGCGGGCGCGTTCTTCGGGCAGGAGGCGAAAGGCGAGGCCGAGCAAGGCAGGCGCCCCGAGCGGGACGACCGGCTGCCGCTCGAAGGACTTGATCGCGCGGATCGCGCCGAGCCAGTTGGGCAGGCGGTTGCGATAATAGAAGAGATCGGGAAGGTCCGCCTCCAGCGCGCCGGCAGCGCGAGCCTCGGCCATCTGCTTGCGCAATTCCGACTCCAGCGCCGCCCGTGCATCGGGAAGAAGCACGCCCATGGGATCGAAGGGCGCCTGTAGCCGCACCATCGAAACCGGATCGAGCGGGCCTTCGGGAAGAGCCTTCTTCGAATAGGCCTTCAACACCTCGCCCATATGACCGCTCACCAGCGTCTCGCGGCCGGTCGACTGGCCCAGAATGAGATCCCAGCCGCCGACCATGGCATCGGTCTGCCACGCCTGCGCCGCCAGCTTCCCGAAGAAGCGCTCGCTCGTCCAGAAGGCGGGCTCATCGCTGCCATGGGGGGGCTCCCTGCGATGAGGCAGACCCAGAGCCTCGGCGATCAGACGGCTGGTGATGACGTCGGGATGCCCCTCATAGCCGCGCGTGAACAATCGGAGCCGGTCCCGAAGGCCCATGGACAGGCACAGCGCGAGAATAACCCGGCTGTCCTTGCCCCCCGTGATCGGAAGGTCCACCGGCCCCTCCCCCGGGATGCCGAGCCCGATCGCGGCACAGGCCTGGGCGATGCCGCGTTCGAGATCGTCGACATGCGCGGCCGACCATCCCCGCAGCGATCCCAGGCCGAGGGCTCGCAGCGGATCGCCCTGCTCGCGCGCACCTGCGGCATCGATGATCAGGCGGCTGCCCTGTCCGATCTGGCTCACCGACGCGAAGGCGGTTGCGGTGCCCACGCGATAGCCGATCGCCGCCAGCCAGGCTTGCGCCGCCGGATCGGGCGCCTCGTCGCCCAGGCAAGCCGCAACGAGAGAAGCACGGTTGGACAGCACCGGCTGTCCTGCCGCCCCCCGGAACAGCTGGTGCAGCCCTGCCTGGTCGGAAAAGGCGGTCAGGCTGCCGTCGCGGTAGAGCCTGGCGATCGCATATTCGCCGCCGACATCGGCCGGCAGTCGGTCGCCCGGCCGCGCCAGCAGCGAAGCGACCGCAGCGGCGTCGAGCAACTCCGCCCCGTCGTCGCGCATTCGCCAGACCAGCCCGTGGATGACGCAGACACCCGCCTCGTCGTCCTGCCACAGCTGCGCTTCGGGCTGGTAGAAATGGGTCTCGGTCGCCCAGCATCGCAGCTGCCAGCGTCCCGACGGAGTTGCGAAAGCCGCGGCAAGGCGATGGTCGCCGAGAATATGCGCTCGCGCATCGGGATCGGCGCAAGACGCCATCGGGTCCGGCCCCGACAGGGGCTCTCGCCAAAGAAGAAAGAGGGCCATCGCCCGTGCCTAGCCCTCTTTCCGGGGCGAGGGGAAGACCGCAGCGCGATCAACCCGCATAAGCATTATCGAACCTGCCTGAAAATGAATAACCCGGCCTTTTGGGCCGGGTTATTCTCTGGAGGATTCTGACTAATGACCTGTCTGGTTTAGCCCATCGCCCCGACAAAGCAAGCTCAAACCGCGCTCTGCGGCAAACTTTCGTCTACTCCCACACTTCCACATAAGACTATGAGATACAAACAAAAGCATAACGAATATGGATGAAAATGAACACATCCTGGCCCGCCATGGCGTTATCCGTGGCCGCGACTCGGCAGATCGGTGCCTAACGACTTCAGGGCTTGGCGGAGAATGACCGTAGCCGGTCCTGGAAATAGTCCGTCCTTCCCAGAAGGCCCTGCTCCTCGGCCTCCCGGTCCAGCTGTGCATCGAGATCGGACGAGGGCCGACGGACCAGCCTGCGCGTCGCCAGCTGCGCATCGAGCGATCCGCCTGCCAACGCTTCGGCCATCGCGGCGACATCGCCATCGAAACGCTCGTCATCGAATATCCGCGCGACCAGTCCCCATGCGGCCGCCTGCTCGGCGGTGAGCGCGGCAGATGTAAGCATCAGGGCAAGAGCGCGTCCCTCGCCGATCTGTCGGGCGAGCCGCCAGCTGACCCCGGCATCCGGGGCGAGCCCGATCTTGCCGAAGGCCAAAGCCAGCGTCGCTGACCGTGCCATGACCGCGATGTCGCAGGCGAGTGCCAAGCCGATCCCCGCACCGGCCGCGACGCCGTTGATGGCACTCATCGTCACGCAGGGCAGATCGCCCAGAGCGCGAATGACCGGATTATAGGTATCGGCGAGCGACGCACGAAGGTCGATGTCCTCCCCCCGCTCGACCTGGCCCAGCCGCTCGCCGAGGTCCTGGCCCGCGCAAAAGCCGCGCTCCGCGCCAGTGAGTACGAGGACATGCGGCGGATCGGCGCGGACAGCTTCGAGCGCCTGCAGCAGCTCTCGCCGCATCTCGGTCGTCAGCGCATTCAGCCGGTGGGGGCGATTCAGGCGCAGCCAGGCAACCGCGCCGCTCCGTTCGAGCGTGACCATCTCTACCCCGCTCATCGCCCGCGCACGCCGTCGCTGCAGGAGTCCCACATTGAAGAACAGCCCATCAGCATAGCGGGGCACCCGAGGCCGCGGCCTCGACCAGGCGGTTCGACAGACGGAAATCGGGGCCGAGCGACGCCGCATGGTGCCGCAGCCCTTCGACGACCCGCGCGAGACCAAGGCTGTCGGCCCAGAACATCGGCCCGCCCCGCCAGGCCGGCCAGCCATAGCCGTTCACCCACACCACATCCACATCGGACGCCCGCTGCGCTATGCCCTCCTCCAGGATCAGCGCGGCTTCGTTGATCATCGGATAAAGCAGGCGTTCCAGGATCTCGTCGGCCCCAATGGCGCGCTGGCCGATGCCATTATCCTCGGCGAAACGCCGGATGATCTGCTCCGCCTCGGGCGAAGGGTTGCGGTTGCGATCGGCGTCATAGTCATAGAAGCCACGCCGGTTCTTCTGGCCGCGCAGCCCGGCCTCGCACAATCGCTCGCGGATCGTACGCCCGGCGCTCGTGCGCGGATCCCAGCCGATGTCGAGCCCGGCAAGATCGGTCATCTGAAACGGCCCCATGGGCAGGCCGAAATCGGTCAGAGCCCGGTCGACCTCGATCACCTTGGCACCTTCCTCGATCAGCTTCATCGCCTGGCGCTGACGGGCGGCAAGCATCCGGTTGCCGATGAAGCCGTAGCATACGCCCGAGACGACTCCGATCTTGCCGATCCGGCGTGCCAGCTGCATCGCCGTCGCCAGAACGCGCTCCGACGTCCGCGCGCCGCGCACGACTTCGAGCAGCTTCATGATGTTGGCCGGTGAGAAGAAATGTAGCCCGACGACCGAGTCCGGGCGGCCCGTCGCGCCGGCGATCTCGTCCAGGTCGAGATAGCTGGTGTTCGACGCCAGAATCGCGCCGGGTTTGACGATGCCGTCGAGCGTCGCAAACAGCGTCTTCTTCACATCCATCAGTTCGAACACGGCCTCGATCACCAGATCGCAATCGGCCACCGCCTCATAGGACAGGCTGGGCGAGAGGCGCGCCATCATGGCGTCAACCCGGTCTGCCGCCAGTCCCTTGCGCCGCGCAGTCTTCGCAAGATTGTCCCGCAGAAGCGCGACGCCCGCATCAAGCCTCTGCTGATCCTGCTCGACTATCACTACGTCGAAGCCGGCGACGAGGAAGTTGATGGCGATCCCGCCGCCCATGGTGCCGGCGCCGATCACGCCGACCTTCTGCACCGGTAGCGGTTCGACGGCGGCATCGAGCCCGTCGATCTTCGCGGCCGCGCGCTCGGCGAAGAAATAGTGCCGCAGCGCCTTCGACTGGTCGCCATCGCGCAGGCGCACGAAGCCTTCCCGTTCGATCGCGACGCCCTCGTCGAAGGGCAGCGCCATGGCCGCTTCGAGGCAGCGGCGGATGGCGACCGGTGCGTCCAGCCCGCGCAGCTTCGACCGGTTGCGCTCGAAATAGTCGCCGATGGCCTCCGCTTCGCCCGCAACCGCCCGGTCGCGAGTCCGCACGAAAGGCTTGCCCGCACGCTCGCGCGCGAAGGCGACGGCACCGGGCAGAGGATCGGCCTCTTCGACGATGCGATCGACCAGCCCGATGCGCGCCGCCGTCGTGGCATCGACCGGATCGCCGGACACCGCCATCCGGCAGGCCTCTTCAATGCCGACCAGCCGGGGCAGGCGCTGCGTGCCCGTCGCACCTGGCAGCAGGCCAAGCTTGACCTCCGGCAGGCCCAGTTTCGCGGTAGTGGTAGCGATGCGATAGTGGCAGGCCATCGCGACTTCCAGCCCGCCGCCAAGCGCCGTGCCGTGGATCGCCGCGACGACCGGCTTGTCCAACGCCTCGATCGCCGCGATCAGCGCCACCAGCGAAGGCTCACGCTGCGGCTGGCCGAATTCGCGAATGTCGGCGCCGGCGAAGAACGTACGGCCGGCGCAACCGATCACGATCGCTTCGACCGCCGGGTCACCGGAGGCCCGGGTGATCGCATCGTGCAGCGCCGCGCGCAGATCCGCACCGAGTGCGTTGACCGGCGGATTGTCCGCCAGCACGGCGAGGATGCCGCCGTCGATAGTCGTCGAAATCATGGATCGGGTCTCGCTGTCTTTGAAAACCGTCAGGCGAACTGGCGCAGGACTTCGCGGGCGATGATCAGCTGCTGGATCTGCGTCGTGCCCTCGAAGATGCGGAACAGCCGCGCGTCGCGATAGAAGCGCTCGACCGGATATTCGGCCATATAGCCTGCCCCGCCATGGATCTGGACCGCGCGGTCGGCGACCTTGCCGAGCATCTCAGACGCGAACATCTTGGCGCAGGCGGCCTCCATCGTGACCCGCTCGCCCCGGTCGCGCTGGCGCGCGGTCTCAAGCACCAGCGCCCGTCCCGCCAGCATGTCGGCTTGGCTGTCGGCGATCATTGCCTGAACGAGCTGGAAAGTGCCGATCGTGGCCCCAAACTGCTTGCGCGTGGTCGCGAAACCGGCCGCCTCGGCGATCAGGCGCTCGGCCATGCCGACGCACAAGGCAGCGATGTGCAGGCGCCCCTTGTCGAGCACCTTCATCGCGGTACGAAAGCCATTGCCCTCGACGCCGCCGAGCAGCGTCGACGCCGGCACGCGGCAATCGTCGAGGATGACGTCGCTGGTGAGCGCACCCGCCTGGCCCATCTTCTTGTCGGGCTTGCCGATCACCAGCCCCGGCGTTCCCGCCTCGATGAGGAAGCAGGAGATGGCGTCGGCACCGGCGCCCTCTCCGGTCCGCGCCATCACCGAGAAGAGGCCCGCGATCGGCGCGTTGGTGATGTAGCGCTTCGTGCCGTTCAGCACATAATGATCGCCGTCGCGCCTCGCCTGGGTGCGAAGGGACATGGCGTCGGACCCGGCATCGGGCTCGGTCAGGGCGAAGCTGCCGATGATCTCGCCCGAGGCGAGGCGCGGCAGATAATGGCGGCGCTGCTCGTCGCTGCCCGCGATCACGATCGACTGTGACCCGATTCCGATATTGGTCCCCGCCATCGAGCGAAAGGCCGGCGAAGCGCGGCCGAGCTCGAACACCACGCGGACCTCCTCCTCCATGGTCAGGCCCAGGCCGCCATAATCCTCGGCGATCGACAGGCCGAACAGGCCGAGCTCGCGCATGGCGGTGACAATGGCGTCTGGAATATGGTTCTGCTCGGCGACCTCGGCCTCGGCGGGGATGAGGCTTTCGTCGACGAAGCGGCGAACCGCGCCGAGCAGGAGATCGAAGGTTTCGCTGTCGAGGGGCATCGGGTTCACTCATCCGTACGGGCGGGGCGAACCGAAGCCGGTCGAAACCAGCTCCGGACGCGAAGACGAGCGAACCCTATTGCGGGAAAGGCGCGACGCAATTTTGGGGCTCTTCCGCCTCCCGCTATCGCGTATGCGATACCACCCCCTGCACCGCTCCCCATGTCATCACGTCCGCGATAGTCGCGGCGGCGGACGCGATCCGTTCGAATTGCAGCTTCGCCCGTGGAAGGGTGCCGCGCAGTTCTGGAGAGAGGATCGACGAGCGCACATGTCTTTGCCCGGGTTCGGAGCGCCTGCCGGCGCCGCCACCTTGACCGGCCTGATGCAGGCCCGCCCGCTGACGATCGGATCGGTGATCGACCATGCCGCGCAGCATCATGGCCGCCGTGAAATCGTCGCGCGCCGTCATGACGGCCGCTTCGAACGTGCCGACTGGGCGACGCTGCGCGACCGCGCCGCGCGGATCGCCTCGGCCCTCGCGGGCTTGGGCATCGTTCAGGGAGATCGGATCGCCACGCTCGCCTGGAACCGGATGCCGCACCTGGAACTCTATTTCGGGGTGACGTCGGCGGGCCATGTGCTCCACACGGTCAACCCGCGCCTCCACGCCGATCATCTCGTCTATATTCTCAACGATGGCGGGGCCCGGTTGCTCTGCGTCGACCCGGACCTGCTTCCCCTCGTCGAGCCGATCATCGGCCGGCTGACCTTGATCGAACATATCATCGTGCTGTGCGCCCGGCCCGAGATGCCCGAAAGCAGCCTTCCAAATTTGCTTCCCCTCGACGAACTGGTGGGGGGCGCCGAGCCCCTGGCCGAATGGCCGAAGGTGGACGAGAACGCTGCCTCGACCCTCTGCTACACCTCGGGCACGACCGGCGACCCCAAGGGTGTGCTCTACAGCCACCGCTCGACGGTCCTGCACTGCATGTCCGCCTGCACCGCCGATTCCATGGCCTTGTCCGCCCGCGACTGCATCGCCCTCGTCACCCCGCTCTTCCATGTGAACGCCTGGGGCGTCCCCTTCGCCGCCGCCATGTGCGGGGCGAAGCTGGCCCTGCCCGGCTCCGCGCTCGATCCGGCATCGCTGTTCGCACTGATGGCCGAGGAGAAAGCGACCTTTGCACTTGGCGTTCCGACCGTGTGGATGAGCTTCGTCGACCATGTCGAGCGGCTGGACGCCGAGGTGCGATCCGCCCTCGCGCTCGACCGGGTCTTCATCGGCGGCGCGGCACCGCCCCCGGCGCTGATCGAGCGTTTCCGCACGCTGCTGGGGATCGACGTCGTTCAGGCCTGGGGCATGACCGAAACCAGCCCGGTCGTCACCGTCTGCCGCCCGCTCGCCCATCAACGGCAGCTGGAAGGCACCGACCTGACCGCGCTGCAGGCGCTGCAGGGCCGCACCATGTATGGCGTCGACATCCGGATCGTCTCGGAGCAGGGCGTGCCCCTGCCGCATGACGGTGTCGCAACGGGGCTGCTGCAGGTTCGCGGGCAATGGGTGATCGACCGCTATTTCGGACGCGACGCATCGGCGACCGACGGCGATGGCTGGTTCGACACCGGCGACATAGCGCAGATCACCCCCGACGGCTTCCTGCGGATCACCGACCGGTCGAAGGACGTGATCAAGTCGGGCGGCGAGTGGATTTCCTCGATCGACCTGGAGAATGCCGCCCAGTCCTATCCGGGCGTCGCAGAGGCCGCCGTGATCGGCGCAACCCATCCGCGCTGGCAGGAACGCCCGCTGATGCTCGTGACGATGCGGCCAGGCGCCGACTTCGACAAGGAGGCGATCCTTCGCCATCTGGAGGCGCGGGTCGCGCGCTGGTGGCTGCCGGACGACATCCTTGTGGTCGATGAACTGCCGCACAGCGCGACCGGCAAGCTGCTCAAATATGTGCTGCGCGAACGCCATGGAGACCATCTGCTCCCGTCGGCGTGACACAACCGCGCTCCTGAACATCCTCTCTTCCCGGACATCTGCATGCCTGAAGCCTTCATCTGCGACGCCATCCGCACGCCCATCGGTCGCTATGGCGGGTCGCTTTCCAGCGTCCGTACCGACGATCTCGGCGCCATCCCCATCCGGACCCTCATCGAGCGCAACCCGTCGCTCGATCCGGCGGCAATCGAGGAGGTCTTCCTCGGCTGCGCCAATCAGGCGGGCGAGGATAATCGCAACGTCGCGCGGATGAGCCTGTTGCTGGCGGGGCTTCCCGCGTCGGTACCGGGCGTGACGCTCAACCGGCTGTGCGCTTCGGGCCTCGAGGCGATCGGCTCCGCCGCCCGCGCGGTGCGCGCCGGGGAGATGGCGCTCGCTCTGGCCGGGGGCGTGGAGAGCATGAGCCGCGCGCCCTATGTGCTGGGCAAGGCGACGAGCGCCTTCGGCCGCACGCAGGAGATGTTCGACACCACGATCGGCTGGCGCTTCGTCAATCCCGCGATGGACCGGCTTTATGGCAGCGAATCGATGCCGCGCACGGGCGAGAATGTCGCGAAGCAGTTCGGCATATCGCGCGCCGACCAGGACGCCTTTGCCGTTCGCAGTCAGCAGCGCGCCGGACGCGCGCAGGCCGACGGAACATTCGATAGCGAGATCGTGCCGGTGGAGGTTCCCGGCCGCAAGCGCGGCGAGACCATGTGCTTCGCGCAGGACGAGCATGGCCGCCCAGACACTACGGTCGAACAACTGGGCCGACTTGCACCGCTGTTCGACGGCGGCAGTGTCACCGCCGGCAATGCCTCGGGGGTGAACGACGGCGCGGCCGCGCTGATCGTCGCGGACGAGGCGACAGCCCGCGCGCAAGGCCTTACCCCCCGCGCCCGCATCCTCGGCATGGCAAGCTCTGGCGTCGAGCCGCGCATCATGGGCATCGGCCCGGTCGATGCGGTCAGCAAGCTACTCGGGCGCCTGGGCCATGCGATCGGCGACTATGACGCGATCGAACTCAACGAGGCCTTTGCGAGCCAGGCGCTCGCCGTACTGCGCGCGCTCGGGCTTCCCGACGATGCGCCGCAGGTCAACGCCAATGGCGGCGCGATCGCGCTCGGCCATCCGCTCGGCATGTCGGGGGCGCGGCTCGTCATCACGCTGCTGAACCAGCTCGAGCGCAGCGGCGGGCGCCGCGGCCTCGCCACGCTCTGCGTCGGCGTCGGCCAGGGGCTTGCCTTGGCAATCGAACGGGTCTGACGATCCGCCCACCATCCTGCATAGCGGAGCCGATCATGGTCGCCGACACCCTCTTCCAGCCCTTCCAGCAGGGTGCGCTGGCACTGCCCAGCCGCATCGTCATGGCGCCGATGACCCGGCGCTTCAGCCCCGATGGGCTCCCCGGCGAGGACGTGCTGGCCTATTATGCCCGGCGCGCCGCTGCCGGCGTCGGCCTGATCATCACCGAAGGCACCGCGATCGACGATCCCGCCGCGCTGGCGGAAGCCAATATTCCCGTCTTCCATGGCCCGGATGCGCTGACCCGCTGGACCGCCATATGCAACGCCGTCCACGCGGCCGGTGCCCGCATCTTCCCTCAGCTCTGGCATGTCGGCGCGGCCCGCAAGCCGGAGAATACGGGCACACCGGATGTGCCGGCGGTTTCGCCATCGGGCCTGTTCGCGCCCGACCAGCCCAATGGCGAGGCGCTGACCGCCGAGCGGATCGACAAGATCATCCTCGCTTATGGCCAGGCGGCGGCCGATGCCCGCGCGATCGGTTTCGACGGAATCGAGTTGCACTTCGCGCATGGCTATCTGGTCGACCAGTTCTTCTGGGCACCCACCAATCTGCGCGATGACACCTATGGCGCCGAGCGCCACCGGATCGGCCTGGAGATCGTGCGCGAATGCCGTCGCCGGACCGCGCCGGACTTTCCGATCTCGATGCGATTCTCGCAGTGGAAGCAGCAGGACTATGACGCGCGGCTGTTCGCCAGTCCGCAGGAACTGGATGCCTTCGTGGTGCCGATGGCCGATGCGGGCGTCGACATCTTCCACTGTTCCAACCGCCGTTTCTGGACGCCCGAGTTCGACGGCAGCAGTCTCAATCTCGCCGGTTGGACGAAGAAGCTCACCGGGCGGACGGTGATCACGGTCGGCTCGGTCGGGCTGAGCGAGGAGTTCCTGGTCACGCGCACCGGCGTCAATCCCGACGTCGAAGCCGGCCATTTCGACCGGCTGGAAGAGATGCTGGCCAATGGCGAGGTGGACCTGGTGGCGGTGGGCCGAGCGCTGATCGGCGATCCCGAATGGGCAGCCAAAGTCCGCGACGGGCAAATCGGCGACATCCAGCCCTTTTCGCGGGATGCCCTCGCCAACCTGGTCTGACAGGCAAAAAACAGGGGAGCCTTTCAGTGCTCCCCCGAGATTTTTCAACCGATCGAATAGACGGGATCGTCGGGCCAGCGCGAGCCGATTGGCTGGCGCAGGCCGAAACGCTCCGCCTCGCTGGCAGTCGGAAGGGGCAATTCCTCGACCCAGTCGAACACCACCTGCCGCTTGAGCACGCGCCATTCGCCGTCGCGCTCGACGAACCAGTCGAGATAGCGGCCCTTCATGTCCCATTGCTTCATCCCGCCCTCGGGACCGGGCTGACGCTGGAAGGCGGAGAAATAGCTCTCCACCGCTGCGCCGCCCTCGCGGAACTCGATCAGGATATTGTGGATCTGGTGGATGCCGCGCTCGATGCTCGGGAGCGTAGCGAGCGCCCATTCGATGAAGCCTACGGCGCTGCCCTGATAGGGGCCGTGCCGATCCTCGCCGTCGGGCCAATAGGCGGACCGCAGCGCCGCCTCGTCCATCCGGTCGATCCCCCGGCAATAGCGATAGAGACAGTCGCGGATCGCCTCCCGCGCCAGCAGTTCCCTGATGCTGTCCTCCAGAGATGCCGTCATGCCGCGAACCTCCCCCGGTGATAGTCGATCGAACCATGGGCCAGCGCCAGCATCATCTGACGCTTCAGGTGATGGCTTACGATAAGCTCGTCGCTAAATCCTACGCCACCGTGCAGTTGCACCGCCTGCTGTCCGACATAGACCCCGCATTCGCCGACACGAACGCGCGCAGCCGAGACCGCACGCTGCCAGTCGCGGTCGCCCAGATGATGGTTGAGGGTCCCATGCAGCATCATGGCGCGCGCTTCCTCGCAGGCGATCACCATGTCCACCATGCGATGCTGGAGGACCTGGAACGACCCGATCGGCTTGCCAAACTGATGGCGGGTGCGGAGATAGTCGAGCGTGATCGCCGACAGGCTCTCCATCGAGCCGGTCGCCTCGGCCAGATAGGCGCAGGACGCCCGTGCGACCGCCGCCTCGATCACCGGCAGCGCCTGATCCTTGCTTCCGAGGAGGACCGCATCGCGCACATCGTTCAGCTCCAGCCGGGCATGGCGATGACCGTCGATCGCGCGGAAGCGATGGACCGTCAGGCCGGAGGCAGACGCCGGGACAAGGAAGAGGCTGATCCCCTCGCGCTCGTTCGCCGCTCCCGCCGTCCGCGCCGAGATCAGGAACCAGTCGGCGTCGGCACCGTCCTCGACATGGCATTTGGCGCCCGACAGCGCGTAGCCGCCGTCGACCGCCTGCGCGGTGAGCGCCACGCGATGCGGATCATAGCCGCCATCGGCTTCCAACAGCGCAGCCGCAGCGATCGCCTCACCCGCACCAATTGCGGCAAGCAGCTCGGCCGCCGCATCGCCGGCTTCGCGCAGCAGCGCCGGGACGAGGACGCAGGAGGTGACGAAAGGCGACGGGACGAGGTGGCGACCGAGCGCTTCCTGCAGCGCCATGACCTCGACGAGGCCGCCCCCAAGGCCACCCTGCTCCTCGGCGATCGGCAGCATCAGCCAGCCGAGTTCGGCCATCATCGCCCAGGTGCGCCGAACGCCGGCTTCGCCTTCCTCCAGCAGCTTTAGCCGATCGGTGGCGGGGAAATGGTCGAGACCAAAGCGGTCCGCGCTTTCGAGCAGCATCCGCTGCTCGTCCGAATAGAGAAAATCCACCGAACGACCTCCTAGAGCCGCAGCGCCCGCTGGGCGATGATGTTGTGCTGGATCTCGCTCGACCCGCCATAGATCGACGTCACGCGCGCATAGAGCGCGCCCTGCATCGCATAGGGCATGTCGGCGGGAACTCCGGTATCGCCGAGGGCTGCGAAATGGGCGGCCTCGGGGCCGAGTGCGCCGATCCAGAGCGCCGTCCCCTGCTGGGTCAGTTGCGACCAGCGCAGCTTGACCATCGAGCCGCGCGGGCCCGAGTCCACACCCGCATTGGCATCGGCCATCAACCGCAGGATCATCGTCTGCAGCGCGATCACCTCGATCTCGAACTGGGCAAGTTTGCTGCGGAAGCCCGGCTGATCGATCAGGCGCACGCCCCCGATCGTCCGGCGGCTGGCCGCCTCCTTGATGCCCCGGATCGTCTGGGTCAGGAAGATCGCGACCGATGCGGTGACCATGCGCTCGCGGTCGAGCAGCACCTTGCCATATTCCCATCCGCGCCCTTCCTCGCCGACCAGATTGCCGACCGGCACGCGCACATCGTCGAGGAACATCTCGTTGGTGTGATGCTTCTCGTCCATCGTCGCGACAGGGCGCACTGTGATGCCCGGCGTCTTCATGTCGAGCAGCAGCAGCGAAATGCCCTGCTGGCGCTTGGCCTCGTCCGAGGTGCGCGCGAGGACGAAGACATGCGACGCGACATGGGCGTAGCTGGTCCAGGCCTTCTGCCCGTTGAGGACATAATGGTCGCCGTCGCGCACGGCACGTGTGCGGAGCGCAGCTAGGTCGGAACCGGCACCGGGCTCGGAATAGCCCTGACACCACCAGTCGTCGGCATTGATAATCCGCGGCAGATAGCGGTCCTTCAGTTCCTGGCTGCCATAGGTGAAGATGATCGGGCCGATCAGCTCCAGCCCCTGGTGGAACTGCGCCGGCGCATCGGCATCGGCAGCCTCCTTCCAGAAGATATATTGCTGGACGGGCGACCAGCCCGTTCCGCCATATTCGGCCGGCCAGGTCGGCGCGCCCCAGCCGCGGGCGGCAAGGCGTTTCTGATAGGCCGTCAGTTCCTCAGGGTTCAGCCGCAGCCCCGCCCTGACGCGGGTGCGCCAGTGCTCTGGGATGCTGTCGGCGAAAAAGGCCCGCACCTCTTCCTGAAAGGCGCGGTCGGATGCGTCGAGTTCCAGCTTCATTCCATCTGCCCTGTGTTGAACGACCGACGCTAATGCGCCCGCCGCCCCGATCGGCAGGGGAAGTGCGTCCGGCGGCGATTAATCCCGGATGTGATCGGGCGTCGCGAAACGCGCCTCGGCGAGGCCGCGCGCGCCGCAATCGCGGATAGCGAGGATGCGCCCCCCATCGATATGGTCGGTGACGAGATGCCGGCCCGAATCGCCGATGCTGGTGACGAAGAGGATGTCGAGATCGGGGCCACCGAAGGCCGGGCAGGACGGGAAAGGCATCGGCACCTCGATACGGCGCAGCAGCTGGCCGTCAGGCGACACGCAGGCGATCGCCTGGTCGAGCACCAGCGCGATCCAGAGATTGCCGTCCGCGTCCACCGTAGCGCCATCGGGCGCTTTGCCGATCCCGTCGAGTGCAATTCGCCCCAGCGCCTCGCCGACCGCGCCGCTGCCCGGGTCATAGCGATGCCGCCGGATGAACCCGTCGAGGCTGTCGGCGAAGAATATCTCGGCGCCGTCGGGCGAGAAGCAGATGGCGTTGCCGATCCTTATGCCGTCGGCGAGCGCGTCCGGCGCGGCATCACCACCCAGCCGCCAGAGCTTGCCGGTCGCGACATCGTCTAGCTGGGTCTCTCCACAGAAGAAGAACCGCCCATTACGGTCGAGCTTGCCGTCGTTGAGCCGAGTCGAGCCGGAGAGTCTGGGCAGGCTGGCCAGTTCACGTACGGCGCCGTGCGCGTCGATCAGACAGAAGCGGTCGGCGAAGGCCACGAGCAGCCCGCCATCGGCCAGCGCGATGCTGCCGGGAAGCTCGGCATAGTCCCAGCGCGAGAGGAGCGTGCCGTCGATCTTTGCGGCGAAGATCGACATGGCCCGCGCATCGACCCACCAGAGGCACTGGTTGCGGACGTCCCACAGGGGACTCTCGCCCAGCTTGCAGCGATGCTCGCCCAGAAATGCGATGTCGACCATGACGCCTCGTCCTCTCCTATCGAACCGCCATCCTAGGCAGAGGGCAGCGCCCGCCATGCGCGCATCGCTTCCGCTCGCGCACTATCACGTCCGCGATAGCCGCTGGCGCGCCGGTCAGTCGTCGTCGCCCTCGGGCATCGGCGATGGGGCGAAGGCGCCCTGTTCGAACTCGGCGATGATGTCGCGCATGATCGACACGATGCGATCACGATTGACGTCGATCCGCTCGGCAAAGCCCCCTACCCCGATCGCCAGCGGAATGCCGTAGAGATCGGCATCGAGCGGCATCGCGATCGACGAGACCTCCATCGTCGGCCGGTGGGGTACGTGCGAATAGCCCTGTACCCGGACCCGGCCGATCTGCTGCATCAGCTCCGTCAGCGAGACGCGCTCGCTGTCGTCGGTCGCATAGGCGTTGGAATAGCGGCGCAGCTTGTCGATCTTGGCGTCGTCCATCCGCGACATCATCGCGATCCCCGACGAGGAATCGACCAGCTTGCGCATCGCCCCGACACGCGGCGCCATCTTATACTCGTGAGAGGGCGTGAGCAGGATGACGTACTGGATGAACAGGTCGTTCTGCGTCACCAGCGCGACGGTTTCGTCGGTCCGGCGCTGCAGTTCGCTGATCATCTCGCGATAGCCGCCCGACGCCTGGATATAGCCCGGCAGCCAGCTGCCGAGATGCGAGAAGCGCGTCGTCGGCAAATAAGTGCGGGTCTCCCGATTGTAATTGAGATAGCCGGCCCCGACCATGCTCTTGAGCAGCTGGGTGGTGCTCGACTGGGGATAGCCGAGCGTGGTGTGGATCTCGTGCAGCGGGAGCGGCCTGCGGCGCTCCGCGAAGAGCTCCATGATCTCGAAGGTCCGCAGCGCGGACTTGACGCCAGCCAGCATAGCCTATCCCTGCGCGCGCCACCGTGCCTAGGCGATGGGCGTCGTTGCGACGGTCCTACTACCGCCGCCGGGCCTTGGTCATCCTCAAATTGGCGCCCCCGTCGAAGGGAAGGACGTGGCCGTTGATGCCATGTCCAGTCAGAAGCGCGACACCGATCTGCGCGGCCTGGCCGATCCACCCGTCCGGCAGACGGCTCCGGTCCCGCGGAAAGGCGATCATGTTGACGACCAGCCCCGCGCCCATTCGCTCCAGCACCAGCGAACGCGTCAATCCAATCGCGAAACCCGACAAGGCGGCGGCCGGTACCGCATGCCATTCGCCCAGATGGTCGAGCGAGCCCAGCAGCAGGATGCTGCTCCGCCCTGGCGGCAGCGATTGCAGATGGTCGGCCAGATCGAGCGCCGGCGTCAGAAAGCCTTGTTCGAACTCGGCATCGGGCAGATCGAGGAAAGATGTGGCGCAAGCGGGCGGCGTCGCGTCTACGAGCGCGCAGCGCGCAGCGATCTCCGGCGAAAGCAGCGCGGCGATTGCATCACGCATATCCGCAAGAAAACGGGTCGCGCCGAGCGCCAGCAGGCCTTCTGTCATCGTCCGTCCCGTCAGAGTGGCTCGACGCCGAGCGATTTTCCGCCATCGACAAGGATCACCTGTCCGCTCAGCTTCCGGCCATCTTCGGACGCCAGATAGGCAACCGCCGAGGCTATGGAGTTCGGCGCGAGCGCCGCGCCGCTCGGCTCCAGCGCGGTCAATTGCGCCCGCATCGTGTCGGTGAAGTCGGCGATCATCCGCGTCTCGACCATGCCGGGCGCCACGGCGTTGACCGCGATCCTGCGCCAGCGCAGTTCGACCGCCATAGCCCGGGTCATCGCGACGACGGCGGTCTTCGACGCGACATAATGCGCAGCTCCTGCCCCGCCAAGATAGCCGCGCGATGCGATATTGACGACCGCGCCCCCCGACATGCGCCGCGCAGCCTCCTGCGCCACCACGAAACTACCAAGGACATTCACGCGCAGCATGCGTTCGAAGTCCGTTCTACGAAGCTGCGCGAAGAGCAAAAGCTCGGCAGCGATGCCGGCATTGTTGACGACCAGGTCGAGCCGGTCGAAACCGGCGATCGCGTCCGCGACCCCTGTTCGATCGGTAATGTCGACGGCCCTACCGCTGATGTCGAGGCCCTTGGCTTCCGCGTCCGCCGCCGCCTCGGCAACCACCTCCGCGTCGCGGTCGAACATCGTCACCGACCAGCCCTGCCCCGCCAGCATGTGCGCAATGGCATTGCCGATCCCGCGCGCCCCGCCGGTGACGATCGCCTGGGGTCGCGCCATCGCTCAGTTCAGCGGATCGGCGGCGAGGATCGGGCCAAGCTGGTCGAGCGCACGCCGATAGTCGGCCTTGCCGCTCGCATGGCGCGGCATCTCGGCAACCTCGACCAGCCTGCGCGGCAGCTTGTAGCGCGCCAGATCGGTTTCGAGCGCGGCCCGGACGCTATCGCGATCGAAGCCAGCGCCGGTCTTGACCAGCGCCACGACCGCCTTGCCCCAGCGGTCGTCCGGGACGCCCACCACCATCGCATCCTCGATGCCGGGCGCCCGCTTGAGCGCCTCCTCGACCTCTTCAACGAAGATCTTTTCGCCCCCGCTGTTGATGCAGAGATTACCCCGGCCGACGAGTCGGATCAGACCGTCGGGCATGCGCTCGGCAATGTCGCCCGGCACGGCGTAAGGCACCCCGTCGATCAGCGGATAGGTCGCCGCAGTCTTCTCCGGGTCCCCATAATAGCCCTTGGCGAAGGGCGCCCTTCGCGCGAGCCAGCCCTCGCCCGGCTGCCCGTCGGGCAGCGGCTTGCCGCTCTCGACATCGATGATGACGGTTTGACGGCCAGGCTCGAAGAAGCCGGTGGGTGTTTCCTGTGTCGCGGTCGTCACCGCATAGCCGAGGCCCGACGCTTCCGAGGCGCCCAATATGTCGACCAGCGCAATCTGCGGGATCAGGCGGACCAACTCCTGCTTGACCTCGCGGCTCCACATCAGGCCAGCCGAGGAGATCACGCGCATCGAGCCGAGCGACCAGCGGCCAGGATGCGCCGCCAGAGCCTGCGCCATAGGGCGGGCGAAGACATCGCCGACGATCAGGACGCGGGTGACCTGCCAGCGGTCGACCACGTCCCATAATTCCTCGGCGTCGAAGCGATCCTTCGCGAGCAGCAGCGCGGTTCCGCCCATGATCAGCTCCGCCATGCAGCTGTTGAGCCCCGCGCCGTGCATCAGTGGGCAGGCCGGCAAAACCCGGCCGGGTGCTGCATTGTCCGCAACCTGGCGGATATGGTCGTCCATCGTCAGGATCGCCGTCTTCACGACGGGCGATTCGAGCTGGACGCGGCGCGCATCGGCGGCGCGCCACATCACGCCCTTGGGCTTGCCGGTGGTGCCCCCGGTGTAGAGAAGATAGCCGTCATCGGGCGAGCGCTCGATCCCCAGGGCCGAACCGTCGCCCTGCCCGACCATGGCATCATAGGCGCCACCGCCGTCGATCTGGACGGACAACAGCAGATGGTCGAGACGCCCGTCGATAGGGGCCACGACCGGCGCGAACTCCGCCTGATAGAAAAGCGCGGACGCCGTGCAGTCGGCGAGGACATATTCGGCCTCGGCCGTGGTGTAGCGGTAGTTGATGTTGACGTGCGTCAGCCGCGCCTTGAAGGCGGCGCAGGCGATCTCGATGAACTCGGGGATGTTGCGCGCCAGGATGGCGACGCGGTCACCGGCCTGCAGCCCGCCTGCCAGCATAGCGCGGGCCAGCCTGTTGGTGCGGGCATCGAACTCGCCCCAGGCAATGACCCGCTCGCCATGGATGATCGCCGGCCGATCGGCCGGAACGACCGATGCGGTGGCGTCCAGCAGATCGCCGAAATTCCAGTCGCTCGCCCAGCCCATAATCCGCCCCCTTCAGCGGCCGAGGAAGTTGGGCGCGCGCTTCTCGACGAAGGCGGCGACCGCCTCGGCGGCATCATGCGACTTGGACAGGAGCGCTGTGTTGCCCTGCTCGTAGATATAGCCGTCGCGGAGCGTCATATTCTCGATCGTGCGCATCGAGTCCTTGGCGAGCTTGGTCGCCAGCGGGCTCTTGCTCGCAATGTTGCGTGCCATGTCCATGGCGAACGGCATCAGCTCTTCATGTGGCAGGCACGCCTCGATGATGCCACGACGATAGAGCTCGGCAGCCGGCGCCCGATAGCCGGTCAGCATCATCCGGCGGACCAGCGAATGCGGCAGGATCCGCGCGGCATGCTTGCCGCCGCCCATCAGGCCGACATCGACCTCCGGCAGGCCGAAGACCGCCGCCTCGGACGCGACGATGATGTCGCAACTTGCGACCAGTCCGAGGCCGGCACCCAGGGCGGGACCGTTGACCGCGGCGATGGTCGGCTTCGCATTGTCCGCAATCGCGTAGCTGATCTCGCGCACCTTGCGGTTGCGCGCCCAGCGCGCGCCGGGTTGCGACAGGTCGGGCCGGTTCTTGAGGTCTGCGCCCGCCGAAAAGCACTTTCCGGCACCGGTCAGCACCACGACGCGAACGTCGTCGCGGTCGTTGAAGCTGTCGAACACCGCCGTCAGTTCCTCGACGAAGTCCATGTTCTGGGAATTGACCGGCGGATTATCCATCGTGACGAGCGCCACATAATCCGACACGTCCAGCCTGACCTGACTCATAGCTCCATCTCCTTCGGATGGCGGCATAAGCGCTGGTGCGTACGGGAAACATCGAAGCGGAGAGTGGCGCGGCAGTATCTCATATGGGATCGGCTGGTGCCGCTGGCCTGAGGTCAATCAGAGTTCGGCGCGTCCGTCGATGGCATAACCTCCGTCCACGGCCAGCGTCGCACCGGTCACATAAGAGGCCGCTTCGGATGCGAGAAAGGCCACCGCCTCCGCGATTTCCTCGGGTCGGCCAAGTCGGCCGAGGGGCGTACGGGCAACTATGCCCGATGCATCACGCTCTCCATTTGCGAGCAGCCGCGCCACCCCGGGGGTCTCGATATAGCCCGGCGCGACGGCGTTCACCCGAATCCCGAGCACCGCGAGTTCGCAGGCGAGACTGCGCGTCAACATCGCCACGCCCGCCTTGGCCGCGCAATAGGCGTTGCGTGCAGGCAGGCCGAGGACGGAGGCGATAGACGCGATGTTGACGATCGCACCGCCGCCTGCCTCCCGCATATGCGCCGCCGCCACCCGGGCGCCGTACATCGCTCCCTTCAGATTGATGGCGACGATGCCCCGAAAATCGACGAGCTCCTGATCGGCCGTCGGCGCCAGCCTGTCCACTGCACCCGCATTGGCGACGAAGCAGGAAACCGGCCCCAGTCGGCGAACGGCTTCGTCGAAGGCTTTTGCCAGCGAGGCTTCGTCGGTCACGTCCGCCGCCAGGGGCAGGATGCCCTCCGGCACACTGCCGAGCGCCTCAACGTCGCGGTCGAGTACTGCGACTTTGCGTCCGCGCGACAGGAACAGGGCCGCCGTCGCCGCACCGATACCGCTGGCGCCGCCCGTGATGACGACGGCACCATCCCGCCGGCCTTGCGGAGCGACCTGGCGGGACGCTTTCGACGCGGCTCCGAAGGCATCGACCCCGCCGTCGACCGGCAGGCAGGCACCAGCGCAGAAGCGCGCACGCGCCACATGAAAGACCGCCTCGGCCATTTCTTCCGGTTGCCCAAGGCGGCCAAGCGGGATGGCACCCGCGACGAGCTCGCGCTGAAAGCGCCCCTCCTTTTCGAGCGCTGCGATGATGTCTGTGTCGGTATAGCCGGGCAGCACCGCGTTGACGCGGATGCCCGCCGGCGCCAGCTCGACCGCCAGCGCCCGCGTCAATCCCAGCAGCGCGCCCTTGGTCGCACCATAGGCCGCCCGACCGGGCAGCGCCCGGACCCCGGCGCCCGAACCGACATTCACGATGGCACCGCGACCGCGCCTTGCCATGCCGGATGCAACGGCACGCGCGAGCAGGAAAGGACCGTCGAGATTGACCGCGAGAAGCTGGTCGATGACATCGACAGGCACGTCCAGGAAGGGCCGCGCCTGCGCATCGACGATGCCGGCATTGTTGACGAGGATGTCGACAAGGCCGACCCGCTCTTCGATCACGGCCAGAGCGCGGGCGACCGAATCCTCGTCGGTGACATCCATCTCCACCCCGATATGACCGGGGCCCAGGGCGGCGGCGGCGGCATGACAGGCCGGATCGCGGTCGGCGAGGACGACCAGGTCGCCGGCGGCAGCGAAGCGGCGGGCACAGGCAAGCCCGATGCCGCGCACCGCTCCGGTCACCAGGACCACCGCGCCGCCCTCCGCCCATATTCCGTCGATCATCGCTGTCTCTCCCGGCCAGATTATCGACCGGAGAGCAGGCCTGTGCGGGCCGCCTGTCAAACCGGCGGTCTGCCCATTTTCAACTATCAAGCTGACGATAGTGCAAAGGGCCGTTCGAAAAGAGCCAGCAGACACCCGATGCCAGACCTAGATGCGACGCAAAGGAGCGAAGCATGGCAGGCGAACTCGATAACAAGGTGGCGGTCATCACCGGCGCATCGCGCGGACTGGGCAAGGCCATGGCCGAGCTGTTCGCGAACGAAGGCGCCAAGGTCGTGCTCCTCGACCTCAAGCAGCATTGGGCGCAGGCGGCTGCGGACGAGATCGTCGCACGCGGCGGCAATGCCGTGGGACTGGGGGCCGACGTCTCCGATCGCGATGCGGTCGCAGCGGCGATGGCGGACTGCGTGGCGCGCCACGGCCGGGTCGACATCCTCGTCAACAACGCGATGTGGAACCGCTACGACGTCCTTGAGGACATCGCGCCGGAGACGTTCGCCCGGATGACCGGCGTCGGCCTCGCGGCCATCGTCTGGGGCATGCAGGCCGCCGTGCCGCACATGGCACCCGGATCCTCGATCATCAACATCGGGTCGATGGCCGGTCGTCTCGGCAGTCGGGGCAGCATCCTCTATTCGGCGGTCAAGGCCGGCGTCGATGGCCTGACACGCGCCGCCTCGGTCGAGCTTGGCCCCAAGGGCATTCGCGTCAACGCCATCGCTCCCTCCACCGTCGCGACCGAAGGCGTTCTCGCGATCCTGTCAGAGGACAATCTGGCACTCCGTGTCGAGCAAACGCCGCTCGGTCGCCTCGGTGAGACCGACGATATCGCCCAGACCGCGCTCTGGCTGGCAGGCGAACGTGCGGGCTTCATCACCGGCCAGTCGATCGCGGTCGATGGCGGGATCGGGCATCGGCTCGGTCGCTGAACGGGCAATCGCGGTTGTGATTCTGGCGGGTTGCGGAGAGCCGCGATTGCCAATCCGTCGCACGATCCAGCAGTTTCACCAGGCAGACCGGTGCCTGGCGTCCCTCCTCCGAGGATAGGGCGAAGACGATAACCGGCTTTTGATATAGGCAATGATCGGGGAGTAGGATGATGGGGTCTCGATTCAACACACTGGCCGCGCTGTGCGGCGGTTGTGCGCTTTTGGCGCTGTCCGGCACGGCGATGGCACAGGCCACAACGCCGCAGGAACAGGCGGATGACGGATCCGTGTTCGGCGACATCGTGGTGACGGCGACCAAGCGGGCGGATGCGCAGAATGTGCAGCAGGTTCCCTTCGCGGTGACCGCCTTCGGTGCGAAGCAGCTCGCCGACCAGCATGTCCGCACGCTCGACGGGCTCGGTTATAGCGCGCCGAACGTCCAGCTCGACGACGTCGGCACCTCGCCCGGTTTCGCGAACTTCTCGATCCGCGGCCTCGGCATCAACAGCTCGATCCCATCGATCGACCCGACGGTCGGCGTGTTCGTCGACGGCGTCTACATGGGTATCAGCGCCGGCATCCTGTTCGACACCTTCGATCTCGAGGGCGTGGAAGTGCTGCGCGGGCCGCAGGGCCTGTTGTTCGGACGGAACGTGACCGGCGGCGCTGTGGTCGTGCGCACCTCCACGCCGACCAACGAGCTTTCGGTCAACGCGCGCGTCGCGGTGGAAACCGGCCTCAACAAGATCGCCAGCGCGGTCGTGTCGGGACCGATCGTGACCGACAAGCTCTCGGCCAAGGTCGCCGTCTATTATAATGACGACGACGGTTGGTTTTATAACAAGTTCAACGGCAATCATGATTTCGGCGCCTCGCGCACGCTGATCCTCCGCTCGGCGCTGCGCTTCACGCCGACCGAGACGCTCGACATCGTCGGCCGCTACGAACATGGCCGCATCCGCGGCGACGGCGCGGTCGTCAGCAATTTCGGCCTCTTCCCGCGCGAGAGCTTCGGCATCAGCGTCGACGAGGAAGGCGTGACGCGCAACAACTGGGACCAGGCCTCGCTCGAGATCAACATCGACACCGGTTTCGGCGACGGCAAGATCACGAATCTGACCGCCTATCGCGCTTATGAGGGCTTCGTCACCAGCGACATCGACTCGTCGCCCAGCTACACATTCCATTCCGATACGCTGACGCGCCAGCATCAGTGGAGCAACGAGCTCCGTTATGCAGGGACTTTCGGCCGCTTCGACGTGACCACCGGTCTCTATTACTTCCAGCAGAAGATCGACTATGTCGAACTTCGCCGGCTGTCGCGTGGCGCGCTGCGCATTTCGGGGGGCGGCATCCAGCACCAGAAGACGCTCGGCGCCTTCTTCTCGACCGATTGGCATGCGACCGACACGATCACCCTGAACGCTGGCCTCCGCTATTCCTACGAGCGCAAGCGTGTCCGGGTCGCGAACCTGGTCGGCAATCTGTGCGATCCGATCGCCCTGAAGGGCTGCACGGCCTATGGCTTTCGCGACTCCAACAGCTGGAGCGACCCCACCTTCCGGCTCGGCGCGCAGTGGCAGCCCGACAGTGAGACGCAGCTTTACGGCTTCTTCGCACGCGGCTTCCGCAGCGGCGGCTATAACTTCCGCAACGGTAATGCCAGCGTGGCACCGGGACCGTTCGACGCCGAGAAGCAGAACTCGTTCGAGATCGGCCTGAAGCGCGATTTCGGTCGTACCCTGCGCCTGAACTTGGCTGCGTTCCACAACACGGTGCTGGGGATGCAGCGCGAGATCATCACGCCCGTGCTGCCGATCGGCACTACCCAGGTGATCCGCAACTCGGCCGACCTGCGCCTGCAGGGCGTCGAAGCCGAAGCGACGCTGCGTCCATTCAAGCACCTGACGCTGAACGGCCAGTTCGGCTATACCAACGCCAAATATAAGAAGATCTTCTTCGACCTGACCGGCGATGGCGTGATCAACGCCCGCGACTTCGCGCTGAAGCCGCCACGCCTGTCGCCCTGGACCTATGGTGCCGCCGCGACCTTCGACCATGACCTGCCCAACGGCGGGGAGTTCACGGCGCGGGTCAGCTATGCCCACCGCGACGCGTCCTTCTCGAACGACGCGAATACCGGCGTGCTGACGTCCGCCAACATGATCGACCTGACCGCAGCCTATGAAACGCCGGACGGCCGCTGGAAATTTTCGATCTACGGCAACAATCTGTTCGACGATCAGACCGAGGGCAATGTCTCGCCGCTGCCCTTCTTCGCAGGGTCGACCTTCTCGTCGATCAACAAGGGCCGTGTGCTCGGCGCCGAAGTTACCTTCAAGCTCTGACCGGCCTTCTCCCGGCGAAAGGGGGTCCCGTTCCGGGGCCCCCTTTTTCGTGCGCGAGCACCAATCGCGCTTCGCGCCGTGCACGGATGTGATTGTTCGCGCCCCACCCGGCTTTCGTTCGGATGCGCCGCGCCCGCGCGGCATGGTCGCCGTGAGAGATGACTGAGGGTTCTAGAGAATGACGAATATCGGGGGATCGCAAGGTGCAGCCGAGGTGACGCGCGTCGACGCGCTGGTCGTCGGCGCGGGCTTTGGCGGCATGTATGCAGTCCATCGCCTGCGCGAGATGGGCCTGTCGCTGGTCGCGGTCGAGGCGGGCGACAATGTAGGCGGCGTCTGGTACTGGAATCGCTATCCGGGCGCGCGCTGCGACCTGATGTGCGTCGATTACAGCTACGGCTTCTCGGACGAGATCCAGCAGGAATGGACGTGGAGCGAGCAATTCGCCGCCCAGCCGGAAATCCTGGCCTATGCCAATTTCGTCGCCGACAAGCTCGACCTGCGACCGCATTTCCGCTTCAATACGCGCGTCATCAGCGCTGCGTGGGACGAGGCACGGACGCTGTGGGTCGCAAAGACCGACGACGGCGCGACCATCGAAGCCACTTATTGCGTAATGGCGACCGGCCCACTGTCGATTCCGAAAGATCCCGAATTCCCGGGCCTCGATCGTTTCAAGGGCGAAATCCTCCGCGCTGCCAAATGGCCGCACCAGCCGGTCAGCTTCGTAGGCAAACGCGTCGGTCTGGTCGGAACCGGCTCCACCGGTATTCAGATCGCTCCGGTCGTGGCGGAGGAAGCCCAGTCGCTCCACGTGTTCCAGCGCACCCCCAGCTTTGCCTTTCCGATGCGCAACACCGTACTTGAGCCCGATTATGTCGCCGAGCTCAAGCGCAACTATCAGGGCATTCGCGCCTCTGCCCGTGCCAGCCACCTGGGCGGCGTACGCCCCACCACGAGCCGTCCTTTCTTCAGCATCACGCCCAGCCAGCGCCGCGCGCTGATGGAGGATGCGTGGACGCGCGGCGGCCTGAATTTCATCGGCCTCTTCTCGGATCTGCTGACGAACATCGAGGCGAATGAGCAGGTCGCCGATTTCGTACGCGAGAAGATCGCCGAGACGGTCAAGGATCAGGACACCGCCGAACGGCTGAAGCCCAAGGGTTACCCCATCCTCGCGCGTCGCCCCTGCCTCGATACCGGCTATTACGAGATGTACAACAAGCCGAACGTGCATCTCGTCGACTGCCTCGCCAATCAGATCGAGTGCGTCACCGAGACCGGCCTGCGCACCAGCGCGGGCGAGGTCGAACTCGACACACTGATCCTGGCGACCGGCTATGACGGTCTGACCGGCGCGTTGCTCGCCTTCGAGGTGACCGGCCGCGACGGCCGCACCGTGCGCGACAAATGGGCGGACGGCGCCCAGTCCTTCCTCGGACTGATGATGGAGGGCTTCCCCAACCTGTTCATGGTGTGCGGCCCGAACGGCCCGGCCGCGCTCGCCAACATCATCACCCTCGACGAGCAGAATGTGGACTGGATCTGTCAGGTCATCACCCACATGCGCGAGCAAGGCTTCGCCACGGTGGATGCGACGGCCGAAGCGGAGGAGCAGTGGATGGAGCATGTCCGCGCGCTTGCGGAGCTCACCCTCGTGTCCAAGGCCAACACCTGGTATGTCGGCGCCAATGTCGAGGGCAAGCCACGCGGCCTGACCATCTTCACCGGCGGCTTCCTCAAGTTCAACGAAGCCTGCACTGCCGTCATCCGCGACGGATATCGCGGCCTGGACTTCGCGGCTGCACCGGTCTCGCACGAGGTGTCGGAGCCGGCCTGAACTCTCTCTGCCGATCGGACAAGAAAAGGGGGGACGGGGCCGCTTGTGCGATCCCGTCCCCTTCTCGTTTCGGGGGCCATCGGCCCGACGCGTCTCTGCGGCGGTGGCGAGCTTCGGTCAGCTGGCCTGTGCGTAAGGGATCTCGGCCTCGTCATCCTGACCCAGCAACTGCGCCGAATGGAAGGAAGCAATGGCCTCGCGCATCACGCGCAATATCTCGTTCTTCCGCTTCGAGATCGATTCGACCAGTCCGCCGACTCCCACCGCGAGCGGGATGCCATGCACCCGCTGGTCCAGCGCGATTGCGATCGAGGCCAGCTCCGGGGTCGGCTTCTTCGGCAGAAAGGCATAACCGACCTGCCGCGCCCAGCGGACCTCGCGCATGAACTCCTCGAAATCGGGAACCGCATCGGAGTCACGATTATAGTGGCGCGAATAGCGGTAGATCTTGTCGATCTCCCGGTCGCGCAGCCGGCTGAGCATGGCGAGCCCTGCAGATGAGTCGACCATCAGCCGCATCGTCCCCTCGTCCGGCGGCATGTTGAGTTCCTGGAGCCGCGAATAGGGCGCGTCGGCGTTGCTTACGAAGCGCACATATTGGATGAACAGATCGTTCTGCGACACGAGGCCGACCGTCTCTCCGGTGCGGCTGTGGATATCCTGGATAAGACGATCGAGTTCGCCATAGCTGTTGAGCGTCGTCGAAAGCCAGCTGCCGAGGCTGCTGACCTTCAGCGTTGGAAGGTAGGACATCGTTGAACGATTGTAATTGAGATAGCCTGCTACAACCAAGCTCTTCAGAAGATTGGTCGCACTCGACTGAGGATAATTAAGTTCGCGATATATTTCGTTCAGTCGCAAGGGACGCTTTTTCTGTTGAAAAAGTTCGAGAACCTGAATCGTCCGCGAAGCAGATTTTACAGTTCCGCGCTGCATACATCTCTCCATCCGGCATTTTATGTCTTATCGCGGATGTAATTTGCCACCGCTGTCAGCCATGGCAATGTTTCGGGGAAGTATTGCATATGTGATGCGAGATAGGCCCGCCCCAAAAGTACCGGAATCCCCTCCACCATCCTCCGGATGGTCCCCCTCCCCGTCCCGGGGAGGAACTTTGCCGCACACTATACACGAGTTCCTCCCCGGAACGGGGAGGGGGACCGCCGAAGGCGGTGGAGGGGAAGTGGCGGAAGTAATCGGAGAAGGAGCAGAAAGTTCTGGTGCGGGCGGTCGGACTCGAACCGACACTCCTTGCGGAACCGGATTTTGAGTCCGGCGCGTCTACCAATTTCACCACGCCCGCGTGCGCCGCAGCTATAGCGGCTCCTGCTGCCCGTGCAACCGTTCAGCGCGCCAGCGCGACCCGGACGATCTCTTCGTAGATGTCGGCGAGGGCGTAGAGGTCCGGCACGGCCACGGCCTCGTCCAGCTTGTGCATCGTCGCGTTGCACAGGCCGAACTCGACCACCGGACAGATCCGCGACAGGAAGCGCGCATCGGACGTCCCGCCGGTCGTCGACAGCTCGGGCACCAGCCCGGTCACCTTGGTGATCGCCGACGAAACCAGCGCCGAGAAGTCGCCCGGCGGCGTGATGAAGCTCTCGCCGGAGATGACGGCCTTGATCTCGGCATGCGGCGCATGGGCCAGAACCGTCCGGCTGACCCTTTCGACCAGCTCGGCGCCCTTATGCTCGTCGTTGAAGCGGATGTTCACCCGCGCGCTCGCCTTTGCCGGGATGACGTTGGTCGCGGAATTGCCGACATCGACCGTCGTGATCTCGAGATTCGAAGGCTGGAACCAGGCATTGCCGTCGTCGAGGTGCAGCGCATCGAGCGCCGCCAGCGCCCGTACGAGCTCAGGCACGGGATTGCGGGCAAGATGCGGATAGGCGACGTGGCCCTGCGTCCCGGCATTCTCGATCCAGATGTTGACCGAGCCGCGCCGCCCGATCTTCACCATGTCGCCGAGCCGATGGGTCGAGGTGGGTTCACCGACGAGACACAGATCGGGGCGAATGCCGCGCTCGTTCATCCAGTCGATCAGGGCGACCGTGCCGTGCGTGGCCGGTCCTTCCTCGTCGCCGGTGATGATCAGGCTGACCGTGCCGCGATCCTGCTCGATGCGCGCGATGGCGGCGATGAAGGCGGCGATCGCCCCCTTCATGTCGACGGCGCCGCGCCCGTAGAGCAGTTCGCCGCGTATCTCGGGGACGAAGGGGTCGCCGGTCCAGCCGCTGCCCGGTGGGACGACGTCGCTATGCCCGGCAAAGGCGAAATGGGGTCCGCTCTCGCCCCGGATAGCGAACAGATTCTCGATCGGGCCGTCGGGCGGACCGCCCGCCGCAAAGCGATGCACCGCGAAGCCGAGTCCTTCGAGCGCTTCGGCAATCACGGCCATCGCACCGGCGTCGGCAGGAGTGACGCTGGGACAGGCGATGAGGCGCTGGGTCAGCGCAAGCGGGTCGATCATATCGGTCACGCGCCTCGCCTAGCGCGGTCGCGCCGAGATGCAAGGCCCTGAACCATCGGGAAGCGAGCCGGGAGGCCCAGGGGATCGGCCGATCAGCGGATCGCGTCGAGGATCGCCGCGCGCAGTTCGGCCATACCGAAATCCTTCTCGCTCGACGTCACCAGCAGGCGGGGATGGGCGGCGACATGCTTGCGCGCCTCGGCCTCGGTCTGCTCGGTCACGGCAGCCAGTTCGCTTGCCTTGATCTTGTCGGCCTTGGTCAGGACGAGGTGATAGGTGACCGCAGCCTTGTCGAGCATGTCCATGATCTCGCGATCGACATCCTTGATGCCGTGGCGGCTGTCGATCAGGACGAGCGCCCGGCGCAGCACGACCCGCCCGCGCAGATAGTCGTTCACCAGGAAGCGCCACTTGCGGACGATGTCCTTCGGCGCCTTGGCGAAACCATAGCCTGGCATGTCGACCAGCCGCAGCGTCGGCACGCCACCCTCTTCGGTCGCGCCGACGTCGAAGAAGTTGAGCTCCTGCGTTCGTCCCGGCGTGTTCGATGTCCGCGCCAGCCCGACACGGTTGGTGAGCCGGTTGAGCAGCGACGACTTGCCGACGTTCGACCGCCCGGCAAAGGCGATCTCGGGCGCGTCCGGCTCAGGCAGATGCTGCAGCCCGGGAGCCGATTTGAGGAATGAGACCGGACCCGCGAACAGCTTGCGCGCGGGCTCCATCAGTTCCTCGAAGGGGACCTCGTCGTTCACTTCTTCTTCGTCGCAGTCACGACCGTAGCGGAAGCAGGCACCGGCTCGACCGGATATTGCCGGTACAGCCACGCCTGTTGCGCGATCGTCAGGAAGTTGGAGGTGATCCAGTAGATCAGCAGGCCCGCCGCGAACGGCGCCATGATGAACATCATGATCCAGGGCATCAGCGCGAAGACCTGCTTCTGCGCATCGTCCATCGGCTGCGGATTGAGCTTGAACTGGAGCCACATCGACACGCCGAGCAGCAGCGCGAGGATGCCGATGCCGAGGAAAGCCGGCGGCTCGAAATCGAGCAGGCCGAACAGGTTGAGCAGATGCGCGGGATCGGGCGCCGAGAGATCCTTGATCCACAGGACGAAGGGCTGGTGACGCATTTCGATCGTGACCATCAGCACCTTGTAGAGGCCGTAGAAGACCGGAATCTGGACCAGGATCGGCAGACAGCCCGCGAGCGGGTTGACCTTCTCCTCCTGGTACAGCTTCAGCAGCTCCTGCTGGAGGCGCGGCTTGTCGTCCTTGTAGCGCTCCTGCAGTTGCTTCATCTTCGGCTGGACGCGACGCATGCCGGCCATCGAACGGAACTGCTTCTGCGCGATCGGGAACATCATTCCACGGACCAGGAAGGTCAGGATCATGATCGCGACGCCGAAGTTGCCGACCAGCTTGAACACCTGATCGAGCACCCAGAACATCGGCTTCTCGATGATCTCGAACCAGCCCCAGTCGATTGCGCGACCGAACTGCTCGACGCCGCCTTCCTCCTCATAGCGGTCGAGGAGGTTGACCTCCTTCGCGCCGGCGAAGAAGCGCTGCGTGACTGACTCGCTCGCATTGGGGCGGATGACATGCGGGCGACCGGTCTGGACCGCCTGATAGACCTTGGGAGCGGTGGTCAGGAAACCTGCCTCGACGCTGTCCTTGCCGTTCGGGATCAGCGCCGTCAGCCAATATTTGTCGCCGAAGCCGAGCCATCCGCCGGTGGTCGAGAAACGCGCGCCGGCCGAGCCGGCCTCGTCGAGCTTTTTGAAGCTCAGATCATAATTGGCCTTGTTCGAGAACACGCCGATCGGTCCGGTGTGCAGCGTCCAGGTCGAGGGATCCTTGGAGATGCCGTCGCGCGAGACGAGGCCATAAGGCCGCGCCGCGACCGCACCGGCGCCCTTGTTGATCAGGCGCTGGGTAACGGTGAACATATAGTCCTGGTCGACCGCGATCACCGTCTGGAAGAGCTGGCCGCGATTGTTGTTCCAGCTGAGCGTGACGGGCTGACCCGGGCGCAGAGCGTTCTGATCGGCGGTCCACAGGCTGTTGGGGCCCGGAGCATCGACGCCGTCGCCGGTCCAGCCAAAGCCGGCATAATAGGCCCCTGCCGAGCCCTGCGGCGACAGCAGGCGAACCGGGGGGGCATCCTTCTTGACCGTCTCGCGATAGGTCTTGAGGACAAGGTCGTCGATGCGGGCGCCGCGCAGATTGATCGACCCGGCCAGCTTGGGCGTGTCGATCGCGATGCGGGGCGTGCTGCCGATGACCGCCGTGCGCGAACGCAGAACGCGTGGGGCGTCGCCAGCGGTCGGCAGGGCGCCGGGCGTGGCGGGTGCCGCCCCCTGCTGTGCGGCGACCGGGGGCGCCTTAGGAGTCGGGAAGAAACGCTCGCTAGCCAGTTGCCAGCCCAGCAGGACGAGCAACGACAGTACGATCGCGAGGATCATGTTGCGCTGGTTTTCCACCAAAAACTCCCGATATTCCTTAAATGGTCAGGGAACCGGGTCGAAACCCGATCCCCCCCAGGGATGACAGCGACAGATTCGGCAAACCCCGAGCCACCCGCCTTTGAGCGCGCCATAGCGCGAGACGGCCTCGATCGTATAGGCCGAACAGCTGGGACTGTAGCGACAAGTGGGGGGAAGGATCATCGACGGGCCCAGCTGCCAGGCCCGGGCCAGGAGAATGATGATCCGGCCGATCACCGCGCGACCTTGCCGAGCGCCTTCAGCAGCTCGGTGCGCAACAGCGCGAAGTCGCGCTCGATGCCGCCGGCCCGGCCGATCAGCACATGGTCCGCACCCGCGATTCCGGCGACCGGAAACAGCTCCCGCGCCAGCTCGCGAAAACGGCGGCGCATCCGGTTCCGGACCACCGCGTTGCCGACCTTCTTGGTGATGGTGATGCCGAGGCGCATCATGGGGTCGTCGTCGCTGCGCGGGCGGACGAGCAGGACGAAGCCGGGCATCGGCGCTCTCCTGCCTCCATTTGCTGCCAGAAAATCCGCGCGGCGCCCGAGCACCGCGTAGGGACAATCGCTCAGGCGGACAGCTTCTTGCGGCCGCGTGCGCGGCGAGCAGCCAGCACCTTGCGGCCGCCGGGGGTCGCGCTGCGCGAACGGAAGCCGTGGCGCCGCTTGCGGACCAGGTTGCTCGGCTGGAAAGTGCGCTTCATTGTCTCTGCCTCAAATCAAAAAACAAAAGGGCCGCCGGCACGCGGCAGCCGCTGATCGTCGGCGCGCTTAGGCAAAAGGCCGGCGCGAGTCAATCTCCGCGACAGAGGAAATGCCCCCGATGGAGCCCTTTCCGCCGCTGCGCCGGCGCGATGGGGAACGAGGTAGCAGGAATCGTTTCGCCCGATGGCTCTTTTTCGTTGCACGGGCGTTCGGCACGCGCAGTTCAGTCTTTTCAGGAGTTGCTCATGCGCCGTTCGCTGCTGTGCGCCATGCTCGCCCTTCCCCTTCTCACCGCGTGCGGATCGAAGACCGACACGCGCCTCAAGGCGCTCGAGGATCGCCTCGCCAAGGTCGAGGCCGCCGTCGAAACCGGCAAGGCCGTCAGCCTGAAGCCCGGTGCTGCCGGCTACGGCATTCTCCAGAGCGACATGGGCCGGATCGCCGTCGCCATCGCCAAAGTCGAGACTTATGCGGGCGGCACCCGCGTCACGCTCGATTTCGGCAACCCCACCGCTGCGCGCCTGTCGGGGATGAAGGCGAAGATCGAATGGGGTGCGATCGATGGCAAGGGCCTGCCGGTCGTCAACGCCAACCAGTCGACCAGCTTCACGGCACCCGAACCGCTGCCGGCGGGCAGCTGGAAGCAATATGTGATCGATCTGCCCGGCGTTCAGCCGACCCAGCTGGGCTTCATCCGCATCTCGGGCTTCGAGAGCGGCAATGTCGATCTGCTGAGCAGCTGATAGAAGCTCGGGGTGGCGCCCTCTTGCGGCGTCACCCCGCCAGCCACACCGTTAAAGTGGAATCGGTGCGCGCTGCGGCGATGGCGTGCCGCTCACCCGCTTGCAGCCGAATTGGCCAAACGAGCGGCCAGGACACTGCGGCCCAGCAAGAACTCGCGCCAGGCCTCGGCCGGACTTCGTACACCGCGTCCGCAGCTCCGGATCGATCGAGGTCGATCCGCATCCACTGGATGATCGTGTTGGCCTCGCCCGCCTCGGCGGTCACCGACTGCTCTGCAGCCTTTCCGCCCCAGCTGTCAGGTTCGTCGAACCGGAAGTCGAACAGGCAGGCGACATCCGACACCAGCCGCACGCCCGGATCGCCGACCTTGATCCGATGAGAAGGCGCCGCGATCCGGTTGAACGCCGACAGATCGAACCCCTCATGGCTGCTCATGCGGCGGCTCTCGAGCGTTGGATCATGGCCGAGTGCGGCCAGGATGCGCCCCTCGGCGGGAATCACGCTTCCGCCGGGCCGCAACAGCCGCGGCACCACGTCGCGGTGCACCGCCAGCGTATGTTCGCCCAGCAGCATATTGTCGACGATCTCCGACACGATCACGTCGACAGGCCGCTCGACATCCTCACCCAGGATGAGTTCTGCCGAGTTCTTCGGTACGATCGTCAGCCGGTCCTCGACGCCATTGGCCCGAGCGATCGCCATCGCCATACGCGCGACGGCTGGGTTCATCTCGCAGGCGACCACCCGCCCCGCGCCCGCACGAAGCGCTAGCAGACTCAGCAGGCCGGTGCCTGCGCCGATATCGAGCACTAGGCTGTCCGGTCCGACCACGCGCCGCAGCGCCGCCTCATAAGCCTGATTACGCTTGGAATCGCGGACCAGCCCCCAATGCCAGTTGGGCACGTCCTTGTGGAGCACCCGGCTCGCCATCACACGCGCCCGGCCGCTGCAGTCGGTATGATCGAGCACCGCCAGCGCCAGATCGAGCGCGTCGTCCGTCTTGCCCTTGTCGAGCAGGACCTGCGCGAACATCGCCCAGTCATCGGGCCCGCGACCTTGCAACATCGGCCATCTGGTCCAGACCGTCTTACCGTCGCCCATTCGCTTTCGCCCCGCCGTGGCCGCTTCGTCGGCCTTTTGCCGATGCATGCGCGGCAGGGCGGTGCAGCGTCAACCCGGCATGACGAGGCACCGCCGCCGCTCGGATCCGCACGCCCCTCGACAAAGCCCGGCGGCCACGACTAGAACACAGGGCGAACATCGGGGGAATCAAGCACATGGTGGCGCGGGTTGCGACGGTCGCCTTTCTCGGGCTCGAGGCCCGGGCGGTCGAGGTGCAGGTGCAGCTGGCGCCCGGCATTCCCGCCTTCATCGTCGTCGGCCTGCCCGACAAGGCCGTGGCCGAAAGCCGCGAACGGGTGCGCGCCGCTTTGTCGGCGATCGGACTGACGCTTCCGCCCAAGCGCATCACCGTCAATCTCTCGCCCGCCGACTTGCCCAAGGAAGGGTCGCATTACGACCTGCCGATCGCGCTCGGCCTGCTCGGGGCGATGGGGGTGATCGATGCGGAGACGCTGTCGGCCTATCTGGTCGTGGGCGAACTCGGCCTCGACGCGCGCGTCGCCCCGGCGCCGGGCGTACTGCTGGCGGCGCTCCACGCGGCCGAACGCGAACTTGGCCTCGTCTGCCCCGCCGCACAGGGCCCGGAGGCCGCCTGGGCCGCAACCGTCGAAGTGATCGCCGCGCCCGACCTCCTCTCGCTGATCGGCCATTTCAAGGGCGGCGCCCCGCTCACCCCACCCCAGCCGGGCAGCGCCGACCTGCCCCCGCGCCTCGCCGACCTGCGCCAGGTCAAGGGACAGGAAACCGCCAAGCGCGTATTGGAGATCGCGGCGGCGGGCGGGCATAACCTGCTGATGAGCGGCCCGCCCGGCGCGGGCAAGTCGCTGATGGCCGCCTGTCTTCCCGGCATATTGCCCGAACTGACCCCGGCCGAAGCCCTGGAAGTGTCGATGGTCGCCTCGGTCGCGGGCGAGTTGCAGGACGGCCGCCTGCTCCGCGCGCGGCCCTTCCGCACCCCGCACCATTCGGCGTCGATGGCGGCACTGGTCGGCGGGGGGCTGAAGGTGCGTCCCGGCGAGGTCAGCCTCGCCCATCTCGGCGTCCTTTTTCTCGACGAACTGCCCGAGTTCCAGCGCACGGTCCTAGATTCGCTGCGCCAGCCGCTGGAGACCGGCAAGGTCACCGTCGCCCGCGCCAACGCGCATGTCACCTTCCCAGCACGCGTCCAGTTGATAGCGGCGATGAACCCGTGCCGCTGCGGCCATCTCGACGACCCCGCCCTCGCCTGCTCGCGCGCGCCGCGCTGCGCCGCCGATTATCAGGCCAAGCTGTCGGGACCGCTGCTCGACCGGATCGACCTCCATGTCGACGTCGCCGCCGTCAGCGCCGCCGACCTGGTCCTGCCCCCGCCCGCCGAAGGCTCCGACGAAGTCGCCGCCCGCGTCGCCACCGCCCGCGCGATCCAGACCGATCGCTATGCCGGCCACGGCGTGCGGACCAACGCCGAGGCCGACGGCGACCTGCTCGACACCGTCGCGGCCCTTGACGAGGCGGGCCGCAAGCTGCTCGCGCAAGCCGCCGAGGCAATGCGGCTGTCGGCACGCGGCTATCATCGGGTATTACGTGTCAGCCGGACGATCGCCGATCTGGCGGGAGCGGAAGATATCGGCCGGGTGCATATCGCCGAGGCGCTCAGCTATCGTCGGCGGGCGCCGGTGAGTTAGGGGCGCCTGCCATCACGCCGCATATGCCTGCGTGCATTCCCTCCTCGCCCGCCAGAGCGCTCAGGAAACACTGCCGCCACCACACAACGTCCTGTTTCTCGATGCTTTCCCCGCGTGCCCACAGTCTATGTGGGTCTGGGCGCGCCCAGGCGGAGACATCATCTCCTTCCTTTAAACCGAGATCTCCTTCCTTTAAACCGAGAGCCGTCGGTTCCGTTGCGCATCGGCATCACTCAAAACTCCAACAGTCCATCAGAACAAATTAAGATCATAATTTGTCAAAGGGCAGGTCGAGTGCATGGGGAGGCGTTGGCAGGCGTCGGCAGTTATCGGGAGGCGTCGAGAGGCAAGTGGACTCGTTCCGCGTGTGGAGGTAGTTTAGTACGCACGGAGGCGTTATGAACATACTCACCAATCTTCTCAATCCGCCAAAACTTAACGATGTGTTCACGCCAGGCGGTCAGCCCTCTATCACATACAATAATCGCGCCCACCTTAACTTGGAACCCGCCCTGAAGAAGGCGATCGCGCTGGCTACAACTATAGTATCTCTAACGGGTGCAACCAAAGCAGGTAAGACAGTTCTCTGCAAGAGTGTTATGGAAGCCTTCGAGTATGTATGGATTGATGGCGGACAAATAAAAACAGAGTCAGATTTGTGGACAAAAATTTGCAGTGAATTACGGCTTCCTGCTGAACAATGCGATGCAGAAGGCCGAGAACGCGGCGTTGATGGTGGCATTAAAGCGGAAGGTAGCGCAGGATTTCTTGGAACTGGTGGGAAAATCGAAGTTTCTTTGGGCGGCTCGCGCCTTAAAAGCTTCGATAGTTCGCGAACCTACAAAATAGATGGAATGTCATCTGCTATAGAACACCTTCTCAAGAACAATATCACGTTGATTATCGATGACTTTCATTATTTGACTGATGATGTCCGCGCAGATGTCATAAAGTCATTGAAAGGTGCAGTATTCAAAGGGTTGAAAGTAGTTTTGCTCTCGACACCCTATCGCGCCTTCGAAGCAATTAAGGCAGAGCCTGAGGTGACTGGGCGCTTTAAACATGTGACAGTTCCAGACTGGAGCGAAGCTGATCTAATTGAGATCGGTCAAACTGGCTTCAAAGCGCTCAATGTTGACTGCCCTACCGCAATAATCGAGCTATTTGCCAAGGAATCTCAGGGTAGTCCGCTACTTATGCAGCAGTTTTGTTGGAACCTCTGCTATGACTGCGGGATAGAAGAAGCGAACGTGACCAAGCAGGTTGTTCCAGCTAATTTTGATACCGATTCGATCTTTCGTGAAGTGGCGAGTGATGCCGGTCTGCCTGTGTACGAAAAATTGAAGAAAGGCCCTCAAACTCGTACAGAGCGCATCCCGCGCCCGTTAGTAGGAGGTGGAACCGCAGACATTTACCAAGCAATCTTGTTGTCTATCGCGGCGACCGGTCCAAAAGAGAAGCTCACGTACGACCAAATCCGAAGTAGCCTTAATACTATATTAGCCGACAAAGTACCGCAAAAGCTCGAAGTCTCCAATGCACTTAATCACTTATCTTCTATCGACGCAGGCGGCAATCGGGGTTCAAGGGCATTGGACTGGAATAGCGACGATCTTGAACTAGTGTTGGTAGATCCTTTTTTCCGATTTTATCTCCGATGGGAGGTTCACCGAGCTGCAAAGTGACGGCTATGGCGTCGGGAGCATTTTTGTGCTCTTATTCTCGTACACGCTCAAAATCTGAGTTCCATGAAACTGAATCGTGACCGAGCTCAACCTACAGCCTTCCAGCCGCAGTGTTGCCGGATGCCGTGCTGGCATCGTGTCGCGGGCCGCCTTGATCAGCTGGACGGTCCCATGGTGCCCTACGGCCTGTTTGCTGCATCGGAACAGGCTCGTCGTCTCCGCTCCAAATACGTAAGTAGTCCAGCGGTTGAGAACCTCGCGGCCTCAGCGAATAACAGCGTAGGGATCTTTAGAAGTATCGGAGGCTCCCAAATAGGCGCATGGTATAAGGTTAGGTTCGAGGCGCTTATATAGACTTCGCGGACCGCATCTCCATTGGACTTAATACGTTTCCGCTGCTCGTCGCCGCTCAGGTTCTCACCTCCACCCTCACGCCGCATCCGCTTGCGAACACTCCTCCTCCCCCGCCAGCGCGCTGAGGAAACACCTCCGCCACCACATCACGTCCTGCTGTTCGACGCTGTCCATGCACGCGCGCCAGCGGGCCTTGCGTTCGGCGAGCGGCATGGCGAGCGCCTTCTGGATCGCGTCGGCAATGTCCTCGGGGCTGTGCGGGTTGATCAGCAGAGCGTCGCTCAGTTGTTCGGCGGCGCCGGCGAAGCGGGAGAGGATCAGGACGCCGGGGTCTTCCGGGTCCTGCGCCGCGATATATTCTTTGGCGACGAGGTTCATCCCGTCGCGCAGCGGCGTGACGAGGCCGATCCGCGCAGCGCGGTAGATGCCGGCCAGCCGGTCGCGCGGATAGCCGCGGTTCACATAGCGGATCGGCACCCACTCGGCATCGGCATAGGCACCGTTGATCCGCCCAGACAACGAGTCCAGCCCGGCACGGATTTCCTGATAGCTCTGCACGTCGCCACGCGAGGGCGGCGCGATCTGCAGCAGGAACAGCCTCCCGTGAAGCCCCTCCTCCTGCTGGAGCAGCCGCTCATAACCCAGGAAACGCTCCTGCAGCCCCTTGGAATAATCGAGCCGGTCGACGCCGACGATCATGTCTCGGCCATTGGCGCTTTCGCGCATCCGGTCATAGGCGTCCTTGGCTGCGGGTGACCGTGCGGCCTCCAGGAAATTGTCGGTATCGATCCCGATCGGACAGGCGCGCGCGAGCACCGAACGATCGCCCACGACCACGCGGCCATCCTCCTCCACCGTGCCGCCCATCTCGTGGACGACATAGTCGTGGAAGGCCTCGAGCGAGTCCTGCGTCTGGAAGCCGACGACGTCATAGGCGAACAGCGTCTCGACCAGTTCGCGATGGTCGGGCAGCGACATCAACAGCCGGTAAGGCGGCCAAGGGATGTGCAGGAAAAAGCCCATGCGGTTGCGCACGCCCCGGTCGCGCAGGAAGCGACCGAGCGGGAACATATGATAATCGTGGACCCAGATCAGGTCGTCTTCCTCGACCAGCGGCTGGAGGGTCTCGGCGAAGCGGCGGTTGACGCGTTCATAGCCCTCGGCAAAGCCGCTCTCGAACTCGGCCAGGTCGACCCGGTAGTGGAACAGCGGCCACAGCGTCCGGTTGGCATAGCCGTTATAATATTCGTCGACGTCCTGCTCCTCCAGGTCGACCGTCGCGGTCGTGACCCCGAAGGCGCGGCGCAGGTTGATATGGCCGGTGAACTGCTCGGCCACCTCGCCAGACCAGCCGAACCAGATGCCGCTCGATTCCCGCAGCGCCGCCGACAGCGCGACGGCAAGCCCGCCTTGGTTGCCGCCGCCCTCGCCGGTCGGCGGCTGGACGCGGTTCGACACGATGATCAGCCGGCTCATCGGACGGCGTTCCACGGCCGGCTGAGCAGCGCGGCGCAGTTGATGATCCCCACCAGCGAATAGGTCTGCGGATAATTGCCCCACAGCTCGCCCGTTACGGGATCGATATCCTCGGACAACAGCCCGGCACGGGTCCTTCGCGACAGCATTTCCTCGAAAAGCTCCCTTGCATCTTCGGTACGCCCAGTGAGCCACAACGCTTCGATCAACCAGAAGGTGCATACGTTGAATGCCGTATGCGGGAGGCCGAAGTCGTCCTCCGTGGCGTAACGCAGCATGTGCGATCCCCGGCGCAGCCCCTGTTCGACCGCGCGCAGCGTTCCCTGGAAGCGGGGGTCGTCAGGGGAAACGAAGCGCAGGTCGAGCAGCTGGATCAGGCTGGCGTCGAGATCGTCGCCGCCGAAGGTGGCGGAAATGCGCTGCGTGTCCTCGCGCCACGCCTGGCTCTCGATCCGCTCGCGGATCCTGAGCGCGCGGTCGCGCCAGAAGGCTTCGCGCTCGGGCATGTTCAGGGCACGCGCGGCATTGGCCAGCCGATCGCAGCCCGCCCAGCACATTGCCGCCGAATAGGTGTGGACATGGCTCTTGGTCCGCAGCTCCCACAGCCCGGCATCGGGCTTGTCATGGACCTGCCAGGCGAGTTCACCGACCCGTTCGAGCGCGCGGAAATCCTCCTCGCCGGCCATGCGAAAGAGTCGCTGGTCGAAGAAAGCCTGGGCGTTGGACAGGATGATCTGACCATAGGCGTCGTGCTGGATCTGCTCATAGGCCTGGTTGCCGACGCGCACCGGCCCCATTCCGCGATAGCCATCGAGATGCGGCGCGACCCGCTCGACCAGCCGCGCCTCGCCGCCAACGCCGTAGAGCGGCTGGATATGCCCGCCCTTGGCATTGTCGACGATGTTGCGCAGATATTCGAGATAGGTTTCCAGCACGTCGAGCGCGCCAAGCCGGTTGAGCGCCTGGACGGTGTAATAGGCGTCACGGATCCAGCAGTAGCGATAGTCCCAGTTTCGCTGGCTGTCGGCATGTTCGGGTACCGACGTCGTCAGCGCCGCGACGATCGCGCCGGTTTCCTCATGCTGGCACAGCTTCAGCGTGATCGCCGCGCGGATCACCGCGTCCTGCCATTCCACCGGGGTCGCCAGCGCGCGGACCCAGTGCCGCCATTCCTGGGTCGTATGTTCGAGCATCGTGTCGAGCGCGTCGCCGATCTCTCCGACGAAGCTTTCATCGGGGCCGAGGAAGAAGTGCAGCGGGCGCTCGACCCGGAACAGCCGCTCGCTCTCGATCCAGCCGATCGGCGCCGAGGTGGTGAGGCGCAGCGTCGTGTCGTCCAGCAGATAGCGGATATGGTTGGAGCCGCGCGTCGTCTCCGGCGCCGATGCCCCCCAGTCGCGTGACGGCCGCAGCCGCACCTTGATACGCGGACTGCCGGACACGGGCCGCACGATCCGCGCAAAGGCGACCGGGCGATACATCCGGCCGTGGCGATGGATGCGCGGGCAGAAGTCGACCACCTCTATCGCATTGCCCGCCGCGTCGGCATGGCGGGTAACGAGGATCGGAGTGTTGCGGACATAATTTTGCTGCGTGTCGACGCAGTCTTCCAGGTCGATCTCCCAGAAGCCGCGCGCGCCCTCGGCCGAGGGGCGATTGCTGTCGAGGAGCGAGGAGAACACCGGATCGCCGTCCACGCGCGGCACGCAGGCCCAGACGAGGCGGCCCGCCCGATCGACGAGAGCGGACACCTGGCAATTGCCGATGGGCCAGAGATCGAGCGTCGCGGTCATGCCACCGCCTCCCACAGCCAGCGGCGGACCGAGCCAACATCCGCAAGCCCGTGGCGGGCAGCGGTCTCGCGCCCCGGCCCGACCAGAACACCCATGCCGCCCTTCTCCTCCGCGATCCGCAGCGCGGACTCGTCGGTGAGGTCGTCGCCGATCATCACCGGCAGGCTGAGTGCAAAGGGCGGTTCCGCCAGCAATGCGGCGACGGCCTCGCCCTTGTCCCAGCCGGGGCCTCGCAGCTCGACCATCATCTTGCCGGGCTGGAGATCGAGGCCGGTGCGTTCGGCAATCGCGCGCGCCTGCCGGTGCACGGGCTCCTCCAGCATCGGCGCCTTGCGATAATGAAGGGCGACCCCGTGGCTCTTTTCCTCGATGTAGATTTCGGGATGCCCCGCCCCATAGTTCCGCACAGCGGCGATGGCGGCATCCAGTCCGGCAGGCCTTTCCGGCTCCACCAGCCGCCCATCGACGCGGACCTCCGCGCCATGGCTTCCCGCCAACGCAAGGGCGGAAGCGACGTTGCCGATCATCGCGTCGAGCTGGGCGATCGATCGTCCACTGACGATGGCGACGCGACCCTCGAATCTCGCATGAAGGGCGTGGAGAAGATCGATCAGTTCCCCATCGGCCCGAACCAGATCGGGATGGTCCACGAGCGGCACCAGCGTGCCGTCGAAATCGATGAACAGGCTGAAACGGGTGGGGTCGAGCGCCGGCGGGGGCGCCAGCACCGGTTGATGGGACCGGGACAGCATCTCTTCAAATCACCCTGACGTCTGTTGTCGTGACACGCGGACAAGGACGCATAGGACGATGTCCGCAGCGACCAACATCAAGGACGCGCGATCACGGCACGGGTTCCGTTGCGGAGGCGAACCGGTCCTGAGACGCTGCGAGGCGAGCCGAAAAGTTTGACGGAAAGCACCCCCGGGTAAGGGAACCCGAGGGTGCGTCCCATGCGGAGGAAATTGCCAGTCCGGCCGCATGTAGGCTTCAAAGTGGTGGGTGCGCCGAAGCGATCAAGCGACACGGGAGATGGTTCGTGCCGGAGCAGCGACGGACGCCCCGGGGGATGTCCGTCGCTGAAGCGCGCTGCGGTAAGGCGTCTGGGGGGCGGAGCGCGCCGGGGTGGTTACTTGGCGGCGACGGTCAGGCGGCCGGCGTCGGCATATTGGGTGCCGGCCTTGGCCAGTGCCAGCTCGACCTGCGGCATCGCCTTGGCCATCGCGACCGTCGAGCAGGCGCGGGTTTCGACCGTGTTGCTCAGCGAGCGTTCGCCGTTCGAGGCGCAGACGCGCTGGGCAGCGTGGCGAACGCGGGCCTTGAGCGTGGCGGCGCCATCGGCGCTCGACAGGTCGAGATCGCTGTACGCGACCTCGGCGGTGCGCTGCGCAAAAGCGGGAACAGCAAGGACGCTGACGGAAGCGAGGGCGGCAATGGCGGTGACGATGCGGTTCATGGTCGTTCTCCTGTTGTGCGCCGGGAGAACGTGGCGTTCATTCCCCCGGTGAAATCCTGGTTTGCGGCTCGGCGTTGTTCGGTGCCGTGCCGTTGATCCGGGAATAGGCGCCTGCCTGCCGCCGCGCATTTCGACTTCGACCGACCGTCGCGCCGCCTCCACCAAAGTCGCATGACGCCGACGAAACGACGGGGACGTTCGACGAACGACAGGCGTAAGGGAAGACGGCCCAAGCGGCCGATTCGCCGTGAGCGTTGCAACATAACTGTCACATTTGTAGGGAGCCCCGTCGCCGGGGAGTCGAATCATCCGCCAGATTGCCGTCCTGCCTTATCGTACGACCCCAGCGGGCCTCATCGAGGTCATGCTGATCACGTCGCGCGACACCGGCCGGTGGGTGCTTCCCAAGGGCAATCGCATCAAGGGACTGCGCAGCCACGAAGCCGCCAGCCAGGAAGCCTATGAGGAGGCGGGGCTGGTCGGCATCGCCTGCCCCTATGCAATCGGCAGTTACGATTATCGCAAGCAGCGGCGCAACGGCACTTCGCGTCCGGCGACGGTCGACATCTTCCCCTTCTCGGTCACCACGCAGCTCGACGACTGGCCGGAAAAGGAAGAGCGGCAGACCCGCTGGTTCATGCCGGCCGACGCCGCCGCCGCGGTCGACGAGCCCGATCTCAAAAGCATATTGGCGCAGTTCACCCCCCCGGTGTGGAATCCGGGGCTGGCGGAACGCGTCGTTTCGGCCACGCGCCGCCATTCAGCAGAAAGGTTCACCATCGTGCGCTGGTTTCAGGCCCTCTTGCCCAAGCAGGGCCGTTTCTTCGAGCAGTTCGAGGCGCATGCCGCGCTCAACGTCGCGGCGGCCGACGCGCTCGGCCGCCTGCTGCAGGGCGGGCCGGACATGCCCGTCCACAGCCAGGAGATCTTCGACCGCGAGAACGAAGCGGACGACATCATCCGCGACGTGCTGGTCGACGTCCGCAAGACGCTGATCACGCCGTTCGACCGCACCGCGATCACCAGCCTGATCGGTTCGATGGACGATGCGATCGACCAGATGAACCAGACCGCCAAGGCGATCACGCTGTACGAGGTCAAGGAGTTCGAACCGCATATGCGCGACATGGCGGGGATCATCGTCGAAGCCGCGCGGATCACCGCCGACGCGATGCCGCTGCTGCGTGACCTCGGTCGGAATTCGGGCCGCCTGCACAGCCTGACCGAACGCATCGTGCGGCTCGAAGGCCATGCCGACGAAATCCATGCGCTGGGGCTCAAGGTGCTGTTCAAGGCGAAGGGTGAAAAATCGCCGATGGCCTTCATCATCGGCCGCGAAATCTACAGCCATCTCGAGAAGATCACCGACGCCTTCGAGGACGTCGCCAACGAGATCCAGGGTCTCGTGCTCGACCACGCCTGACGATGGACCCCGTGATTTCCTTTCCGCTGCTGGTCGGCCTGATCGGCATCGCGCTGGCGTTCGACTTTCTGAACGGCCTGCACGACGCCGCCAACTCGATCGCGACGGTCGTCTCGACCCGCGTTCTGAAGCCGCATCATGCGGTAGCGATGGCGGCCTTCTTCAACTTCATCGCCTTCCTCTTCTTCGGGCTTCACGTCGCCGAGACGGTGGGCAAGGGGATCGTCAGCGCGGAGATCGTCGACGCCCGCGTCATCTTCGGCGCACTGATGGGGGCGATCAGCTGGAACGTCATCACCTGGCTGCTGGGCATCCCCTCCTCGTCCAGCCATGCGCTGATCGGCGGCCTGCTCGGTGCCGGCATGGCGAAGGCAGGCAGCGCGGCGATCGTCTGGTCGGGTGTGCTCAAGACCAGCTTCGCCATCGTGCTGTCCCCGACGATCGGGCTCATCCTTGCGCTGGTGCTGGTGTTCATCACCAGCTGGGTGTTCGTGCGCTCGACACCGACCGCGGCCGACCGCCGCTATCGCCGGCTCCAGCTGATCTCGGCCTCGCTCTACTCGCTCGGCCATGGCGGCAACGACGCTCAGAAGACGATGGGGATCATCGCCGTCCTGCTCTATTCGCAGGGCATGCTCGGCGGCGAGTTCCACGTGCCGTTCTGGGTCGTCATCACCTGCCAGTCTGCGATGGGCCTCGGCACGCTGATGGGCGGTTGGAAGATCGTCCACACTATGGGATCGAAGATCACGCGCCTGACCCCGGCGCAGGGCTTCTGCGCGGAGACGGGCGGCGCGATCACGCTGTTCGGGGCAACCTGGCTGGGTATCCCGGTGTCGACGACGCACACCATCACCGGTGCTATCGTCGGCGTAGGATCGTCACGACGGCTGTCGGCCGTGCGGTGGAACGTTGCGGGCAGCATCGTCGTCGCCTGGGTGATCACCCTCCCCGCCGCCGCCGCGATCGGTGCACTATTCTATCTGGGCGCCGGCCTCTTCGGCTGATCAACGCGGGGCGAGGCCAGCCGTCAGTATGTCGACCATCTGCGTGGCGATGTCTTCCGCGCTCATCGGGCCGCCGGGCACATGCCAGCGGGCCGGCCAGTTCAGCGCGCCGGCCAATGTGAACGCCAATATCTTCGGGTCGCTCGGCGCGATCGAGCCGTCAGCCATGCCATCCTCGATGAAGCAGCGCAGCGCGGCGTCGATCCCGCGCTTCTGATCGCGCATCACCTGCGCGCCCTCCGGCGACAGCGGCTCGACTCCCGTGCGGATCACGCAGCGGCCGAAATCGTCCATGTTGATGCGGGCATAGGCACGCAGGAAATGGCGGAGCCGGTCCAGCCCGCTGCCGGGCAGTCCCCTCGCCTCCTCGATCGCCGCGCGAAACTGCTCGATGCCGAGCCGGATGCACTCGAGCAGCACCCGCTCCTTGTTGCCCAGATAATGATAGATGGTCGGCTTCGACACGCCGAGACTGGCGGCGACGTCCTCGAGCAAGGTCGCATGAAAGCCGCGCTCGTTGAACATGCGCACCGCCGCAACGAGCAGGGCCAGGCGCTTGGCCGACCGCTCCTCTTCGCGTTGCTCTCGCGTCCTGAACGGGGACGCAGACGCGTCACGCTGATCGGGCATCTTCATCCTGCGTCCGAGTTGACACAAAACCTGTCAGCAATCAATATACCGGTGAGTATAGAATCTTCCGAGGGGTTTCATGATTCTCACCGAGACGCAGCTGGCCATTCAGGATGCCGTGCGTGGCTTTGCTCAGGACCGCATCAAGCCGAACAGCGCCGCCTATGAGGCGGCGGGCGGCTATCCCGAAGGTCTGTTCGAGGAAGTAGCGAGCCTAGGCCTGCTCGGCATGGTGGCGCCCGAGCAATTTGGCGGAGCCGGCGCAGACTATGTCTCCTATGCCCTGTCGCTGATCGAGCTGGCCGCGGCCGACGGCGCGCTTTCGACCGTCGTCTCGATCCAGAACAGCCTGCTCGTCGGCGGCCTGCTGGCGCAGGGCAGCGAGCAGCAGAAGCAGCGCTTCCTGCCCGATCTGATCGGCGGCCGCATGATCGGCGCCTTCGCGCTGACCGAAAGCGATGCTGGCTCGGATGCTGCCGCGCTCCGCACCCGGGCCGTTCGCGTCGAGGGCGGCTGGCGGCTGAACGGGGCAAAGCAGTTCATCACCTCGGGCAAGATCGCCGGTCTGACGATGGTTTTTGCTGTCACGGATCCCGCCGCCGGAAAGAAGGGCATGTCCGCCTTCCTCGTGCCGACCGACCGGCCGGGCTATGTCGTCGACAAGGTCGAGCACAAGCTGGGCCAGGCCGCGTCCGATACCTGCGCGATCCGCTTCGACGACCTGTTCGTCGAGGATGACCTGCTCTTCGGCACGGAGGGCCGGGGCTATAACATCGCCCTCGCCAATCTCGAGGCCGGCCGGATCGGCATCGCCGCGCAATGCGTCGGCATGGCGCAGGCCGCGCTGGATATCGCGGTCGGCTATGCCCGCGACCGCCGCAGCTTCGGAAAGCCGATCATCGAGCATCAGGCGGTCGGCTTCCGGCTTGCCGATCTCGCGACCCGGCTAGAAGCGTCGCGCCAGCTGGTCCTGCATGCGGCGGCCTGCAAGGATGCCGGCAAACCCTGCCTGCAGGAAGCTTCGATGGCGAAGCTCTTTGCGTCGGAAGCCGCAGAGGCGATCGTCTCCGGGGCGATCCAGACGCTGGGCGGCTATGGCTATCTCGAGGAATATGGCCTCGCCAAAATCTACCGCGACGTTCGCGTGTGCCAGATCTACGAAGGCACGTCCGACATCCAGCGCATGGTGATCGCGCGCGGCCTTTGATCCTATACCCCTTTCTTCTTCACCTGAGGACAGCAGCATGAGCACAGATCCCGTCGTCATCGCCTCCTACGCCCGCACGCCGATGGGCGGTTTCCAGGGCGCCCTCTCCGGCGCGTCCGCGACCGAACTCGGCGCCGCCGCCGTCAAGGCCGCGATCGAGCGCGCAGGCATCGAGGGCGAGCAGGTCGAACAGATCTTCATGGGCTGCGTCCTCCCGGCCGGCCTCGGTCAGGCCCCTGCCCGCCAGGCTGCGCTCGGCGCCGGCCTGCCGAAGAATGTCGAGGCGACCACCGTCAACAAGATGTGCGGCTCCGGCATGCAGGCCGCGATCATGGCGCATGACGCCCTGGCTGCCGGCAGCGCCGACGTGATCGTCGCAGGCGGGATGGAGAGCATGACCAACTCCCCCTATCTGCTCGCCAAGCATCGCGGCGGCGCGCGCATCGGCCATGATGTGATCAAGGACTCGATGTACCTCGACGGCCTCGAGGACGCCTACACCCCCGGCAAGCTGATGGGCGCCTTCGCCGAGGATTCGGCGCGCAACTATCAGTTCACCCGCGAGGCGCAGGACGAATATGCGATCCGCTCGCTCAGCCGTGCCAGCGAGGCGATCAAGAGCGGCGCCTTCGAGCGCGAGATCGTGCCCGTGACGCTCGAGACGCGCGGGGGCCCGGTCACGGTGTCGACCGACGAGCAGCCGGGCAAAGCACGGCCGGAGAAGATCCCGACGCTCAAGCCCGCCTTCGCCAAGGACGGCACCATCACGGCCGCCAACAGCTCGTCCATTTCGGACGGCGCAGCGGCGCTGGTGATGACCCGGCAGAGCGTTGCCGAAAAGCTCGGCCTGCCGGTGGTCGCGCGCGTCGCGTCGCACGCCGCTCATGCGCATGAGCCTGGCCTGTTCACGACCGCCCCCGTCCCCGCGATCGAGAAGGCGCTGAAGAAGGCCGGGTGGACCGTCGACGACGTCGATCTGTTCGAGGTCAACGAGGCGTTCGCCGTGGTCGCGATGATCGCTGCCAAGGATCTGCAGATTCCGGCCGAGAAGCTCAACGTCAACGGCGGCGCCTGTGCGCTGGGCCACCCCATCGGGGCCAGCGGCGCCCGCGTTATCGCGACGCTGCTCGGCGCGCTGCAGAACCGCGGCCTAAAGCGCGGCGTCGCCAGCCTCTGCATCGGCGGCGGCGAAGCGACCGCGATGGCGGTCGAGCTGGTGTGAGGCCGGAGCGCTGCGCGGCGGATCCGACGCGGCGCTGGATATTCGGCGGGCGGCCCTTTAGGGCTGGCCCGCCCACGACAAGGGGATGATGTAGATGAACCTAAAGGACGTTGCCGCGATCGTCACCGGAGGGGCCTCCGGCCTCGGTGGCGAAACCGCGAAAATGCTGGCCGCCAATGGCGCCAAAGTAACGATCTTCGACCTCAATGCCGAAGCTGGCGCGGCGGCTGCCGCTGAGATTGGCGGCCATTTCGTCTCGGTGAACGTGGCCGACGATGCCAGCGTCGCCGCTGGCATCGCCGAAGCGGAAGCCAAGCATGGCGTGGCCCGCGTGCTCGTCAATTGCGCGGGCATCGCCCCGCCTGCGCGTGTCGTCGCCAAGGACGGCAGCCCGCACGACCTCGACCTCTATCGCAAGGTCATCGAGATCAACCTGATCGGCACCTTCAACACCCTGTCGAAGTTCGCGGCCCGCGCGCTGACCGTCGAGCCGGTCGGCGAGGAGCGCGGCGTGATCATCAACACCGCGTCGGTCGCCGCCTTTGACGGCCAGGTCGGCCAGGCCGCCTATGCCTCGTCCAAGGCAGGCGTGGCGGGCCTCACCCTGTGCGCCGCCCGCGACCTTGCCCAGCACAAGATCCGGGTGATGACGATCGCTCCCGGCATCTTCATGACCCCGATGATGAAGGGTCTGCCCCAGGCTGCACAGGACTCGCTCGGCCAGCAGGTGCCGCATCCGAGCCGCCTTGGGGACCCGAGCGAATATGCGATGCTCGCCGAAAGCATCCTCAAGAACCCGATGCTGAACGGCGAGACGATCCGTCTCGACGGCGCGATCCGGATGGCGCCGCGATGAGCGCGCTGGTCCTGCTGGAGCGCGAAGGCTCCGTCGCCAAGGTCACCCTCAACCGCCCCGAAGCGGCCAATGCGCTCGACATGCCGGTTGCGCGCGCGCTGCTCGAGGTGGCGACCGAATGCGACAGCGACGACAGCATACGCTGCGTCACGATGACGGGTGCCGGCCGCATGTTCTGTGCGGGCGGCGACGTGTCGGCGATGGCGGCGGCGGGCGACAAGGTCGGTGCGATGGTGGGCGATCTCGCCAGCACGCTGCACCTCGCCATGTCCCGCTTCGCACGCATGAACAAACCGCTGGTCACGCTGGTCAACGGTCCCGCCGCCGGTGCGGGCTATGGCATGGCGCTGAGCGGCGACGTCGTCCTGTGCGGCCGCGCAGCGGTGTTCAACGCCGCTTATGGCATGCTCGGCGTGTCGCCCGACGGCGGCCTGACCTGGCTGCTCCCGCGCCTTGTCGGCCTGCGCAAGGCGCAGGAGATCATCCTGACCAACCGCAAGGTCACGGCGGACGAGGCCGAGGCGCTGGGCATGGTCACCCGCGTAGTCGACGACGAGGCGCTCGCAGCCGAGGGTGCGGCCGTCGCGGCGAAGCTCGCCAGCGGTGCCGTCGGCGCCATCGCTCGCTCGCGGGCGCTGCTGCTCAACGCCTATGACAATAGCTGGGAAACCCATCTGGAACTCGAGGCGCGCGGCATCGCCGGTGCGATCGCGGGGCCGGAAGGCCGCGAGGGCGTCGCCGCCTTCCTCGGCAAGCGGAAGCCGGATTTCGCCAACGCGAAGTAACCGGCCGCTGCGTGGATCACCAAGGGGCCATCACGACCATGTCGTGGTGGCCCTTCGCTTTCAGGCAGATGTCGGCAGCGGAAAACGCAGCTCGACTTCGGTCCACTCCTTCTCGCTGCTGCGCACCGTAATCGTGCCGCTGTGCAGCGTCATGAAATGGCGGACGGTGTAAAGGCCGATGCCCGTGCCCTTGATACCGCGCGCATTGCTCGCGCGAAAATAATGATCGAAGATTCGCGGAAGATCGTCGGCCGGGATGCCGATGCCTTCATTGCGCACCCGGATCGACACATGCCCCCCCCGAACCGCCGCCTGAACGTGGATGGTCGTGTCGGGATAAGAATATTTGGCAGCGTTCGTCAGGATATTGTCGATACATTGTTCGGCAAGGATGCGGTCGAGCTTCAAGGCAGGGAGCGGCTCGCGATCCAGAACCAAGGTCCTGTCCGCGCTCAGTCCCTGTTGGGTCGCCACCGCCTGATCCAGCAGCGGGCCGATATCCGTCAGTTCGGGCTGGAAGGAAATCTTGCCCTCTTCCACCAACGAGGCGGCGAGCGTCTTCTCGATCGCGGCAAGCATCCGGGTCGTAGCGGATCGGATCGACTGCACCCTCTCGCTCACGGCGGGGCTGAGGCTGGTGCCCAGGCGCAGGAGCCGCCGTGTCGCGGCATCGATGATCGACAGCGGCGTTCTGAACTCATGGGTGGCGAGCGACAGGAACTGCCGCTGATTCTCATTGATCGCGCGCTCCTTGCGCAGCGCCTTTTCCAGCCGCGCCTCCAGCCGCATGGTGGCCGTCATGTCGAACTGCGCGGCCAGCAACGCGGGCTTGCCGGTAAGCGGATCGAGAACCCGGCGAAGTTGCACGGCATGATGCCGCACGCCCCGCCCCTTCACACGCAGCCGCGCCTCGGCGAAACCCGATGAGAGCGCCTTCCGGCGCAGCGCGGTAGCGGCCTTGGTGTCGACGAACATCGCCAGGAAAAGATCGCCATCCTCGTCGTCATCCAGCCCGACTTCGTGGAGCCAGGCATGAGCGGCAGGATTGTTGACGATGCTGGCTCCATCGGGCTGGAACAGCGAGACCAGCATGGGGGTGTGCCGAATCACCTCCATCAGGCGCAGGTCGTTTATCTTGTCGGGCGCGATCGTCGCAGTCTGCGCCTCTACCAGCATCGCGACATGACCATTGTCCAGCCGGAAACCGCGCAGGCGGCAGGTCAGCGGGGTAGGCTGCCCAGAGGGATATAAGGTCCACGCATCCTCGAACACACCGTGAACCAGCAGGTCATGCCGGACCACGCCCAGCCGTTGCCGGACCCCAGGAGACTGCGGAGAAGCGTCGCGACGGCGAAACTCTTCAATCGATGCCGCTCCCCAGAAGGTCAAAGCCGACCGATTGCCCCACACCAGTTCGAAGCTGTCCAGGTCGAACAGCCAGATCGGGCTGGCAAGCTGATCGAGTGCGACCGTGTAGGCCGTCTCGAAAAGCGGCAGCTCCTGCTCAACTTTCCGGTGCTTAAGGGTTGTCCGCAATTCCTGCCGCCCATCATTTCCCGCTATGGCAACCTAAGCTGACTACCGAAATTTTGTCTAAGTTAAAAATCTGGAATTCGACTTATGGAGCATGGTGGGGACAGAGATGCGCCAGGGTCGGTTTCCCTCGCGACCTGGATATCCCGATCCTATCTGCGAACCGCCATCCTCCCGCTTTTGCTGATCGAACTAACCTTTTTGGCAATTTATTGGGTTAGCAGCAATTTCATCTACGACCGCAATGCTGCGGCGGTGGAGAAGATCTCTCGCGACTACCTATCCGACCTTGCCCAGCGGGAGGCGTCTTCGATATCGAGTTCGCTCGAAGGCATAGCTGCATCGACCACCCTTCTCGCACGCGAGACCCGACGCGCGCTCGCGTCGCCGGCCCCCGCCGTCGACCCTGCCGAACGAGCGCGCTATCGCCGCACGAAAGCCGGCGCGCTGGTCAGTACGGGCGGTGGTGATCGCAGCGCCAGCTTTTACAGTGGCCAGCGCGGGATAGGCCCCGAGCAGATGGACAAGGTCTGGCGCCTCACCCGGATTGATCCGCTTCTGCGCGACCTCAAGGAAACCAACCCCTTGGTCGCACAATCCTATTTCAATAGCTGGGACACCTATAACCGCATCTATCCCTATGTGAACGCTGCGGAAACCTATCCCGCCGACATGGACGTGCGGTCCTATAACTTCTACTATGAGGCCGACGCCAAGCGCAATCCATCGCGCCGGCAGACGTGGACCGATGCCTATCTCGACCCCGCCGGAGCGGGCTGGATGGTCTCCTCGATCGCGCCCGTCTATTCGACCGAGCGGCTGGAGGGCGTAGTCGGGATAGACGTCACGATCGGCGCGCTGATCGAGCATGTTCTGGCGATGAACATCCCGTGGAAGGGCTATGCGATCCTCGTCGGTCGCGACGGAACGATGCTGGCGATACCGGGCCCCGGCGAGCGTGATCTGGGCGTGAAGGAGATGCGGCAGCATGCCTATGACGGCGCCGTGAAATCGGACACGTTCAAACCCGAGGCCTATAATCTGCTGCGCCGCAAGGATCTGGCGCCGCTGGCCACGCTATTTCGCGACGACCGGGTGGTCGCGCGCGATGTCACCCTGAACGGACGGCGCATGATTGCGGCCCGGGGCGCGGTAATGGGCCCGGGGTGGAAATTGCTCGTGCTGGCACCGTCGGAAGAGATTTTGAGCGAGGCCCAATATCTTCGCGCGAGACTGCAGAGCATCGGTCAGTTGATGGCGTTGGCGCTGTTCCTCTTCTACTGCATCTTTATGGTCTATCTCTACGCGCGCACACGTGCGCTGAGCAAAAAGCTCTCCGACCCGCTGGATGCGATCGGAGAGACGATCTTCGAGATCGGCGCCGGCCGGCATGAACAGTCGACGCCGGAGAGCGGCGTCACCGAGATCGATACTCTGGCCCATAGTCTGGTCCACATGTCGCGGGGCCTTGCGCAGGCCTATCAGACCATCAGCGAGCAGGAACGCCAGGTCAGCACAGCGCTTCAGCGCGAGGTGGCGATCAATACCGCTCAGCGACGTTTCATCGACGTCATCTCGCACGAATTCCGCACGCCGCTGACGGTTATCGACAGCTGCGGCCAGATCCTCGCGCGGCGTGCCGATCAGCTGAAGCCGGATGACCTGCGACAAAGGTCGGTAAGCCTCCGCCGCGCGGTGCGCAGATGCAACGATGTGCTGGCCAGCGCACTGCAGCTGCTGCGTGTCGAGAAGACCGGACGCGGTGAGCCGCCCCGACTGACACGGGCCATGTGGTCGGAGCTCGTCGCGCCCGCTCAGGAAGCGCTGCGCGACCAATATCCGGGACGGACGCTCGAAATAGGTGATCTGCCGGACACGCCGATCGAGATCGACCCCGAGATGATGCGCGTCGCCGTTGCGGCGGTGGTCGACAATGCCGCGCGCTATGCGGGCGAGGACGGCAAGGTCCATATCTCGGTGCGCGACCAGGGCGACCGCAGCATCCTGTCGGTCCATGACAGCGGGCCCGGCATTGCGCCGGACGAGCTTGCCCAGGTGAAGCAGCGATTTTTCCGGGGGGCAAACAGCGCCGGCACGCCGGGCGCGGGCATCGGGCTTTACCTGGCCGATCAGATCCTCGACGCCCATGGCGGAGCCCTGGAGATTTTCTCCGAGCAGGACCGCGGTACGACGGTGGCGCTCAGTCTGCCGAAGCGCCACGCCTGGAAGGCCGACGAAGAGGAAGAGCTCGCCCCGCCGCCTGGACGCACTGAGGAACAATACTGAGCGCATAAAAGGCTGGCAGCGCATAGTAAGTCTACGGAGAGGTGCGGAATCGCTTTTCCCGACATCTTGGCGTAGCCATTCGTAAGCAGGCGTCTTGGGGGAGTATGATGAAGATGGCCGAAGACAATAGCGGATCCGCCGTCGAACAGGCCGCGCTTTCGGCTGCTGCGACGGCAGCACGCGCGCAGTATCACATATTGTGCGTTGAGGATGAGGCAGAGATACTCGCCGATCTGGTCGAGGAACTGGCACATGCCGGTTTTTCGGTCGAAGGCGCGACAAATGGCGTGGAAGCGCTTGCCAAGGTTGAGGCACGGACGCCCAATCTGATCGTGAGCGACATGAACATGCCCGAACTGGACGGTCTCTCACTGGTCCGCGAACTGCGTGCCCGGGATGCGAAGACGGGTACCATCCCCTTCATCTTCCTATCGGCCTATGGCGACAACAGCCATCTCATCAACGGGCGCCAGGCGGGGGCGGACGACTATCTGGTCAAGCCGATTGATTTCGATCTGCTCATCGCCGCCATTGACAACAGGCTGGCAAATTGTGAGCGCCTGGCCGAGCGCGTGCGGCTGGAGACAAGCGGTATAACGGCTGCCGAACAGAAGAACGCCGAAGCGAAGATCGCCGGGCTGACGCAACGCGAACGCGAGGTTCTGGTCAAGTTGAGCCAAGGCAAGGCGAACAAGGTGATCGCCTATGAACTGGACCTCAGCATCCGTACGGTCGAACTCTACCGCGCGGCGCTGATGCGGGCGCTCGGCGTACGATCGCTCGCCGAAGCGCTCAAGATTGCCGTAGCGGCAGGCGTCACAAAACTGGATTCACCGTCGATCAAGCCCTGATCCAAGGTACGTATCGACAAGTTGCACTCACCCATAATCACGCATTAACTTGAAATCACGGTAATAACGCTGATTTTCCGGCGTATTTTATTTCAGAACGCCTCCGAAACATTGATATTTTTGTCGATCATCAAATGTTTACGTCCCTGCTGTAGATAAACACTCATCTAGGAGTGATCTATGACAGACAACAGGACATCCTTGCCGGCCGAGTCGGCGCAGCTGAGCTTTTTCGGCCTCTCTTTCGGCCCGAACGACGACTTGCCGCTCATCCACGAAGGCGTCGAGCGCCATGCCGGCCCAGCGCTGGATGTTCTCTACGCCAAGATCGCTTCCGACCCCAAGCTGGGCGTGCTGTTCCGTAACCCCGCCGCCATCGAGCATGCGCGATCCAAGCAGCTCGAGCACTGGTCCGCCCTGTTCACGCAGGGCATCAATGGGCAGTTCATGCAAGGCGCCGAGAAGATCGGGCTGATCCATGCGCGGGTCGGGCTCGATCCGGTCTGGTATATCGGCGCCTATGCCATGGTCCTCGACCAGGTGATCGACGGGATGATGAGTCAGTCCGTCCGCCGTCGCCTCAGCGGCAAGGCCCTCACCCACGCCATAGGGACCTTCGTCAAGACGGCCCTATTCGATATGCAGCTGGCTCTGTCCTCCTATTTCAAGGCGGCGAATGAAGAACGTGCCGAGGCGATCGGGCGGATCGGCCAGGCCCTGTCGGCGCTGGCCGATGGCGACCTCGACAATCGCCTCAGCGGCCTGAGCGCCGAATATCGACAGATCGAACAGGATTTCGAGCAGATGCGCGTAAGGATGCGCGAGACGCTGACCGAAGTCGCCGATGCGTCGGAAATGATCCGGGTGAGTTCGTCCGAGATCGCCCACGCCTCCTCCGATCTTGCCGAACGCACCGAAAAACAGGCGGCCAATGTCGAGGAGACCGCGGCCGCGATGGAGCAGATCACCGCCACGGTGAAGCAGACCGCGAGTCGGGCGAACGAGGTTCGATCAGCGGTTCAGGAGGCCCAGCATGACGCCGGCATCGGCGCCGAGGTCGTCCAGAAGGCGGTTGGGGCGATGGCCGACATCGAGCGGTCGTCGAGCGAGATCGCCCAGATCGTCACGCTGATCGATGGCATAGCCTTCCAGACCAACCTGCTGGCCCTGAATGCCGGCGTCGAAGCCGCACGCGCCGGCGATGCCGGCATGGGCTTCGCGGTGGTCGCGAACGAAGTCAGGGCGCTCGCGCAGCGATCCGCCGATGCAGCGAAGAATATCAAGGACCTGATCGGCAGCAGCTCGGCGCAAGTCACCCAAGGCGTGCATCTGGTCGGCGAAACCGGCGAGGCCCTCTCTCGCATCGCCGGACGTATCGGCCAGATGAACCTCCTCGCCACCGAGATCGCCAGCACGGCGGATGCGCAGGCGCAGGGGATCGCCGAGGTCAATGTTGCCGTAAACTCGATGGACCGCTCGACCCAGCAGAATGCGGCCATGGTCGAGGAGGCCACAGCCGCTGCCAACAGCCTATCGACCGAAGCCACACGCCTTTCCGGGCTGGTCGGACGCTTCGCCCTGGGCGAAGGTGGCCGCAGCTCAGGCAATCGCGCCCAGGGCTTCTGGGACAGCAGCCAGAGCAGGCTCAGCGCAGTAGGCTGAAACCCACGGGAGTAATCGTCTAGGGCGTCACGCGGCCAGCAGCGGGGCCGTCGTCGGAAAACTGCGTATGCGACGGTCGAGCCGCCACAACTCGGAAGGGCGCCGGCCCGTAAACTGTACCGCAGTGGCGACAGCGGCCTCGTCGTCATGGGCACGCAGTTCGACGCAATCGTCGATGTGGTCGCCCAGCGAATCCAGAATGTACAATCTGTAGCTTTGCATGACGGCGCGACTGTTAACCATGTTCCGGGTCATAATCGTTGCAGACGTCGGTCGATATTGTGGACTCTGCTAAGGGCAATCCCTTCTGGACGGTCAGGCAGCCATGCCGGGCGCCCCGCCCGGCTTTGCCTCGTCATTGAGCCGCTGACCGACCGCCGATGCCGGCATGGCGCGCGCGAACAGATGGCCCTGAGCGTCACGGCACCCCGCGTCGAGCAGCCACGACCATTGCGCCTCCGTCTCCACCCCCTCGGCGACGATTCCCAGGCGAAGCGCCGTAGCGAGCCTGATGATCGCGCCGATCACCTGGTCGGACGCTTCGCTGGCGCCAATGCCCGTAACGAAGGACCGATCGATCTTGATCTTCGTGATCGGGTAACTGCGCAGATAGCCAAGGCTGGAATAACCGGTTCCGAAATCGTCCAGCGCCAGTCCAAACCCCAGCTCGCGCAGCCGCGCCAGTTTCTCGCGCAGCTGCCGATCGTCACGCAGAAAGACGCCTTCGGTGATTTCCAGGTCGAACAAACGTGGATCGACGTCCATCTCGCGAACAAGGTCGGCGAGGCTGTCGACGAAGCCCTCCGCATGGAGCTGGCAGGAGGAGATGTTCACGGCCACGCGCAGCGACGGCCATGCCCTGCTGTCTTCGAACGCCTGCCGCAGCACGAACAGACCGAGACGCTCGATCAGACCCGACTGCTCGGCAACGGGGACGAACAGCGCTGGCGAGATCTCGCCTTTCTCGGGATGCCGCCAGCGCAGCAGCGCCTCGACTCCAATCATGCGTCCCGAGCCATTGACCTGCGGCTGATATTCGACCCGCAGATCGCCGTCGCGGAGCGCCTCGCCCAGATCCTGTTCCAATATCCGGCGCGATCGAACGAGCGCGTCCATGTCTGCGTCGAAGAGGCGATACTGCCCCCGCGCTTCCGATTTCGCCCGAAGCAATGCCATATCGGCCTGGCGGATCATCTCTTCCGGATCGACATCGCCTTCCGGCAACATGGCGATGCCGATCGTACAGGTCACGGAGATGGGGCCGACCCCCAATGCGAACGGCTCCGCCACCGTCGCGCAGAGCCGCTCGGCCAGCCGCGCGGCGGCATCCGCAGTCGCATCTTCCAGCAGAATCGCGAACTCGTCCGCAGAGAATCGTGCAAGCATCTCATGCTGTCGGCAGGTCCGGAGGAGCCGCGCGCCGACCTCACGGATCAGTTCGTCGCCAACGACATGGCCATAGGTGTCGTTCGCCTCCCGGAAACGGTCGAGGTTCAGGCACAATATGGCGGCCTGTCCTCCATCCCGTTTCCGCCGTCCCGCAATGTCGCGCAGCCTTCGGACGAAGAGCGGGCGGTTGGGCATGCCGGTAAGCATGTCGTGAAAGGCGATATGCTTGGCGCGCGCTTCGCTGGCCATCAGCCCACGGGCCATGCGGCGCGTTCGACGGTGCAACGCGTACACCGCCATGCACAGAAGCAACATGAGAAGAAGGAGAGGCCCCTTCAACCGCCCCAGAACGGCCGCGCTTGGCCGGACGGGCTCCCAGCCGAGCGACGCCACCATTTGCCCCCGGGCGTCTATCAGCTCGACATGCGCTTCATCGGCATGAGATCCGATTCGCTCTTCGCCCTCGCGATAATGCAGCCCGTGGATGAGGAAACGGGCGGCGATCAGGTCGAGAAAGCCCTGGTCGAGCGGGCGGGTCACGAGCACGAGCGGAGCAGTTTCCCCAAGCGGCCGGACTCGGCCAAGATCGGGAGAGACGATCATTGCGACCACAAGATGGACGCGCCCGTCGATCCGGGCCGCTGCCGTCGCATAGACCGGCGGCAGACCGCGTGTCGGCGCTGTTGCGCTGGCGCTGGTACGCCGGATACGTTCCTCGTGCCGCGCCTTGGCGACGATCGCCGACACCGCCGGTAGGTCCAGCGGCGGAGGGCGCATCGAGGCGGGGGCCGCTGCATAAGCGAACAGCGGCCTATTGTTGCGGTCGAGCAACCTGACCGTGTCGAAGCCGGCATTTTCGGTGAGATAGACGCCGAGATTGTCGCGTGCCCAGACCGGATCGAAACGATGATCGAGCCGAAGCAGCGCCTCATCCCAGGCGAGCTGCGGTTGAATCGAGGCCGCCAGCTCAGCGAAGCGCGAGTCCACGCCGTGAGCGAGGATCGCCTGCTCCCTTGCGGCGGAATCCCGATCGATCTGTCGCACGAGCACCATCATCATGGCCGCAGCCGCGACAAGGACGACAAGGGCCGTGGCGGCAAGCGGACGGGTGAAATCCCGTGGCTCGAACAGCCGCTCCGGCGGCGCCATGAATCGATCGGATTTCATTCCCTGCTCATGTCGCAGCATAGGAACAGCGTGGTCGGTGGCTCAACGTGCGATTTCAGGTACAATTACGTGACAGTAACGGCCGCATTCTGCGCAGCGCCTTAACTTCGACTTTACCGGCGCCAGCTACCCCTTCCCTGCCCAGGACCGGAAATCCGCGGGACGCCTTCGGGGCGTACTATGAAGGAAGGAACGAGGCGCATGATGCGGCGACGCGCGACAAAACCGGGCGTTTTGTCCTGCCTGCTCCCGCCCGATGCACTGCGGTTCTACGACCTTCGTCTAACAGCGACTGCCTGCGCGGAAAGAATGGGCGGCGGCACCGCTAGCCTTAACGATTATCTTACCAACTTCGGGCAGCGTGTCTGCACGATGTCCAGAAAGAAGATCCTCCCCGCAGCAGACGCCCTTGACCGCAAGGCACATGCAAATGCGGGCGGTCTCATGTCCGGCACGCCGGTCGGACGTCGCACGCAATCCAGCCGTCGCGCCGGTCGGGGGTATCGGGGGGCAACCGACGGGGCGGCCTTCCGGAGCGCGCAATGCCTGCAGGAGTGGAAGTGATGACGCAAACAGAAGGCTCTCAGCCAGTCACGATCGCGCTGGCACCGGTCATAGACCGAAGCGCCGTGGTGCAGCATCTGGACGAGTTGCGGGCGGCATTCGCGACCGGACAGCCGATCGAGATCGGTTGTGGCGAGGTGCAGCAGATCGGCCAGGCCGGACTTCAGCTCCTCGCGAGCGCGGTGCGGACGTGCCGTGAGCGGGACATCGCCATCAGTTTCAAGGACTGCAGGGGCATCGAACCGGTGATCCGCCTCGCGGGCTTGGCCGACATGTTCATCGACTCAACGAATAGCGCGGGGACGAGCGCATGAAGATCGAGGAAATTCAGGACATCTTCTTCCAGGAATGCGACGAAGGACTGGGCCATGCCGAAACCGGCCTGCTCGCCTTGCAATCCGGAAGCGGTGACGACGAGACCATCAACACCATCTTCCGCGCGGTGCACTCGATCAAGGGCGGCGCTGGCGCCTTCGGCTTCTCGGCGCTTCAAAACTTCACCCACCATTTCGAGACGCTGCTCGATCAGGTGCGCAGCGGCGAGCGGCCGCTGACGCCTGATCTCGTCAGCCTGTTGCTGGCAGCGTTCGACACGCTCGCCGACCATGTCGGTGCGATTCGCGGCGAAAAGCCCATGCCCGAAGACAGCACGGTTCTTGCGCAGCTGCAGGCTGTCGTCTCGGGCGCGCCCGTCGAGGCTGCGGCCGAAGTCGAACCAGCGGGCGACTCGCTCGGCTTCGACCTCGACGCAATGATTGGCGCGATCGAGGACAGCATGGCCCCGGCGGAGGACTGGGAGAAGGGTCCCGCCGACGAGGCCCCGGCCGCCGACGCCGAAGACGACGCGACCACAGAGTCGGGCGAAGAGGTCACCCATCTGTTCGTTCGACCGCTCGATGGAGCGCTGGCCAATGGCGGCGAGCCGCTGTTGCTGCTGCGGGAGCTCGTCGATCTCGGCGCAACCGTGCGCTCGGCAGATCTCTCCTCGATCCCGACGATCGATCAGTTCGATCCGGGCAAGGCCTATATCGGCTGGCATGCGACGGTTCCGTCCAGCGTACAGCGCTCGGATATCGAGGAAATCTTCGAGTTCGTTTCCGACTGCTGCCAGCTGACCTTCGACAGCTCCGGTCCGGAGACGCAAGCCGAAGCCCCCGAGGCTGAAGTGGCCGAAGCTGTCGCCGTCGAGGCGCCTGTCGAGACCGTCGCGCCCATAGCGGAACAGCGGACCGAGCCGGAACCCGTCGAGGCGGCTCCGGCCGTCGCCGCCGCGGCGCCCCCGCCGGCGCAGAAGAGCGCTCCCGCCGCACCACAGCCGGTCGCCAAGCCTGTCGCGGACGCCGCGGCCGATGCCGACAAGGGCGGCGCCACCGCGCAGGCCGTCGGGGTCACGCCGACGATTCGCGTCGATCTGGAAAAGCTCGATCGCCTGGTCAATCTGGTCGGCGAGCTGGTGATCACGCAGTCGATGCTTGCGCAGCGTCTGCTCGATTGCGGCCTGTCCCATATTAGCGAGCTGGTCGACCTCGACCATCTGACGCGCGAGCTCCAGGACAGCGCGATGTCCATCCGTGCCCAGCCGATCCGCTCGGTCTTCGGCCGCGTGCCGCGGATCGTGCGCGAACTGCAGGCGAGCACCGGCAAGCGCGTCGTCCTCGAACTCGAAGGCGAATCGACCGAACTCGACAAGACGGTGGTCGAACGGATCGGCGATCCGCTGACCCACCTCATCCGCAACGCCGTCGATCATGGGCTCGAGACGCCGGAAGAGCGCCTTGCCGCAGGCAAGCAGCCCGAAGGCCGGATCAAACTCTCGGCGGAGCATCGGTCGGGCCGCATCCTCATCAGCGTGTCCGACGACGGCAAGGGCATCGACCGCGAGCGCGTTCTCGCCAAGGCGATCGAACGCGGCCTCGTCGGTCCGGATGCCAAGCTGTCGAACGAAGAGATCGACAACCTCATCTTCGCGGCCGGCTTCTCGACCGCTCAGACGGTGTCGAATATTTCCGGTCGCGGCGTCGGCATGGACGTGGTGCGCCGGAACATCAGCGCCCTGGGCGGAAGGATCACCATTTCTTCGCGGCCTGGCGAAGGCTCGACCTTCACGATGGCCCTTCCCCTGACGCTCGCCATTCTCGACGGCATGATCGTGACGGTGGGCGAGCAGACCTTCGTGCTGCCGCTGAACCACATCGTCGAAACGCTGCGGCCTCGCGCCGACATCGTGAAGTCGATCGGCGCCGGCCAGTCGATGCTCAACGTCCGCGGCCACTGGCTGCCGGTTCTGTCCGTCGGTCGCGAACTTTCGGTTCCCGGCGCACGGTCGGAACCGACCGATGCGGTCCTGATCGTCGTCGAGTCCGAAGAGACCGGGCGCCGGGTGCTGATGGTGGACGCGATCCTCGATCAGCGGCAGGTCGTCATCAAGAGCCTCGAGTCGAATTACGGACGGGTCGACGGCATCGCCGGCGCCACCATCCTCGGCGACGGCCGCGTGGCCCTGATCCTCGACGTCGAGGCGATCACCTCGACCATCAAGCATCAGATCGAGCCCGCGCGGAGCCTCGCTGCATGACGCAGTTCGACGCACAGATCGCCTCGACCGGAACCGAACTTCCCTACACGAAGGCGGATTTCCAGGCGATCGCGAAGATGGTGCATGCCCATGCAGGCATATGCCTTCCCGACGGCAAGGCGATGCTCGTCTATTCGCGCCTCTCGAAGCTGCTGCGCGAAACGGGCCAGCGGAGCTTCGCCGATTATGTCGAGCTGATCACGCATGACGCCACCGAGCGCGCCCGTGCGATCGAGGCGCTGACCACCAACCACACGAAGTTCTTCCGCGAGGATCACCACTTCAACCATTTCGAACAGGAAGTTCGCCCTGAGATGGTCGCCCGTCTGAAGCGCGGCGAACGCGTCAGAATGTGGTCGTCCGCCTCGTCGAGCGGCGAGGAGATCTATTCGCTCGCGATGGTTCTGCTCGGCACCGACCGGCGCGAGGGGAAGCAGTTGCTGCAGAACGACATCGCCCTGCTGGCGACCGATCTGTCGCAGAATGTGCTGAACGTGGGCGAGGCCGGCGTCTATCCGACTTCGGCCACCACCGACATTCCCCGCCGCTATTTCGATTGCTGGACGGAAAAGGTTGGCGACGATGTCCGCATCCTGAAGGAAGTCCGCGACCTGGTCCGCTTCCGCAAGCTCAACCTGTTGAACCCCTGGCCGATCAAGGGGCAGTTCGACGTCATCTTCTGCCGCAATGTGATGATCTATTTCGACGAGCCGACCAAGGAGACGCTTCTCTCCCGGCTCACCGAGCAGCTCGCACCCGGCGGACATCTCTACATCGGTCATTCCGAGCGGCTGATCGGCGACTGTGCCGCCCGATACGCCTCGATCGGCCAGACCATTTATCGAAAGATCCGCTGATGAGCGTCCGTTGTCTCATAGTCGACGACTCGCCGATGATGCGGGCCCTGCTTACGGGCCTGCTCGGCCGCGATCCCGACATCGAAGTGATCGGCACTGCACCGAACGCCCAGTCGGCGCGCGAGATGATCAAGGAGTTGAATCCGGACGTCATCACGCTGGACATCGAGATGCCCGGCATGAACGGCCTCGATTTTCTCGAAAAGCTGATGCGCCTGCGCCCCACTCCGGTGGTGATGTGTTCGACGCTGACCACCAAAGGCGCGGAGGCGACCCTTCGCGCGCTGGAGATCGGCGCGGTCGATTGCTACGCCAAGCCGGAGCGACCTCTGCAGGAACTGCTCGCGATCGACGACGGCAGCCTCGCCAACATGGTGAAGCAGGCCGCGCGCAGCCGCCGACGCTCGCCGCAGCTGCAGCAGCAGGCCGCGCCGCCGACCGACTATCGCTGCAATGAGAAGATCGTCGGCATCGGTGCTTCGACCGGCGGGGTCGAGGCCCTGACCACGCTGCTCAGCGAATATCCGAAGGATTGTCCGCCGACGATCGTCGTGCAGCACATGCCCGCGACCTTCACGGCGTCCTTCGCCGCCCGTCTTGACCGGCTCTGCGCGGCCGAGGTGGTCGAGGCCACCAGCGGGGCCCCGCTGGTCTCCGGCCGGGTCTATATCGCGCCGGGCGGGCTGTCGCACCTGATGGTCGGCAACGGCACCCATCCGATCTGCCGCCTGATCGCGGCCGATCCGGTATCGGGGCATCGGCCCTCCGTGGACGTGATGTTCCGATCGCTCGCACAGAGCTTCGGCGACCGGGCGGTGGGCGTGATCCTGACCGGCATGGGCCGTGACGGCGCCGCCGGGCTCTACGAAATGCGCCAGTCTGGCGCCCGCACCATTGGCCAGGATGAGGGGACCTGCGTCGTATACGGCATGCCACGCGCCGCTGCCGAGATGGGCAGCTGCGAAACTGTGCTGCCGCTCGAGCGCATCGGCAGAAAGGTTCTCGAACTATGCAGCATCTGACGAACGAAGTGATGCGGGATCGCGTCAACGTCATTCAGGGCACCAACTTCATCACAGCGGATCCGAAGATCGTGCTGACGACGGTGCTGGGCAGCTGCGTTGCATGCTGCCTGTTCGATCCCCACGCCAAGGTGGGCGGAATGAACCATTTCCTGCTCGCGCAGCCGCGAGAAGGCATGCGCAGCGACAATACCGAAGCCGAACGATACGGCCTTTTCGCGATGGAGCTTCTCGTCAACGAGATGCTCAAGGCCGGCGCGACTCGCAGCACCTTGCGCGCCCACCTCTATGGCGGGGCGAACATGCATGCGGGCATGCAGGCGATCGGCACGAGCAATGCCCGATTCGCCGAGGACTTCCTCGCACGCGATCGCATTCCGCTGGCACATCGGGACCTTGGCGGAACGCAGGCGCGACGCGTCGAATTCCGGGCCGCGATGGGACAGGCGCGCTGTCGCCTGGTCGAAGCGGAGGTGCCGATCGAGGTCCGGCGGCCGGCAGTCGTACAAGATCAAGGTGAGGTTGAACTTTTTTAACTGGGTCTGGTCCATAATGCCCGGAAGACGCTGATGAGCGTGCCGGGCGGCACGGGAAAAGGATGAAGCGATGTCCAAAACGATTTTGACGGTTGATGACTCGCCCAGCATGCGCATGCTCCTGCGCAGCACGCTCGTCGAGCAAGGGCATGACGTGCATGAGGCCGAGGACGGCATTGCCGCACTCGAGTGGCTGTCGGCGAACGACAAGCCGGATCTCATGATTACAGACATCAACATGCCCCGCATGGATGGTTTCGGTCTGGTCGAGGCGGTCCGCGCCAAGTCGGTCCACCGCGACATGCCGATCCTGGTCCTGACGACCGAGAGCTCGGACGAGAAGAAGGCACGCGCCCGCGCCGCCGGCGCCACCGGCTGGATCGTCAAGCCGTTCGATCCGGTGAAGCTCGCTTCGGCGATTCGCCGCGTGACCGTCTGACCGGTCTCACCCCTCAGCGAAGAAGGAAATCCAGATGAGCCGTCAATTCATCACCTTCCAGATCGGCGAGCAGTATCTCGGCGTCGACATCATGGCGATCCGCGAGATTCGCGCCTGGACCCCGACGACCATGCTCCCGCATGTCCCGTCGCACGTTCGCGGCGTCGTCAATCTGCGCGGCACCGTTCTCCCCGTGATCGATCTCGCAGCCCGCCTCGGCTGGGGACTGACCGATCCCACTGCGCGCCACGTGATCATCGTGGTGCGGATCAACGATCAGCTCCAGGGCCTGATCGTCGATGCGGTGAACGACATCGTGACGATCGACGAATCGGCGCTGCAGCCGCCGCCGAGCCTGAGCGACAACGAAGCTTCGGAATGCCTGGACGGCATCGCCTCGGTCGAAGATCGCATGGTGATGATCCTCGCGCTCGATCGCCTGTCGATCGAGGTGCCCGTGGGCCAGATCGCCGAAGCTGCCTGACAACTTCGAATACCCAGGAATTGATGATGGAAACCGCCCGTGTTCTGATTGTTGACGACTCGCTGACGATGCGAGCGCTGTTCAGCGGGGTGCTGGAGCGCGCGCGGGGGATCGAGGTCGTGGGCATGGCAGCCAATGCCGACGAAGCCCGGGACCTGATGATCCGGCTCAAGCCGAGCGTGATCACCCTCGACGTCGAAATGCCCGGCATGAGCGGCATCGAGTTCCTCGAGGAGATCATGCGCGAGCGTCCGACGCCCGTCGTGATGCTCTCGACGCTGACGCAGAAGGGTGCGGAAATCTCGTTCAAGGCGCTCGAGCTGGGTGCCGTGGACTGCTTCCCCAAGCCGAAGAGCGCCACGCCGGAAGAGTTCAACGCTCTCGCTCCGAAGCTGGCCGCGCTGGTGATCGCCGCGTCGAGCGGCGGGGTGAAGAAGGCGAAGCCGGCCACCAAGCCCGCAACCCACGAGGCGTTCGACTGGAACGGCAAGATGGTCGCGATGAGCACCTCGACCGGCGGCGTCGACGCGCTGATCAACCTGCTGCCCACCTTCCCGGCCAATTGCCCGCCGACCGTCATCTGCCTGCCGATCGATCCGGGTTTCATCGATCCGCTGGTCAAGCGCCTCAAGGCCGCCTGCCAGGCCCAGATCGTGCTTGCCGAGGACGGTCAGCCGCTGCGCCAGGGGCATATCTACCTTGCCACCGACCTGGGTTCGCATGCGGTCATCGACCGCTGGCCCGATCCATCGCTGCGCCTGCTGCGGTCCGACCCCGTCGGCGGCTCACGCCCATCGGCCAGCCTGCTGTTCGCGACGGTCGCCAAGACTGCCGGCGCCAACGCGGTCGGCTGCATCCTGACCGGGCTCGGCACCGATGGCGCCGCAGGGCTCAAGGCGCTCCGCGCGGCAGGCGGCTACACCATCGCCGAGGACGCTTCGACCTGCGTCGTGGACCAGGCGCCGTCAGCAGCCCGCGCGGCGGGCGCTGTCGATGTCAGCCTGCCCCTGGGTGACATCGCAGCCGCCATATTGAACAGCTGCCGTCTGGTACGGGACGCAGCATGACGAGAGAGGTCATGCCATGACAATAATTGGACAGAATGACGTACTGGCGATGCTGGCGAGCGAGCTCGATGCGGCACAGGTGCAGCTCGAAAAGCTCGGCATGGTTCTGATCGCGGACCCGAAGACGGCGTCCCAGCACATCCGCGAACTGCAATCGCTCGACCATGTCAGCCAGCGCTGCGCGTCGGTTGCGTCTATCCTGCGATCGCAGGACATCCGTGCCGCCAGCTATGCGGCGACGCTCGAGAGCATAACCGCCCGGCTTCACCATGCCACCGGCGCCATGGCACCCAGCGAACCTTCGGATTCGGGTGACGTCGACTGGTACAATTGATCGCTGCTTCGGCGGGGTAACGGCCGAAGGTCCAGCTCGATCTTCGGCCGGTCGGTGCTAGACCGGCCCCATGCCCAAGATGGTTCGCAAGTCCGATTTGCCGGAAAAGTCCTGCGCGACATGCGGGCGTCCCTTCGCCTGGCGCAAGAAATGGGCGCGCGACTGGGACAATGTCCTCTATTGCTCGGACCGGTGCCGGTCAGCCAAGCCCGGCAAGAAATAGGTCCGCATCGCGCAGGATCGTCTCGCGTCTCTCGGCGTCGAACCCGTCCCACAGATCCACCATTCGCTTCATCCGGGGATTGCGGACCAGCCCGTCCCGGTGCCGGCCGATGAAGCGCCAGTAGAGCAGGTTGAACGGGCACGCCTTCGGCCCCGTTTTGACCTTCACGTCATAGCGACAGGAGCCGCAATAGTCGGACATCCGGTCGATATAGGCGCCGCTCGCCACATAGGGCTTGGACGCGAGCAGTCCGCCATCGGCGAACTGGCTCATCCCGATCGTGTTGGGCAGTTCCACCCATTCATAGGCATCGGCATAGACGGCCAGATACCAGAGATGGAGTTCGTGCGGGTCGATGCCGGCGAGCAGCGCGAAATTGCCGGTCACCATCAGCCGCTGGATATGGTGGGCATAGGCCTCTTCGCGGGTCTGCCGGACGCAGTGGCTGACGCAGGCCATCGCGGTGTCACCGTCCCAATAGAACGCCGGCAGCGGCCGATCGGCTTCGAAATGATTGACCCGCTCATAGCCGGGCATCTGCCACCAGTAGATGCAGCGGACATATTCGCGCCAGCCGATGATCTGGCGAATAAAGCCTTCCACGCTGTTCAGCGGCGCCCGCCCCTCGCGCCATTCGGTCTCCACCCGCCGGCACATGGCAAGCGGATCGAGCAGCCCGGCATTGAGATAGGGCGACACCACGGCGTGGAAGAGGAACTTCTGCCCGCGCAGCATGGCGTCCTGGTAGCTGCCGAAATCCGGCAAAGCGCTGCGCAGGAAATGGTCGAAGGCCTGCTCGGCCTGCGCGCGCGTAACGGCGAAGCCGAAGGGTCGCAGGTCGCCGAAATGATCGGGGAAGCGACGTTCGACGAGGTCGAGCACCTCGCGTGTGATGTCGTCGGGCTCGAAGGTCAGCGGCCGGGGCAGGAAAAGATCGTCCGAAGCCGGCTTGCGATTTTCGGCATCGAAGTTCCAGCGGTCGCCGACCGGCTTTCCGCCGTCCATCAGCAATCCGGTCTTCTTGCGCATCAGCCGGTAGAAATGCTCCATGCGCAGCATCGACCGGCCTTCCGCCCAGGCGACGAAGTCGTGGCGGTCGGCGATGAAGCGGTCGTCCGGCAGCAGACGGATTGCAGGCCAGCGCTGCATGTCGTCGAGCAGCCGCCATTCGCCGGGCTCGGTGACAAGAACCCCGGAGGCGCCATGCCGCGACATGGCCCGCTCGACCTCTCCACGCAGCGAGCCGCTGTTGACCGCATCGTCGAGCCGCACATAATCGACCGTCCAGCCCGACGCACGCAGCTCTTCTGCGAAATGACGCATCGCCGAAAACAGGAAGGCGATCTTCTTCTTGTGGTGACGGACATAGGTCGCTTCCTCCGCCACCTCGGCCATCAACACGACGTCTGCGGCGGGATCGGCCGCTTGCAGCGAGGATATGCCAGGGCTCAGCTGGTCGCCGAGGAGCAGGATGACGTTGCGTGCCATCGGTCAGACCTAGGCGCCCGGGAGCGCCTGCGCAGCCTGTCCGTCGGGGTATCGCGACCGGCCCACCCTCGCGGAGGATGGGCGCTGCTCCCTAAAGCTTCACGCGCAGCGTCAGGCGACCGTTGATCGGGGCCCCCGTCGAGATGTTGTTGTTGTTGTGCGCGTCCGAAAAATAGGTCTCGTCGAGCAGATTTTCGACGTTCAGCTGGACGTCGATCCGATCGCTGGCTTTCAGGAACAGCGCCGCATCGACCCGGGTAAAGCCCGGCAGCCGGGTGGTGGTTGCGGCTGTGCGAATGGCGGCGAACTGCGACGATTGACGGATCACGCCAACACCTACGCCGAAAGTGGGCGTCACGTCATAGCGATTCCAGAGAGATGCCTGATGCCGAGGGACCTGGCCCAGCCGGACGAAGCTGTTCCCGCGCAACTTGGCGTCCTGATAGCTGTAGGCCGCGCTGCTCTGCCAGCCCGGAGCGATCCGGCCGGTGATCGCCGCTTCCACGCCTTTGGTTCGTGTGCCGCCGATGTTGATCGTCGCTAGGACATTGTTCGGATCGGGCGTGGTAGCATTGGTGCGGTCGAGCTGAAACAGGGCCAGCGTGGCGCTGAGGTCGGGCCGGATGTCCCACTTCGCGCCCACCTCATAATTGGTGAAACGCTCGGGCGCGAGATTGGACTGCGCGACGGTCAGACTGACGAACTGATCCCCCGAGCGCGGAAGGAAGGACCGGCTGAAGCTGCCGTAGAAGGACATGTTCTCGCGCGGCTTGAGGATCAGGCCGAGGCGCGGGCTGATCTTCTCGTCCGTGCGGGCGAAGGGGCGCGGCGCGGCGCCGATGAGGTCGGTCCCTTCGATCCGGAAGAGGTCATAGCGCAGGCCGACGACGACATCGACATGGTCGCCAAAGGCGATCTGATCCTGCGCATAGACGGACAGGACGGTGACGTCGGACCGTGTATTGCGGGCAAGAGCGCCGAACTGCACCGTCGGATAGACGGGGTTCGCCAGGTCGAAGACGCTGCTCGACAAAGTGCCGTTGCGGCGCTGGTTGGTCGAATGCTGGTCGCCATATTCCAGGCCGCCGAGCAGCGTGTTGCCGATCTCGCCCAGCGCGAATTTCCAGACCAGATTGGACTGGACGATGATGTTCCGACGGGTCGTGGGATCGGTGTAGCTGGAGAGCGCGACGGTCCCGTTATCGGCCGTCGCCGCGCCATTGGCGAAGACGTTGGTATAATATTTGTCGTAGTCGCCATAGAGGACCGTTGTCGACCAGTTGAGGCTGTCGGTCAGTTCGCCATCGAGCCGGGCCTTGGCGATATGCGCTTCGAGCCCCGCGCGGTTGATCCCCGGAACGCCTACGAAGGTGTCGCGCTGGCCGCGCACGGGGCGATTGGGTCGCCCCGCCCCCGTAGCCACCGATGGGATGCCCCGATCGGTCACACGGTCGTCGTTCACATATTCATAGGACAGGCCGAGCTTCCACGCGCCCAGATCGACCGCGACATAGGGATTGACGGCATAGCGTTTGCCATCGAACCGGTCGCGGTGGTTGTTCAGCTCTTCGTAGAAGCCGTTGATCCGGATCGCGGCGTTGTCGGCGATCGGTGCGTTGACGTCGGCGGCCACATCCCAGGCGCCGAAGCTGTTGACGCTGCCCTCTGCCGTCGCGCGCAGCAGATCGGCCGAGGGGGTCTTCTGGACGCGGTTGATGATGCCGCCGCTGCCGCCGCGCCCGAAGATGAGCGCGAACGGCCCCTTCAATATCTCGACGCGCTCGATGTTGTAGAGGCTGCGATAATATTGAACGTCGTCGCGCACGCCATCGAGGAAGAAGTCGGCGGTGGTGTTCTGTCCGCGCAGAGTGATCTGGTCGCGATTGCCCTCGCCCTGCCCCACGGTCGTGCCCGGTACGTAGCGGAGCACGTCGGCCATGCTGCGCAGCGCCTGATCGTCGATCCGGGCGCGCGTCACGACCGACACGGTCTGCGGGACGTCGATCAGCGGCGTATCGGTCTTGGTCGCCGTGGCGGTATCGGTCGCCTTATAGCCGATCGCCTTGCCGGTAACGATGATCGTCCGGCCGTCGGCCTGATCGGCCCCATCGGCTTCCGCCGCCATGGCCGGCACAGACAGAGCAGCAAAGCACAACAGAAACGCGCGACTCATTTCGCCTCCCCAACGCAAAGTCGGAGCGGCCCATAGCGATCATTACGCGCTATTGCCAGTCATTCGCATGTGCAAGGCTAGCTAGGCTACCACCGCAGCGGTGCTATCTGTCCGCGAAATGCAAAAGGGTAAAGAATGCGCCCAGGCCCAACACCCACCACAATGCATATTGGCCCAAATCCCACAGAACATCATTGGAAGAAGACGTCGGCGGTTCGGGGTAGCTCCGGTGGTCGCCGAGAGTCAGCGATCCGTGCCAGATCGAGTTCTTCCGCGGACGCAGCGATCGGAAGCGCACTTCGCTCTCGAACGGACTGAACCCGCATAGCTCCCTGCCCAGATCGATCGGAATATCCCAGAAATAGGGACTGTCCGGATCGACGTCCTGCAGCGCTTTGAGCCGATCATGGATCGGACCGAACGCGGGTGGAAGCTTGCCTTCGGTCTCCAGCAGATCTCCGACGACGTCGATCTTCCACAGCGTTTTGCCATTGCGGACTGCGATCATCGACCCGCTCGGCGTGTCGACCTGGTCCTGATAGTCGCACGCGATGACGGTACCATGGCGCGACAGCGCGCCCAGATTGTCGGGATGGGCCAGGCCATTGAAATTGGCATAGAGGATCGTCCAGCCCGCCTCGGTCCTGCCCCACGCATAGGGGTCCGCCGCACAAGCGGCGACATCCTCCTCGCCCGTCTCTTCCAGCCCCAACAGGTCGAGCAGGGCCTCGGCCGGAAGGTCACGGACCGCGATCCAGCTATCATGCACGCTCATGATTATCTCCCCTTCTTGACGGGTTTGTCCGACCGAATTCTGAGCGGTCCCTGAGAAAGGATCGAGCCCGTCGGGACGGACGCGCCGGCGAGGATATCGCGCGGCAGGAAATGATCGACGCGATACAGATCTCCATATTCCTCCCTCGCTGTCGTCTGCCGACGGCTGAGCCCCTTCTTGGCGTGGCTTACTCCGAACTTTGCTTCGACTATCCCGGCCGCGGCGCCTGTCCCGGTCCGATGATCGACCACGGTGTACCTGCCATTCCGGAGATACTCTCGTCGCGGCCCTGGCGTGATGCTTTCGCCGCGCAACCGCGTCCGCTGCCGAGCAAGCTTTTCGCCCAACTCACCCTTCTTCTTGGGCGAGAACCTCTCGACCCTCCGCATCAACCCGAAGGCCGGAAGCACTGCAAAGTTGCCGTCTGCTGCACCTCCACTGATCTTGCCGGCCAGACGTAGCAGATCCTGGCGCGACCCTGTCCCATGATCCAGAAGATCCTGAACGCCAGCTGTGACGCCCCCCGTTACCGCGCCAACATATTGTGGCCTGCCCGCCAGAGCGGCCGCCACCCCTGCTGCACCGCCGACCGCGCTTCCCGCATATTCGCCGAGAGAACCCCGCTTCCCGCGTAGGACATCCGCCACGCCTTGCGAGCCCACGCCGACACCCGCTCCGATCCCGGCAAGTTTGCCTGCCTCACTTGCGAGCAACCGCGTCGCGACCTTCATTCGCTCTGCCCTCGCGACGTTGGCGAGTGACAAACCGGGCACGGCTATCTGAGCAATCGTCCCGCCTGCCTTGCCTGCCAAGCGCGCGTAAGGATGGACCGCCTCATCATAGCGGTTTTGGGCTCGTTCCGCCTTCAGTCGTCGATCATAGGCCGCCTGAAACGACTTACCGTGTGCCGCATCAATAATCGCATTCACTACCGCGGGTGCGTAATCTCCCAAGTCGAACGGCGCCGAGTCTACGATTCCCCGCAATCCGGCCTTCGTGCTTTCCCAGCCCGAAGACCTTGAATTTCCTTTTGATCTGCCCATTCCTACTCCCCCGGAAGGTCCAGCTAGCGGCCTTGCCGCGATCCGGAGGAGAAGCAGCCATAGACTCTCCTACAATTCAAGAACATTTGCAGAACAAACTCGAGCCATGGACGTTCGAAACAATCAGCGCTGTTCAACCGACATCTCCACGACCCGGAAGACCGCCCCCGACCCTGCATCGCGCACGAGATCGACCCGCTCCCCATCCCAGTGATAATCGAGATGCCGCCCCTGCACCGGGCTGGACGCGCAATCCGGGTAGAACAGCGCAACGCATTCTCCCGCTGCGTGCCTTACGCTCGGAAAAACGATGCCGTCCGAGCCTGCAGCGCGCAGTTGTTCGGCAAGCGCCTGCGATGCGGCATAGCTGTCGCGGTTCAGCACGGCAGCGAAGCGGGGATCATCTCCCCGCACGTCATGCAGATCGGCTTCGACCGACATCACGATCTCCCGAAACTGCGACGTCCATCCCGGCGCCTCGCGCGTGCGCGCCATGAAGCGGGCGTGGTGGTGGATCGTCTCGAACAGCGCCGTTTCGAATGCGTCGGCCAGATAGAGCACACCCCGGCTGCCGTCGCTGAAGCGGCTGGGGCGATCCGGGCTGACATGGGTGAAGGGCGCCATCAGATAGGACGCCCCCGCTCCGCCGACGCGCCGGTCCGCCGGGATCAGATCGAGATTGCCGATGGTCGCCATAAGCCGGGGATTGGTCTTCTGTTCGGCCGAGATCAGCAGCGGCCAGTCGGCGGGATCGGCGATATCCTCGAACAGGTCGATCGGCGGAAAGGCGCTGCGGATGATCCGGACCGCGCTACTCCAGTCGATACGGACCTGTGGGAGATCATCGGCCGGCATCACCAGCCGCCGCGCTCAGCATCCACATAGCGGCGGACGCGCATCAGATCGGTGAGTTCACCGCCCAGCATCACGTCCAGCGCGCTTGCCCCGCCAAAGGCATCATTGATGGCCCTTATCCAGGCATAGACCCGACCGGCATCGGCAAAGATCGTGCGAAGCGCCTTGTGGATGCCCATCAGATTGGACAGCCGCGCCCGCCCATCCCGCGAGACCCGACCCGGCCCCTCGGCCTTCCACCGCCGATAGGAGCGCAGCGGCATATCGAGCAACGTCGCCGCCTGCTCGTCGGTGAGGCCCCATTTGCCGAACAGGTTGATCGCCGCGCGGAACATCGCCGCAGCCTCATCCTGGGTGATCGGCTCCGGCCGGAACGGCGGGACGGCGGTATCGATGGGGTGCAGGCCAAGCATGGACAATCTCCAATATGGCTACATATTGGGTCTTCAATGCCATTTGGCAACACTGTGCTTTGCGCATTTTTAGCGAGAGAAGATCCCGCAAAGCCATAACATATTGTATTACAGATCTATTTCTACAAAGCCTCGTCAGACTACTGCCGAGCGACCCGACATCAGGGAAAATTGCGCCGAGTCGTGCCCAAGGATGCGGGCATGCAATTCAAGACTTTGCGGGGGCTCGTCCGAGAGAAGCGCGACGCCAGCTCTGTCCCCGCGTTGGCGTGGATAGCTGCGCCAAGATCAAACAACTGGCGCAGGCGGCATTTTGTCGAGCCAATCCCTGTTAAGGGCCATGGACATTTTGATCTTGCCGGTAGAGGATGAGGCTGGGGAGCATGCTGCTGAGAGGAACGATATTATGCGATCTGGATCCATGGTTCGTTTTGGTCGACTAGCCATTTGTACCGCGGTTTCGGCGCTTGCGCTGACCGCCTGTTCCAGCAAGTCCGAAGAGAAGGCTGCCGATACGACGACGACGGCAAGCGCAACAGATACGGCCGCTCCGGCCGCAGCTACGCCGGCACCGGCCGCTGCGCCCGCAGCTTCGGGTGCGCCCGCGGCCGACAACACCGACACGACCGACGGCACCAAGCTTGCCAGCTTCACCGGCGATGCGACGAAGGGCGAAGCCGCCTTCGTCGCCTGCAAGACCTGCCATGACCCGGTCCAGAACAAGATCGGCCCGCACCTGGCCGGTGTCGTCGGCCGCAAGGCCGGCAGCGTGGCCGACTACACCTATTCGCCGGCCAACAAGAATAGCGGCATCACCTGGACGCCCGAGAAGCTGTTCCAGTATCTGCAGGGTCCGCAGCGCGTGGTGCCGGGCACCAAGATGGCGTTCAGCGGCATTCCCGATGCACAGAAGCGTGCAGACGTGATCGCCTACCTCGCAACACTCAAGTGATGCGCGGTCCACCTCGCCGGCGCAGGTCGGCGAGGTGGATCGGAAACGATAGCGCGAGCGTCAGCGCGATCAGCAGCCAAGGCGCATCGACCAGTGCAAGGCGCACGGCCACCATCATCAAGGCACCGGGCAACAACCGCAGCGCCGCATCGGCCACAGTCCAGCGCCCCGCCTTCACCAGCCAGACGAACTCCGCTGCGATGACCAGCAGGACGAAGTCCGCGGCATGGCCGCTGGCGAACGCCCAGGCCAGCCAGCCGCTCAGCCGAATGGCCCGTTAAGCCGGACGATCGTCATGTTGAGATATCCGGCGAAAGTGACCCACATCAGATAGGGCAGCAACAACACGGCGCCCATGATCGATCTGCGCCAGATGAAAACGATCAGCCCGAGGATCGAAATCCACAGCCCGATCACTTCCACCATCGCCCAGTCCGGTCGGTGGAGCTTGAAGAACAACAGACTCCAGAGGATGTTGAGGAACCCGTTTAGGGCGAAGAGACCCAGCAGCCACTCGCGCTCGTTCCAGCGCATCGCCAGCCAGCCGTTGACCGCAGACAGGGCCGCCAACGCGAAGATTATCGTCCAGCCGATGCCATAAGCCGCATCGGGCGGCGCCCACTTGGGTTGGACGAGGCCGCGATACCAAGGCCCCAAATCGGTAATGGTCGCCCCCATGAACGCGACGACCGTCGCAAGGAGCAGGGCGACGACAGTCGGGAAAAGCCAGGCCCGGCTCATCGCGATCCGCCCGCCGTCTGCAACAGGTGGCGCATGTCCTTCAGGAAGATCCGCAGATAGGCCGCCGGTTGTGCGTAGACCAATCGCTTGTCCATATAGGCTGGCCATATCAGTTTCTGCACGTCGCGGTCCTCGCACATCGTCACGAAACGCTCCCGGCGCCGGTCGTTCCGATACCAGAAATATTGCATGATCCGAAGAACCCAGAACACCTGTCCATGGGCACGCATGAAAGCGCGGCGCGCCCGGCGCAGTGCCTTGGGATTGCCCGAGCGAAGGAAGGCGCCGACCGCAGAGGCTGCCTCGCGCCCGGCGACCATGGCATAGTAGATGCCCTCCCCCGAAGCCGGGGCGACTGCGCCCGCCGCATCGCCGGTGACGATGACATCGCGCCCATTGTCCCACCGCTTCAATGTCTTGAGCGGGATCGGCGCCCCTTCCCGACGGATCGTCGCACAGCCATCCAGACCCTCATGGGCGCGCAGTTGCGTGATAGAGTCACGCAGACCGAAACCCTTGATCGCGCTCCCGACCCCGACGCTGGTGGTATCTCCATGCGGAAACACCCACGCGTAAAAATCCGGCGACAAGGCCCCCTGATAAAATACGTCGCAGCGGCTGCGATCGAAGCTAGGGTCGCTCTCAGGCGGCGACGCTATCACTTCGTGATAGGCATAGACGCAGGGCATGCGATCGGCATCGGCCAGGACCGCCCTTGCCACGCGCGAGCGGGCGCCATCGGCCCCGATCACGCATCGCGCCGCTACGCGCTGTTCCGCCCCGCCGCGCCTGTCGGTATAGACCACGATCGCTGCACCATCGGCATCCCGCTCAATACGCTGGAAAGTGCCGGTCCGGCGCTCGGCGCCCGATGTTTCCGCCCGCGCACGCAGCCATTCGTCGAAGCTGTCGCGATCGACCATGCCGACAAAGCCGGTCCTGCGGCGCTCGTCCACCAGCATATCGACCCGCTGGTCACGCGGGTCGATCATGCGTGCCGCGACCGCGCGCCCGACGAGGAGGTGCTCCGGAATGGCGAAGTCGCGGATCAGTCGTGGCGGAATCGCACCGCCGCAGGGCTTGATCCGGCCAGCCCGGTCGAGCAGCAGGACATGACGGCCTTCCTTTGCGAGGTCATTTGCAGCGGTGGCCCCGGCCGGCCCGCCGCCGACGACGACGCAGTCATAGGTCATGCCGCCCTGGCCATTATCGGAATCGCCGCGCGCTGTACGGGGCGAAGCGCGAGGCCCGCCGCGATGAAGAACAGCAGCGCTTCGGCCGCGAACACGGTCGTAAACGCATCGGGGATCGAGCCGGTCAGCGCCCGGCCCGCATCGACGCCCACCGCCCCCAACAAGCCGCCGAGCCCGAACGCGATCGCCTGCGACGCACCCCACACCCCCATGCGGATACCCTCGCGCCCCTTGTCGCTGCTCGCCAGTCCCATCATGGCGCCGATCGCGGCGACAGCGAAGACACCATTGGCGAAACCCAGCAACGCGATGTTCGCCGTCAACGGCCAGCCCAAGCCGGAACGTGCGCCGATCGCCAGCCCCACAAGCGCCACTGCCGACGCGATGCAGCCACCGGCGGTCCATATCCGCAGCCCCCCAGGGCTCCGCCCCCCGAAGGCGCCACCGCCCAAGCCGACGAGAATCATGCCGGCCAGGACCGCTGCATGCTGCACGCCCGACAATTTGGTCGACTGCCCCGGCGTGAAATCGAACAGCAGGCCAGCGAAGGGCTCGAGGATGAGGTCCTGCATCGAATAGGCGAGCATCGACAGAAAGACGAAGACGGTGAACCGGCGCGCCGCAGGGTCGCCCCACATCTCGCGCAGTGCCGGGCCGAACGCGGAGCTGGACGCCGGCATCGCCGGCTCGGGCCGTACCGACGCTGGTTTACCCTCGACGCCCCACACCGCAGCGACCGCGATCAGGACCGCGACCGTGACCACGCCACCAGCCACCATCGCCAGCCGCGGCAGCGAAAAGGGGTCGATCAGTCCACCCGCGACGCCGGCCGTGACGACGATGCCGGCGATCATCATCGTCCAGGTCATCGATGCCGCCGCCGCCCGCCGTTCCGGCGCGACGCGTGTCGCAAGCAGAGCCAGCAGCGACGTTCCTGCCGCCCCCACGCCCGCTCCGATCAGCGAGAAGCCGAGCAGGGCCAGCGCGTAGCCCCAGAACGACCGCACGGCGAGCAGGCTGAGCGCATTCACCGCCAGCAACGTACCTGCCGCCAATATTGCCATCCCGAAGATGATCCAGGGCGTTCGCCGCCGGCCACGATCCGAGCCATGCCCCCAAATCGGTCGCGAGAGTTGCACCGCATAGTGCCACGCGACCAGGCCCGCCGGTAACGCGGCCGGCAGCATATATTCGACCACCATCACGCGATTCAGGAGCGATGTCGCGAGCATGACGATGGCGCCGATCGCACTTTGCACCAGCCCCAGGCGAATGATCCCGAACCACCCGAGCGGTTTCACAGCGCCATTACCCCGCCAAGACCCAGCGCGGCGGCCAGCATTCCGAGCACATATAAGGACGTTCCCGTCGCGTTGTACCACGGCGCATGCCGGCGCGGATCGGACAGCAAGCGTCGCATCAGCAGCAGTTGCCCGCCCAGCAGCACCGCAACCATGCCCGCAGACAGCATATGGCCCCAGGCTGCCAGCAGCGTGAAAACAACCGCCTGCGGCACCGCCATCACCACGCACGCCAGTCGCGCCGCAGGGCCGACCCCGAGCGTCACGGGCAGCGAGCGCAAGCCAGTGGCGCGGTCGCCCTCGACCGCCTTGAAATCGTTGAGCGTCATGATTCCGTGCGCCCCCACGCTGTAGAGCGCCAGGATGATCAGCACGGGAGGAGGCGGCAACCCGCCAGCCATGACGCTCGCGCCGGTGAACCAGGTCAGGCCTTCATAGGTCAGCGCGACCACCGCCGGGCCCCAGATGCCGCTGGTCTTGAAACGAAATGGCGGCGCGCTGTACCCCCAGGCACAGGCGAGGCCCAGGCAGGTCGCCGCGAAGATCCACGCGCCGGTCGCCCACGCCACAAGCAATGACAGGATCGTGCCTATGCAGGCGATCCACAGCCCCCAGCTGCCCGCAATTCGCCCCGACGGGATTGGGCGCTCTGGCTGATTGATCGCATCGACATGGCGATCGAACCAGTCGTTCACGGCCTGGCTGGTACCGCAGACCAACGGCCCGGCCAGCATGACGCCGGCCAGTAAGAACGGCCAGCGATCGACGAGGGGGACGCCGGACGAAACCACGCCGCACATGAACGCCCACATCGGCGGAAACCATGTTACCGGCTTGAGCAATTCCAGCACATCGCGCGGATATGGGATCGGCGTCGCGATACGAGAATCTTTTAAGCGCTCCATGTTCGGAACGCTATAACTGACATCTGCAGGCGTCAAACCAAATTGACAGTCAGCAGATCAGTCGTCACCCCCGACAAGATTGCCCAGCCCGTGGCGGTGCAGCTTGGAATAGAGGCTCTGACGGCTCACGCCCAGGATTTCGGCGGCCGATGCACGATTATCCGAGGTATAGGCAAGCGCCGCTTCGATACACAGCCGCTCGATCACGTCCGTGGATTCGCGGACGATGTCCTTCAGCGGCATACGGCCGACCAGTTCGGTGAGCTGTTCAACCGAACGCGGCACGTCGCGAGGAGCAGCCGCCACAGCATCCAGACGGCGCGCGACCGCGCGGATCGTGAAGCCATAGCATTCGCTGTCGCCCATCGGCGCGACCACGCCCGACAGCTCAACCTCTTCGTCGCCGCCGGTCATCCCGCGCAGGATCGTGGGAACATTGCGGACCATGCCGTGGTCCCGCAGCTGGCCCAAAATGAGATCAAGGTCGATTCCAGGCCGGCCGAGCCAATTGCCGAGGCCTTCGCCAATGGCGCGCTCCAGCGACGGTATCTCGGCGAGCTCCACGAACGCGGCGTTGGCCGCGAGTACGCTCAATTCCCGGTCGACCAGGACGAAGGCGTCCGGCATCCTCTCCACCACAGCACCGAGTGCCGCGTCATAGGGATGGTCGGACGCTGAACGGTCGGCCATGGCGATACGCACGAGCAGCAGCGGCGCACGCGCCTGACGAAAAAGCCGCGCCGAGATCCGGGCTTCGCCGCGCGCCTTGCTCAGCCGAAGAGTGGCCGGCGCCAGGTCGTCGGTCGCTTCCGAAGCCCCCAGATAGGCGATGAAATCGTCGCGGTCGCGCGGATCCACGATCGTCGCCAGCGCCTTGCCGACCAGCGTGCCCTCGGCCGCGTCGAGCAGGCGGTGCGCGGCGGGGTTCGCCTCGCGGATGCGTCGCGTGGCCGCATCGGCGATGAGCACCGGCTCCGACGACATGTCGAACAGCAGACGATAACGCGTCTCGACCTGCCGCAGCCGCATATAGTCGCGTTCGAGCGATTGCTGGGTCCGGAGCAGCCGCTGCTGCATCGCCGCCTCTTTGCGCATGTCGCGCCCGATCGCAATCAAACGGTCCTCGTCGCCCAACGCCATCGTGACGTAGCTGATGGGCACGTCGCTACCGGCGGTTGGGTGATTGACCTGGCGCCAGCGCGGAGCCGATCCGGCCGCGGCTGCGTCGGCCAGCATTTCCTCGATTTTCGGGCGGCTCTCGACGGTGACCGTGTCGATCCACGCCCGGCCGATCCATTCGGCGAACCCTTGGCTGGCAAGGTCGACTTGCGATACGGCGACGTCGAGAATGCGTCCGACACCCGACAGAATGAAGGTAACGTCGCCCACTGCGGACATCAGCACAGCGGAGACTTCCGCCGACAACGGTCCCGGCATCATATCTGGCCGCGCAAAAGCGGTCTTGAGGGACGGGGCGACAGGCGTGGTCATCGACGAGCGTCGCTTTCCAGAAAACGATATCAGCTACAAGCGGAAATTTCCCTTTCACGGACACGGACAAGATCCGCAGCCACTTTCAGGGCATGCTTGGCATCGCGGGCGGTACCATCGGCCCCAACCTGTTTCGCAAGGTCGGGATCGGCGGCAAATACCCTCCCTCCAACCATGATGCAGAGGCCGGGGTTTCGGGAAACATTCCGCAGCGCAGCAATGATCGATGGGAGCGCCGCGATATTGCAGTCGAGACTGACAGTCAATCCGACAAGGTCGAACCATTCGCCGCTGGCACGCCGTAGCAAGTCGGGCGTCGAACAGTCCACCAGCAACTCGGTCATCCAGCCATTGTGGCGAAACACTTCATCGATCATGACAGCGCCGAATGTGTGCTGATCTCCCGGTATCGCCGCAAATAGCACACGATGGCCTCCGGCGGCGCGGCGGCGATCGGCCGGGACGCGTGCGGCGATCTCGCGAACGACCTCCTGCAGTCGCCAGAGCCCCATCGTGACATCGACGAAATTGCACCGGTCTTCGTCCCAATAGACGCCGAGCAGGCGCGCCGCCGGCGCAACCAGATCTACCATGATGGTATCGACCGCAACGCGTCGCGCGAGGATCGAATCCACATGGCTCAGCAGCGCATCGGCATCAACCTGCAGCGCCAGACGCGCCAGCGTGTCGATGTCTTCGGGGGCAGCCCCGCCTTCGGCGGCGTCGGGCGCGCGAACAGAATGCGCTATCATCAGGCGAGGAATGATCTCGTTTTCGATCAGGGTCGACAACGACCGATCACATGGCGCCGCCGTCGCTTCCCTGCGGAAACTGGCAAGTTGAAGCGCATCGGGCGCAAGTCGCACCAGGGCCTGCGCGAGTTCGGCAGGAACGGTCTGAGGATCTCGAGGCGCTAATGACGCCATAGCCCGTCCCTCTCGCTGGTTGATGTCCCCAGAGACAATTGGTGGAACTGCCCTCCGACATCCCCACGACTCGGACAGTATGCCTGTTCTCGATGTGTAGCAACCTCGCAATGAACCTTCGAGAAGAAATGTCTAAAAATTTGGACGTCATTTCCGTTTGACACATTTGGCCAGTTGGTCGTAGCCTTGTGACCTGACTGGAAAAGGGCAGACGACGTGGCGCTGCGGTCGAACGACTCATATTCCGCAAATGGTGGACGCGCCGCGCCGCTCTATACGGCCGAGCAGCGCCAGCGGCGGGATTCGACACGCTGGACGCTCGTGCAGGGCATTCTCGCGCCTCTTCAGTTCTTCGTCTTCCTCGCCAGCCTGATGCTCGTCCTCCGCTACCTCGCCACCGGCGACGGAGCCTTTGCGGCTACGGTGTCGATCGTCACCAAGACGCTGCTTCTTTACGCGATCATGATCACCGGCTCGATCTGGGAGAAGGTCGTGTTCGGCAAATGGCTCTTCGTGCCCGCCTTCTTCTGGGAGGATGTGTTCAGCATGCTCGTGCTGGCACTGCACACGGCCTATCTGGTCATGCTGATCGGGGATTTCGGCAGCGAACGCGACCGGATGCTCCTCGCCCTGGCGGCCTATGCAAGCTACGTCGTGAACGCCGGGCAATTCTTGTGGAAACTGCGCGTCGCCCGCCTGACGGCGCCGTCACAGATGGCGCTGGAAGGATGACGCCCCCGCCCTCCCCTGCGACCCTGGGGTGCAACGCCGCCCCGGTGCTGCGCGAACGCGGACAGCGGGAGGTCTTCTGCGGGCTGACCGGAATCATCTGGCTGCATCGCAAGGTACAGGACGCTTTCTTCCTCGTCGTCGGCTCGCGCACCTGCGCCCATCTGCTGCAGTCGGCGGCGGGCGTGATGGTCTTCGCCGAGCCGCGCTTCGGTACCGCGATCATCGAGGAGCGCGACCTGGCCGGACTCGCCGACTGCAACGACGAGCTCGACCGCGTGGTCGACCGCCTGCTGACGCGCCGGCCCGACATCAAATTGCTGTTCCTCGTCGGCTCCTGCCCGTCCGAAGTCATCAAGCTCGATCTGTCGCGCGCCGCAGGGCGGCTCTCGACCAAGCATGCCGGAACGACGAAGATCCTGAATTACTCGGGAAGCGGGATCGAGACGACCTTCACCGAAGGCGAAGACGCTTGCCTCGCCGCGCTGGTGGCCGATCTTCCCGCCGACACGACGGAAGTGCCGAGCCTGATGATCGTCGGCGCGCTTCCCGACGTGGTCGAGGACCAGTTTCTGCGGCTGTTCGCCGAGCTCGGCATCGCGCATGTCCACATGCTCCCCGCGCGTCGAGCCGAGGCGATGCCGCCGGTTGGCCCCGACACGCGCTTTCTGCTGGCGCAACCGTTTCTGGGTGAGACCGCGCGGGCGCTGGAAGATCGCGGCGCCACCCGGCTCGACGCGCTGTTCCCCTTCGGCGCGGAAGGAACGACCAACTGGCTCCACGCAGCGGCGACCGCATTCGGCGTCGACGAGATGCACTTCCGCCGCGTGATCGCGCCGGGTCGCGAGCGCGCCAAGCGGGCGATCGAACACAGCTACGCAAAACTTGCGGGCAAGCGCATCACCTTCCTCCCCGACTCGCAACTGGAAGTGCCGCTGGCACGCTTCCTGGCAACCGAGCTGGGCATGGAGCCGGTGGAGGTCGGCACGCCCTATCTCCACCGCCGCCACCTCGCACAGGAACTGGCATTGCTGCCAGAGGGGACGCTCATCAGCGAAGGTCAGGACGTCGATCGTCAACTCGACCGCGTCCGCGCCGCCCGGCCCGACCTGACGGTGTGCGGCCTCGGCCTCGCCAATCCGCTGGAGGCCGAGGGCCTGACGACGAAATGGGCGATCGAGCTGGTCTTCTCGCCCATTCACGGCTTCGACCAGGCAGGCGACCTCGCCGAACTCTTCGCGCGCCCGCTGAGGCGGCGAGACGTGTTGCAGCTATGAACAGCCGGCAGCCCCCGTTCGCTTCGGGCGACGTCGAGAAGCGGCCATCGGCGGACGGTCAACGTCTCTCGGCGGCACTCGCAGCCAACGGCACGGAGGGCGGTCGATGCAACTGACTGTATGGACCTATGAGGGTCCGCCCCATGTCGGCGCGATGCGGATCGCAACCGCGATGCAGGGTGTCCATTATGTGCTGCACGCGCCGCAGGGGGACACCTATGCCGACCTGCTGTTCACGATGATCGAGCGGCGCAGCAAGCGCCCCCCGGTCACCTACACCACCTTCCAGGCGCGCGATCTGGGCAAGGATACGGCCGAGTTGTTCCAGCAGGCGGCACGCGATGCCTATGCGCGCTTCCAGCCGCAGGCGATGCTGGTCGGCGCGTCCTGTACCGCCGAGCTGATCCAGGACGATCCCTCGGGCCTCGCCGAGGCGATGCGCCTTCCCTGCCCCGTCGTCGCGCTCGAACTGCCGAGCTATCAGCGCAAGGAAAATTGGGGCGCGGCGGAGACCTTCTACCAGCTCGTGCGCCGGATGTGCGCGGGCGTCGCCAAGCCGGCGCGCGCCGACAGGGCGCGGCCATCGGCCAACATCCTCGGGCCGACCGCCCTCGGCTTTCGCCATCGCGACGATGTAATCGAAATCACGCGGCTGCTCGGCACGCTGGGCATCGACGTCAACGTCGTCGCGCCGCTGGGGGCTACCCCTGCCGACCTGTCGCGGCTGGCGGATGCGGATTTCAACATCTGCCTCTATCCCGAAATCGCCGATACCGCGTGCCGCTGGCTGGAACGCAGCTACGCGCAAAAGACGGTACGGACGGTGCCGATCGGCTACGGCGCCACCCGTGCCTTCATCGCCGAGGTCGCCGCACTTGCGGGCGTCGACCCGGCTGCGGCGCTCGATACGTCGAACATGCCCTGGTGGAGCCGCTCGGTCGACTCGACCTATCTGACCGGCAAACGCGTCTTCATCTTTGGCGACGCGACCCACGCCATCGCCGCTGCCCGCGTGGCGCGCGACGAGCTTGGCTTCGAGGTCGTGGGGCTCGGCTGCTACAATCGGGAATTCGCGCGCGACCTGCGCGAGGCGGCAGCACTCTACGGCGTCGAACCGCTGATCACCGACGATTATCTCGTCGTCGAGGACGCGATCCAGGCACTTCAGCCCGAGCTGGTACTCGGCACGCAGATGGAGCGGCACATCGCCAAACGGCTGCGCATTCCCTGCGCCGTGATCTCCGCACCCGTCCACGTCCAGGACTTCCCTGCGCGCTACAGCCCGCAAATGGGGTTCGAGGGCGCAAATGTGCTGTTCGATACCTGGGTCCACCCGCTGGTGATGGGGCTGGAGGAGCATCTGCTGACGATGTTCCGGGACGATTTCGAATTTTCCGACGCACACGGAGCCAGCCATCTGGGACATGGCGCCCAGCCGGCGGCAGCGCCCGAGCCGACCGTAGCAGCCATCACCGAGGCCCCGGCCCAGACTGCGGGCGGCTGGGCCCCCGAGGCCGAGCGCGAGCTGCTGAAGATCCCTTTCTTCGTCCGCGGCAAGGCGCGGCGGAACACCGAAAAGTTCGCGGCCGAGCAGGGCGTGGCCACGATCACCCTCGACACGCTGTATGACGCAAAGGCGCATTATGCCCGATAGCACCGCGCCTCTCCGCCCGGATTCGCTCCGGGTCGTGATCGTCACGCTCGACAACCATCTGTCGGGCGCCGCCGAGCGCGCGGCGGCGCGGTTTGCCGCAGACGGGGCCGACATCACGATCGGCTTCCACGCCGCCGCCGACTGGGACCGCGATCCGGCGCGCCTCACCGCCTGCCTCGCCGACATCGCGCGCGGCGACATCATCATCGCATCGATGCTGTTCCTGGACGATCATATCCGCGCGGTACTGCCTGCGCTGGAGGCGCGGCGCGAAGCGTGCGCGGCAATGGTGGGTCTGATGTCCGGCAGCGAGGTCGTCAAGCTGACGCGGCTCGGCGAGTATCGCATGGACAAGCCCGCAAAAGGGCCGCTGGCGCTGCTCAAGCGGCTGCGCGGGTCATCCAAATCGGGCAAATCATCGGGCGCGGGCCAGATGAAGATGCTGCGCCGCCTGCCCAAGATGCTGCGGTTCATTCCCGGCACGGCCCAGGATGTTCGCGCCTATTTTCTGACGCTGCAATATTGGCTCGCCGGGTCCGACGACAATGTCGTCAACATGGTGCGCGCGCTGGCGCATCGCTATGCCGGCCACGCGACGCGCGCCGAGAGCCCCCGCGACTATCCCGATGTCGGGCTGTACCACCCCCGGCTCGCCGAGCGGATGACCGACCGCATCGATGCGCTGCCCCCAGCCAAGGCAAGGAACGGCACGGTCGGCCTGCTGATGCTGCGTTCCTATCTGCTCAGCCGCGACACCGGCCATTATGATGGTGTCATCGCGGCGCTGGAAGCACGCGGGTTGCGCGTGATCCCCGCCTTTGCGGGCGGGCTCGACTCGCGCGCGGCGATCGACCGTTTCTTCGTGGACGACGGGCGCGCGACGGTCGATGCGGTCGTGTCGCTGACCGGCTTCAGCCTGGTCGGCGGACCGGCCTATAACGACTCGGCGGCAGCCGAGGAGGTGCTTGCCGCGCTCGACGTGCCCTATGTCGCGGCGCATCCGCTCGAGTTCCAGTCGCTCCAACAATGGGGTGCGAGCCGCCAGGGGCTGCTGCCGATCGAGGCGACGATGATGGTCGCGATCCCCGAGCTCGACGGCTCGATCTTGCCCAGCGTGTTCGGGGGCCGCGCGGACGGATCCGGCGAGCCCTGCACCGGTTGCGGGCGCGGCTGCACCTTCCCTGCCGCCGCGCTGACCCGCGAGATGCAGTCCTGCCCGGAGCGCGCGGAAGCGCTCGCCGGCAAGGTCGCGAAACTGGTTGCGCTGCGCCGATCGGAACGGGCGGCACGCAAGCTTGCCATCGTGCTGTTCAATTTCCCGCCCAATGCCGGCGCAACCGGCACCGCGGCGCATCTCGCGGTCTGGGAATCGCTGCATGCGACGCTGACCCGGTTGGCTGGCGAAGGCTATGACGTCGCTGTCCCCGCCGATGTCGACGCGCTGCGCGACGCGGTGCTGAAGGGTAATGCCGCACGCTACGGCGCAGACGCCAACGTCCATGTGCGGATCCAGGCCGACGACCATGTCCGCCGCGAGCCGCATCTGGCGGCGATCGAGGCGCAATGGGGCCCAGCGCCGGGCAAGCAGCAGAGCGACGGCGGCACCATCCACGTGCTGGGCGCGCAGTTCGGCAGCCTGTTCGTCGGCATCCAGCCCGCCTTCGGCTATGAGGGCGACCCGATGCGGCTGTTGTTCGAGGGCCGTTTCACCCCGACCCACGCGTTCAGCGCCTTCTATCGCTGGTTGCGTGAGGATTTCGCCGCAGACGCTGTGCTCCATTTCGGAACGCACGGCGCGCTGGAGTTCATGCCCGGCAAGCAGGCGGGTCTGAGTGGCGATTGCTGGCCGGAACGGCTGATCGGCGACCTGCCCAACATCTATCTCTATGCCGCCAACAACCCGTCCGAAGGCCTGATCGCCAAGCGCCGCTCCGGCGCGACATTGATCAGCTATCTGACGCCCCCGCTGGCGCAGTCCGGGCTGTACAAGGGACTGAACGATCTCAAGGCTCTGATCGAGCGCTGGCGCTCCTCGCCGTCGGACGAAGAGCGCGCCGCGGTGGAACCGATGATCGCGGCGTCGGCGGAGATGCTAGATCTCGATGCGAGCGACATCGCACTGCTTTCGAGCCGGATTTACGAGATCGAGCGTGAGCTGATCCCGCACGGCCTGCACATTCTGGGGCAGCCGATCCCCGAGGCTCAGCGCGCGGAGATGATCGCGGCGGGCGCGGAACTGTCGGATCACAATGGCGAGCTCGATGCGCTGGTCCATGCGCTCGACGGTGGCTTCGTGCGGCCGGCGCCGGGCGGCGACGTGCTGCGCAACCCCAAGGTGCTGCCGACCGGCCGCAACATCCATGGCTTCGACCCCTTCCGCATCCCCGGCACCTTCGCGATGGCCGAGGGCAAGCGTCAGGCGGATGCGCTGCTCGAACGGCACGGCGGCGACGGCGCGCTGCCCGAAACGCTGGCTATGGTGCTGTGGGGCACCGACAATCTCAAGTCCGAAGGCGTCCAGATCGCACAGGCGCTGACGCTGATCGGCGCCCGTCCACGGTTCGACGGCTATGGCCGGCTCGCCGGGGCGGAACTGGTGCCGCTGGGGGAACTCGGCCGGCCGCGCATCGACGTGGTTGTGACCCTGTCGGGCATCTTCCGCGATCTGCTGCCGCTCCAGACGCGCATGATTGCGGAGGCCGCCTGGCTCGCCGCTTCGGCCGACGAACCGCTGACGCACAATTTCGTGCGCAAGCACAGCCTGGCGCATGCCGACAAGCACGGCTGCGATCTCCAGACGGCCGCGCTGCGCGTCTTCTCCAATGCCGAAGGCTCGTACGGCGCCAACGTCAACATGCTGATCGACGACGGTGCCTGGACGGATCCTGACGAGATCGCCGAGGTGTTCGAGCGGCAGAAGGGCTATGCCTATGGCCCGAACGGCAAGCCGGCGCGTCAGGCGGAATTGTTCAAGTCTGCGCTCGCGACAGTCGACCTCGCCTATCAGAACCTCGATTCGGTCGAGCTGGGCGTCACCGACATCGACCATTATGTCGATGCCCTAGGCGGAATCAGCCGCTCGATCACGCGCGCAAAGGGCAGCGCCGCGCCGATCTACATTGTCGATGCGACGCAAGGCCCGACCAAGGTCCGCACGCTTGCCGAACAAGTCGATCTCGAGACGCGGACGCGCATGCTCAACCCCCTGTGGTACGAAGGGCAGCTCAAGCACGGCTTCGAAGGCGTGCGGAACATCGAAAGCCACGTGACCAACACGATGGGCTGGTCGGCCACCACCGGGCAGGTCGCGCCCTGGATCTACCAGCGCATCAGCGAAACCTACGTCCTTGATCCGGCGATGCGCGAGCGCCTCGCCGCGCTCAACCCGAAGGCATCGGCCCGCGTGGCCAACCGGCTGATCGAGGCAAGCGAACGCCAGTTCTGGCTGCCCGATCCGGAAACTCTCGCTGCTCTCCAGGCGGCCAGCGACGAACTTGAAGACCGCCTCGAAGGCGTCACCCCGGTGGCGGCATAAGGAATTTGAAGATGGCCCTGTTTGATCCCCCCGCGAAGAAGCTGGACGGCGAAGGCTCGCTCCAGGTCGCACTCGACCCCAATGACCGGATCGGCACCGCCAAGGTGTTCGCCGTCTATGGCAAGGGCGGGATCGGCAAGTCGACCACCTCGTCCAACCTGTCTGCGGCGTTTTCCTTGCTCGGCAAGCGCGTGCTCCAGATCGGCTGCGATCCCAAGCATGACAGCACCTTCACGCTGACCAAGAAGCTGATGCCCACCGTCATCGACGTGCTCGAGACCGTCGAATTCCACAGCGAGGAACTCCGCCCCGAGGACTATATGTTCGAGGGGTTTAACGGCGTGATGTGCGTCGAGGCGGGCGGGCCTCCGGCAGGAACCGGGTGCGGTGGCTATGTCGTCGGCCAGACGGTGAAACTGCTCAAGCAGCACCATCTGCTCGAGGACACCGACGTCGTCCTGTTCGACGTGCTTGGCGACGTGGTGTGCGGAGGCTTTGCCGCCCCCCTCCAGCATGCCGAGCGTGCTGTCGTCGTGGCATCGAACGACTTCGACAGCATTTTCGCGATGAACCGCATCGTCGCCGCCATCAAGGCCAAGTCCAAGAATTACGACGTGCGCATGGCGGGCGTCATCGCCAACCGCTCGACTGCAACCGACGAGATCGACCGCTTTAACGAGGCCACCGGCCTGAAGCGCCTCGCGCATTTCCCTGATCTCGACGCCATCCGCCGCTCGCGCCTGAAGAAATGCACGCTGTTCGAGATGGAGCAGACGCCCGAGGTCGCCGCGGCCTGCGACGAGTATAAGCGGCTCGCAGCGATGCTGTGGGCAGGCGTCGACCCGCTCGATGCCGAGCCGATGAAGGATCGCGATATCTTCGAATTTCTGGGGTTCGAGTGATGGCCAGCGCTGCCCCCTCCTCCACCTATGCCGATCGGCGTTCGTCGCTCGAGACCTATTTCGACCGCACGGCGTCGAAGACCTGGGAGCGGCTGACGTCGGACGCGCCGGTCAGCGGCATCCGCGCGACCGTTCGCGCCGGCCGCAACCGGATGCGCGACATGTTGCTGTCGTGGCTGCCTGCCGACATGACCGGCCTTCGGCTGCTCGACGCCGGCTGCGGCACAGGCGCGCTGGCGGTCGAGGCGGCGCGGCGCGGGGCCGAGGTGGTGGCGATCGACGTGGCACGCAGCCTGGTCGAGGTCGCCCATCATCGCGCGCCGAAGGGCCTCAAGATCGACTGGCGGGTCGGTGACCTGCTCGATCCCGCGCTCGGCCGCTTTGACCATATCGTGGCGATGGACTCGCTGATCCACTATCGCGCATTCGACATCGTCGATGTGCTGTCCGGCCTTGCCGATCGCACCGACGGATCGCTGCTGTTCACTTTCGCGCCCTCGACCCGGCCGCTCATCGTCATGCATGCGATCGGCAAATTATTCCCGCGCGGCAACCGCTCGCCGGCAATCGAGCCGGTCCGCGAGCGGCTGCTCCGCACGCTGATAGACGGTGCGATGCCGTCGGCCAGGATCGGCCGCAGCGAGCGTATCGGCAGCGGCTTCTACACCAGCCATGCCCTGGAGGTGATGCCGGGATGAGCCGCGTGGCCGCCTTGCGGACCGGAGCGTTCTGGAACCGCGTCGGTACGCGCTTCCTGCCGTTCGCCGATGCCGCAACGGTGGAACTCCCGCTCGGCCGGCTGCTGCGCCTGTCGCTGTTCCAGATGTCGGTCGGCATGGCAGCGGTCCTGCTAACCGGCACGCTCAACCGGGTGATGATCGTCGAGCTGGGCATGTCGGCGTCGATCGTGGCCGCGATGGTATCGCTCCCGCTGCTGTTCGCCCCGCTCCGCGCGCTCATCGGCTTCCGCTCCGATACGCACCGTTCGGTGCTCGGCTGGAAAAGAGTGCCGTACATCTGGTTCGGGACGCTTCTGCAGTTCGGCGGGCTGGCGCTGCTGCCCTTCGGGCTGCTGGTGATGACCGGCGGCGGCATCGGCCCGGCCATCGTCGGGCAGATCGGTGCGGGGCTCGCCTTCCTGCTGGTCGGCGCCGGAATGCACACGACGCAGACCGCGGGTCTCGCGCTCGCGACCGACCTCGCCACCGAAGACTCCCGACCGCGCGTCGTCGCTTTGCTCTACGTCATGCTGCTTGTCGGCATGCTGGTCAGCGCGCTCGTGATCGGGCGGCTGCTCGCGGACTTCACCCCGACCAAGCTCGTCCAGATCGTCCAGGGTGCGGCGATGCTGACGATGGTCCTGAACGTCGTGGCACTCTGGAAGCAGGAGGCACGCGCGCCTCGCTCGGCCCAGCCGGCGCCAGCGCGCCCGGCCTTCCGCACTGTCTGGGCTCCCTTCATCGCCAATGCGCGGACACGCCGGCTGCTGGTCGCGGTCGGACTGGGCGCGGCAGCGTTCAGCATGCAGGACGTCCTGCTGGAACCCTATGGCGGACAGATCCTCGGCCTGTCGGTCGGCGCGACGACCTCGCTCACCGCACTCTGGGCGGTCGGAATGCTCGCCGGCTTCACCTATGCTGCCCGCGCCCTCTCGGCCGGAGCCGACCCGCACCGGTTGGCGGGGTTCGGCGCCGTGGCAGGCATCGGCGCCTTCCTCTGCGTGATCTTCGCAGGCCCACTCCACTTGCCGGCCCTGCTGGGCATCGGCGCGACCTTCATCGGCGCCGGCGCGGGCCTGTTCTCGGTCGGTACGCTCACGGCAGCGATGGCGCTGGGCGATGCGGAGCGAACCGGCCTGGCCTTGGGTGCCTGGGGTGCGGTGCAGGCGACGGCCGCCGGCCTCGCCATTGCGATCGGCGCCCTCATGCGCGACGCCGTGTCGTCGGCAGCAGTAGAGAACCGCTTCGGAGCGACGCTGGCCGCACCGACGACGGGCTATGCCCTGGTCTACGCAATAGAGATTTTGCTGCTGGTCGCAGCGCTCGTCGCCCTCGGACCGCTCGTCCGCACCTATCGGTCTACCCCGTCCACCCCCCGCGGCTTCGGCCTCAGCGAATTTCCGATCTGAAAGGTCCTGCCATGAGCCCTGAACTCACCCCCGGCATCGATGTCGCCCTGTTGGTCTTCTGGTCGTTCGTCCTCTTCTTCGTCTGCCTGGTCTTCTACCTGCGCCGCGAGGACAGACGTGAGGGCTATCCGCTCGAGGACGAGTTCACCGGCCGGGTCGAGACGCCGGGTGGCCCGCTCAGCACCGCGTCGACCAAGACGTTCCGGCTGCCCTTTGGCCACGGCTTCGTCACCGCACCGACCAAGGGCCGCGAACCGGTGGACATCGCCGCGCGCCGCACCGATCGCTTCGCCGGCGCGCCCTACGAGCCCACCGGCAATCCGCTGGTCGACGGCATCGGCCCGGCCGCCTGGGCCGAGCGCGCCAAGCATCCCGACCTCGACATGGAGGGTCACCCGCGCATCCTGCCGCTCAGCAAGGCCAGCGCCTTCGGCATCGCCCGCGAGGATTCGGACCTGAACGGCTGGCCGGTGATCGGCGCCGACGGTGCCGTCGCCGGCCATGTCACCGACCTGTGGATCGACACCGCCGACCGGCTGGTCCGCTACATCCAGATGGAGGACGGCATATTGGCGCCGATGATGATGGCGAAGGTCGACCGCCGGCGTCGCCGCGTCGTGATCGATGCGATCAACGCCGCACAGTTCGCAGGCGTGCCCCGCCCCTCCGCTGCCGACCAGATCACCCTGTATGAGGAAGAGCGCGTCGCGTCCTATTTTGGCGGTGGCTATCTCTACGCCAATGCCGGCCGTCAGGAGCCGATCATATGACCGAGCATGAGATCGAGCCGATCCCCGGCCTGCCAGGACAGCTGCCACCGGGCGAGCGCATCCTGTGGCAGGGGTCGCCCGAGTGGCGTGTCCTGGCGCGGACGGCTTTCGGCACGCGCTGGGTCGCCGGCTATTTCGCCCTGCTCATCGCCATATCCATAGTCTTCGGCAGCATCACAGGCGTTGCCATGACGACCGCTCTGGGCGGGGTCGCCCTTGGCCTGCTCCATCTGCTGGCCCGCGCTTCGGCGCGGACGACGCTCTACACGCTCACCAACCGGCGCATCGTCCTGCGGATCGGCATCGCGGTGCCCAAATGCATCAACCTGCCGCTCGGAAAGATCGCCGCGGTCGACCTGGGCTGCCACGCCGACGGAACCGGTGATCTGCCGCTGACCCTGATGGGCACCCACCGGATGGGCTATCTTGCCTTCTGGCCGCACGTCCTGCCCTGGAAGGTCGGCACGCCCCGGCCGATGCTGCGCGCGGTACCCGATGCCGCGAACGTGGCGGCGCTGGTAGCGCGGACCTGCCTCGCGGCCAATCCCGGCGGGCAGATCGCTGTCGCCGAAACCCCGGCGCAGCCGATGCCGTCGTTGGCGCAGGTCGCATGAGCACCGCACATAATCACGCCAATATGCTGCCACGCGGTACGCTGGTCGTTGCCGGCGCGATGGTCGCGTTCGCGCTGACGGCAACCACCATGGTGCGGATCACGGGCACGCCGCCTGCGGCCTCACCCGTCGCTTTGCGCGCCCAGGAGAAGATTGCGCCACTCGCCGAGCGCGTGCTGCGCTTCCGCGACCGCGCCGACGGGGCCGTGGTGATCGACGACGTTGTGACCGGACGGACGGCGGCAGTGATCGCACCCGGCGAGCAGACCGGCTTCACCCGCGGCGTGATGCGCGGGCTGGCCCGCGACCGGCATATGCGCGGCATCGGCGCGGAGCCGCCGTTCCGCCTGACCGCCTGGGCGAATGGGCAGCTTTCGCTGACCGACACCGCGACCGGCCGGACGATCGAGCTTTCGAGCTTCGGCGCCACCAACCGCGCGACCTTTGCGGCGTTGCTCAAATGAGCCGCCGGTTCGACATCGGCTGCACCGTCGAGGTGGCGCACAGTTTCGAGCATCTGCATGCGCATGTGACGCTCGACAGCGATGTCCAGCTCGACGCGGGGGACCGCGTAATCGTTCATGGCGCGCGCATCATCGTCCCCTTCGGCGGATCGCTCACCGAGCGGCGCACCGCGACGGTGACCCGCGCCCGGCCGTGGGAGCGGGCCTTGACCCGCATCAAGGCACGGCTCGCGCTGACCGAATTATACGAAATTGGCTTCTCGCCGGGAGATCATCGATGAGCACCATGGCCCTCAAATCGGCGGCGCCTGTCGTCGCTGCGCCGTCGTCCGAGGTCGCGATGCCGAGCGTGGAGGATCTGAAGCGCGAGGTGTCGAACGAGACGGTCCTCAGCCCGCGCTTCTACACCACCGATTTCAAGGCGCTCGATGCAACCGACGTCTCCCGCGTCCGTGCCGAGTGGGACGGGCTGATGGACGAAATGGAGTCGGACCCCAACAAGACGCATTTCAAGAAGGACGAGTCTTTCGACGGTGTGATCGAGCGGATGCCCCCCGAACTGCGTCGCGACTTCATCGACTTCCTGATTTCGTCGATGACCTCCGAATTTTCGGGCTGCCTCCTTTATGCCGAAATCGCGAAGCGCACGAAGAATCCCGACATGAAGCGCCTGATGAAGTGCCTGGCCCGCGACGAGAGCCGGCACGCCGGCTTCATCAACGACAGCCTGAAGGACGCCGGAATCGGCATCGATCTGTCCTTCCTGAGCAAGGCCAAGAAATACACCTATTTCCAGCCCAAGTTCATCATCTACGCGACTTACCTCTCCGAGAAGATCGGCTATGCGCGCTACATTCGGATCTTCCGCCATCTCGAGAAGCATCCCGAACATCGCTTTCACCCGATCTTCGAGTGGTTCGAGAGCTGGTGCAACGACGAGTTCCGCCATGGCGAAGCGCTGGCACTGCTGATCCGCGCCGACCCGAAGATGACGCAGGGCATCAACCGCCTGTGGATCCGTTTCTTCATCCTTTCGGTCTATGCGACGATGTACGTGCGCGATCATACCCGTCCGGCGCTGTACGAGGCTTTCGGGATGGACATCACCGACTATGACTACAGCGTCTTCCGCCTGACGACCGAGATCAGCCGCCAGGCTTTCCCCATCACGATCGACACCGATACGCCGCAGTTCCGCGCCCGCATGGAGGATCTGCTGCGGATCTCGCGCCGCATGGACGCGCTTCGGGGCCAGCCCGGCCTTCTCAACAAGGCGCGCCGGCTCGGCACCATGGCGGCGGCGGGCCTGACCTTCGTGCGGCTCTTCTTCCAGCGCGCCGAGGCCAACCCGCTTCCCGCCAGCGTCCGTCTGGTCCCGGCCTGGTGACCCTGCCGCCCCTCCTTTTCGCGCTTCTGATGTGGTTCATCGGTACCGCCACGGTCGTCTGGCTCGACAGCCGCCCGCGCGACACCTTCCGCACGAGCCTTTCGCTGGCGGGCGTGGTGGCGATCGCGGCGATGGGCCTGGTGTGGACATATGCCGACAGTAGCACGGTGGACGGCGCCTATGTCGGCTTCGGCGCGGCGATCGCCATCTGGGGCTGGCACGAGATGAGCTTCCTCATGGGCGAGGTCGCCGGTCCCAACCGCGCATCCTGTCCGCCCGGACTGACCGGCTGGGAACGATTCAAGGCGGCGACCGCGACCGTCATCCACCATGAGCTGGCCATCGCCGCGACGGCACTCGCGCTGTTCGCGCTTACCTGGGGGCAGCCCAACCAGGCCGCACCGCTGACCTTCGCACTGCTGTTCGCACTCCGCCTGTCGGCCAAGTTCAATCTCTATTTCGGCGTGCCGAACCTGAGCGACGAGGTGTTTCCGGAGCATCTCGCCTATCTCAAGACCTATTTCCGCAAGCGCCGCCTGAACCCGCTGTTCCCGTTTTCGATCGTGGGCAGCGTGGGCCTGGCAGTCTGGGCCTGGACCGTCGCCGAACGGTCGGCCGACGGGGCGGCGGCAAGCGCGACCCTGCTCGCGGGCCTCGCAGCTCTCGGGGTGGTCGAACATCTGTTTCTGGTGCTGCCGATGCGCGACGCCAAATTGTTCAGCTGGGCTAAGCCCGCCAAAATCGATTTTCTGGGGAGAGGGCAATGAACTACGACAACCTGTTCGCCGAACAGCTCGATACTCTGCGCGAAGCGGGCAACTACCGCGTCTTCGCCGAGATCGAGCGGCAGGCCGGCAACTTTCCCCGTGCCAGCCGCTGGACCAAGGATGGCCAGGTCGAAGACGTCACCGTCTGGTGCTCGAACGACTATCTCGGCATGGGCCAGCACCCGAAGGTGCTCACGGCGATGCACGAGACGCTCGACCGCTGCGGCGCCGGCGCCGGCGGCACGCGCAACATCTCCGGCACCAACCACCAGCATGTGCTGCTCGAGAGCGAACTTGCCGATCTGCACGGCAAGGAAGCGGCGCTGATCTTCACCTCGGGCTATGTGTCCAACTGGGCGGCACTCTCCACCCTCGCCTCGCGCCTGCCCAATTGCGTGGTGCTGTCGGACGCGCTCAACCATGCCAGCATGATCGAAGGCATTCGCCACAGCCGCGCCGAATGCCTCCGCTTCCGCCACAATGACGTGGCGCATCTCGATGAGCTCCTCTCCCAGGTCGAGCCGGGCCGCGCCAAGCTGGTCGCGTTCGAGAGCGTCTATTCGATGGACGGCGACATCGCCCCGATCCGCGAGATTATCGAAGTGTGCGAAAAGCACGGCGCCCTCAGCTATATCGACGAGGTCCACGGCGTCGGCCTGTACGGCCCGCGCGGCGGCGGCGTCGCCGAGCGCGAAGGGCTGATGGACCGGATCGACGTGATCGAGGGTACGCTCGGCAAGGCCTTCGGGGTGATGGGCGGCTACATCACGGCGTCGAAGAATCTCTGCGATTTCGTCCGCAGCTTTGCGAGCGGCTTCATCTTCTCGACCTCGCTGCCGCCGGCCGTCGCCGCCGGTGCCGCCGCCTCGATCCGCCACCTCAAGGACAGCCAGGTCGAGCGGGTGCGCCACCAGAACCGGGTGAAGATGGTGCGCGAGCGGCTCGACGCGCTCGGCATCCCGCATCTGCCCAATCCCAGCCACATCATCCCGGTGATGGTCGGCGACGCGCACCATGCCAAGATGATCAGCGACTGGCTGATGGACAATCACGGCATCTATGTGCAGCCGATCAACTACCCGACCGTCCCCAAGGGCACCGAGCGGCTGCGCATCACGCCGTCGCCCGTCCACACCGACGGCGACATCGACCGGCTGGTGACGGCGCTGAGCGAGATCTGGTCGCAATGCGCGCTGGCACGGCGGGAAATGGCGGCCTGAGGGCGAGCGCGCCGCTGGCGTAAGCTGGGCGCCACCGCTGCTAGTCCTGCCCTATCTCGCAAGGCTGCCTGTCAGCTGTCGGCGCTATAGCCAGTAGATCTCAATGGCCGGGATGGGGTGGATTCCTGCCATGACCTTGGTCAGGACTGATAGCCGATAACCCGTGTTCCAAATTCTGTCGGCACAAGCGGAAATTTGCCGATGGGGTCAACAATCGGCGCTAAATCGATAGGAAGCTCAAGCCACTCGATCGCACGTAGCTCAACTGGCCCAAACTCAATCGTATCCATGAATGCCTTGGGACATGCGAGCGAAGGTGGGAACCGCATTTGGCGTGGTTCGTCAACATCGATGAACTTCACAATCATGTGACCGCGACCAAATTGCTCGACTGCCCCGAATAGCTTTCGCCACTTGGCGTCGCTCATGAGGGCGACGCTGAAACGCTCGCGCGCTAGCTTCCCCGTTTTGGTCGGGTCATGAATCGTCATCATCGGTAATCTGACACTTGGGCTGATCGACAGCAACGGGGTCGAGAGCCGACAGGCGACTTTAGCGATCTCGTGGTCCGATACGGAGTGACAGCAGGCCGTTCCCCGCCGATGACGCAGAAAGACCGCTCGCCTTTGCGCCTGTGTGTATGCGTGAGAACGCTCCCCGCTCACGCGAACTTGGTCGATCCGCCTATTCGTGCAGCTTCCGCTGCACCCGCATCAGGCTCAGCGCGACGATCGTCAGCACCAGCGGCACGACGGCGGCCATCGCGACCTTGTAGGACAGGCCCGGCACCGCGCCGATCACATAGGCCAGCAAGGCGACCAGATAATAGCTGATCGCGACCACCGACAGGCCCTCGACCGTCTGCTGCAGCCGCAGCTGCACTTCGGTCCGACGGTCCATCGACGCCAGCAGCACGGTGTTCTGCTTGGCCAGCGCGGTGTCGATCCGGGTGCGGAGCAGCTCGCTGGTCCAGGCGGCGCGTTGCGACAGATCCTCGAGCCTCGCGGAAAAGCTGTCGCAGGTCCGCACCGCCGGCGTCAGCCGCCTTTCGGTGAAGTCCGCCAGCGTCTGGTGTCCGCGCACCAGCCCGATCTGGAGCGATGCCAGCCGGTCGGTGCTGAGCTGGGCATAAGCGCGCGTCGCGCTCATCCTATAGCGCGTCTCGGCGACGATCCGCGCGAGCTCGGCCGAGAGAAAGGTCAGTTCGTCGAGCAGTTCGTCGTCCTGCGACGTCCGCTCCGACACCGCGCCGGTCAGCTCCGCCAGCCGCGCCTCAAGCTCGGACACGCGCGGGGTCAGCCGCTGCGCCAAAGGAAGACCGAGCAGCGCCATGTTGCGGTAATTGCCCAGTTCCTGGAGCCGCATCAGAAGCTGTGCAGGCTCGTCGAGCGCAAGATCCCGATCAAGCACCAGCAACCGGCCATAGCCGTCGTCATGCAAACGAAAGTCCGACATTATCCTGGCGGCGCCGGACGCCACGTCGCACACGACCGTAGCCTCGGACGAGAACCAGCGATCACGCTCCTCTGCAGAGGGTTCCGGTCGATCGCGCGGAGCGAAGGCAATCTGCGTCGCGCGGATCACGTCGCCCGGAAGGTCGGCCAGGATCCGGCTGAGCAGCGGCTCGAACAGCGCCTCGTCGAACGGCGCGTCATAATGGCCTTCGCGGATCAGCGTGTGGCTGACGAATTCGGTATGCCGCTCCCACACCAGGGTGAAGCCGTCAACGGCGATGACGCCATATTTGGCGGCAACCGGAACGATCGCCCGGCTGCCCTGGGCCAGCGCGTCCATATGCGCGCGGCTCGCTTCGCCGCCGCCTTCGCCGGTCAGGGTGATGATCTGCATCAGGCGACACGGCGCCGACAGGCGCGGCAGGCGCCGGACGTGCATCTCCTCCGACAGCGAAGCGCGCAGGGCGTGATTGCGCATCATGCCCCGCGCGCCAGCCGTGTCGGAAAGTCTGGACCCGCGCCGCTCGAACCAGCGGCGCGGGCCATCGTCATTGCGCTGCCGCCACCTGGGTGCCCGTTGCCGGCGCCATCGCGATGGATGGGGCAGGCGCCGGGGCCGCGGGGGCAGGAGCCTGGATCAGCCAGGGCGCCTGGTCGACCATGCTCACCCCGCCGAGCGGCTTGTTCACGCCCTGGTGGCAGGTGGTGCAGTTGACCTTGTACGGGTCGCCCATCGGCCCCTTGCGATTGGCCGGGAAGACCGATGCAAGCGGCGTGATGTAGCTGTTGTTGGCATCGCGGACCATGCGGATGCCGTACCAGGCCTGGGCACGCTGCGCGCGGCTGCGGTTCCAGGCGGCGAAGGACTGGCTGTTGTGGCAGAAGGTGCAGTTCACGCCCAAAGCCTGACTGGTGTGCATCATCAGGCCATAGGTCGTCTCGGTCGCCTTGATCGACACGCGATGATCGGAAGGCAGCGCGTTGGTCGAAGCAACCCGGATATTGCCCTTGCCGGCCAGATATTCGGAGAAGCCACCGGCCGGGAGCGAGGCGTAGGCAACGGCCGGGTTGGGCGTGTTCTGCCCCCGCTTGTTGCCCCGGATCGACCGCGGATTGGGCGGCCCTTCCTCTTGCGCCCAGATGTTCGCCGGCACCGGCTGTCCCCTGTGGCAGGTGAAGCAGGTGACGCCGGTCTGCTTGACGTGGCTCGACCAGCCCGTGTTGATCTGACGCGTCATCAAGAGCATCCGACGCGCGACGATCTTGGTGTACTTCTCGTCCGACGCCATATTCTCGGGATTGTGGCAGTAGTTGCAGCCCTGTTCGGCCGGCGCGACCCATTGGTTGATCTGCGCCATCATATGGTCGAACCGGTCCTTGCTCATGCTGCCGAGCACCGGAACATTCTGATAAGCCGAGGCTGCGGTGTCTCCGCCCTCGGGCGGAAGCGGATAGGCAATCGGGGGGATGGTCGCCGGCGGAGGCACATTGTCCTTGTCGACGATCAGGTTCATGCCGGTGCCGCGATAGCCCACCTGCGCGGTGTCCTTCGGCCCCAGTTCGCAGCCGGCCAGCAGGATCAGCCCGATGGCGGCGGCAGCCACTTTGATCATGGTGCGGGTCATTGCGGCGCTCCCGGCAAGGTGGCTGGATCGATCACGCCCGTGCTGGGATAGCCCGGCGCATATCCGTGCTGCGTCGCCCAGAGATACCAGTTGTCGACGACCGTCCCGGTCAGGAGGATGCCGATCGCACCGGTCAGCGGGCACAACACCGCGAACCACCACGCCCAGCGATGGATCGATTCCATCGTGGCGTTGAAGCCCATCGTCCAGCGCCAGAACAAGGCGGCACGTTCAGACGCGGTACCGCGATCGGTGATCTGTTCGATCTCGCGCTCGCCGCCATAGCGCCCGACCGCGAGGATCGTCGCACCGTGCATCGCGAAGAGCAGGGTCGATCCGTAGAGGAAGACGATCGAGAGACAGTGGAACGGGTTGTAGAAGAGGTTGCCGTAGCGGATCGAGAAGGCTGCGGTCCAGTCGAGGTGCGGGAAGATGCCGAACGGCACCGCTTCCGACCAGCTGCCCATCAGCATCGGGCGGATGAAACCCAGAGTCAGGATCAGCGAGATGCCGGCAGCGAAAGCCCAGGGCACATGGTTGCCAAGGCCCAGTGCGCTGGCGCGGCGGAAGGTGCGGACGAGCCACAAGAGCAGCGCGGCGGTCATGAAGAAGCCTGCCATCTGCCACCAGCCGCCTTCGGCCAGCGGCACGGCAAGGGTGAAGCCCCACTGGGGTCCCGGCGGTTCCAGCGCCAGCCAAGGCAGTTGGCGGGCGAACTGGATCGGATCCCAGTTGACGCTTGCCCACATGTTGAGGCCGATGATCTCGAAGGCGAGGAAGGCGCAGACGAGCGAGGCGATGCCGAGCTTGCCGAGATAGATCGGTCCGATCTGCGCGGCGCCGAGCTTGCCGGCCCAATAATTGTAGATCGCCAGGTCACCGCGCGCGAAGCTGCCGGGGGGCAATGGCGGCCCCATCTCCAGCGGCCCGCGCAACTGCACCTGGGTGAACATGTTCTGATAGCGCATCGTCTATCTCCCTCTCACGACCAGATCGGCAGGTTGAGCCACCACGTCCACCATTCCGGCCAGCCGCGTGTCCAGAACGGACCCGAGATGATGATGCAGATCGCGCTCCAGAAGCCAGCCGACAGGGCCAGGAACAGGCCCAGCCGGTGGATGCCGAGCGTACCGACGGAATAGCCGATGGTGTCGCGGAAGAACGCGTCTTCATATTCCGGCGATTTCACCGCTTCGCCCGGCGGCGGATTGACCGCCGAAAGGACGAGCGCGCCGTGGAAGGCGAGCGCACCACCGGTCACGAAGAAGAAGCTGACCGCCAGCATATGCGCCGGATTGTAGTGGAAGTGCAGATATTGGTAGCCGGTGTTCGACACCCAATCGAGGTGGCTGAAGATGCCATAGGGGAAACCGAACCCCCAGGCGCCCAGCAACACGGGGCGGATCACGACGAGGCTGACATAGGCGAAGATGGCGAAACCGTAGGCGAAGGGGACATGATATCCCATGCCGAGCTTGCGGCAGATCTCGACCTCGCGGAGCGCCCAGGATGAGAAGGCCGCGATCGCGCACACCGTGATGATCTGCCAGAACCCCCCTTCGCGCAGCGGCGCCAGGCCCAGGCCGTAGCTGATGTCGGGTGGTGCGATGCTGATCAGCCAGGGGTTCCAGGTCGGCCCCAGCGAAGCGGCATAGATGATCAGCAGCGTGCCGAGCAGCGCGGTGATCGCACTGATCACGCCGAAGAAGCCGACGTAGAATGGCCCGACCCAGAAGTCGAACAGGTCACCGCCGAGCAGCGTGCCGCCCCTGACCCGGTATTTTCGCTCAAAGCTCAGCAAGGCCATGGCCAAACCTCCCCGTCGTGCCGATCAGCGACAGCGACCATTCGAATATTTCAGAAATTTCAGTGGACGGGCCGAACGGAGGGGCCCGCCCCGCCCACTTGAAATCGCCCGACGGCTGTCAGCTCGCAGGCGCGGCCGGAGCCGTGGCCGCCATGGGGGCGGTCCGCGGGCCATCGAGCCAGTTGAACTTGTCGGTGCTCAGCAGGATGAAGTGAATCAGCAGTGCCAGCACGAACAGGAATATGAACAATGCGACCAGCGCGCGGCGCGGGTCGAATATCAGCCAGATCCTCCACATGTCGTGGTTCCTTTCTCAGTCAGTCCAGAATTCCGCAGCAATGCCGCTTACAGCCAGGGGCGCCAGTTCCAGACCAGGAAGTGGGCGACGATCGCCACCGCCGTGAACATCAGGAAGCTGGTGATGAACAGCTTGTGGAATTCCTTGGCTTCTTCCGGGCTCAGATATGTGGTGAGCCCCATCCTTTCGTTCGGATCATTCATTTCTACGTCTCCATTATTCCCGACGAGGGTAGGAGCGTGAAGCGCGCTCCCCGACGGCATCCACCCGGGCGACATGCCCGGCAGGATCGGTGCGCCCGCAGCGAACCAGGTCGCATCGCGCGGTAAGGGTTGGCCGCGGTCATGCCCCGCGGCTTTCTGAAATCGCTATCGCCAGGCGTTCGGGCGTGACCGACGCCTCGCCAGCCCGGCGCGCGGCGCGCTCGGCGGCGTCGCGGATGCGCTTGGCCATCGAAATGCGGACCAGGACCGGAGCGCGCTCGACGACCGCGTCGAGTTCCATCTTGGCGGCGGCGTCCCAGGTCACTTCGCTCTGCGTGCGCGCCGGGGTCGCCTCGACCGCGTCGAGCTGGCCCGCCAGCGGAAGAATGTGGAAAAGCGCGTCGAACAGCGCGTTGCAGACTTCCTGGACGAGGTAGGTCGCGCCGGCATAGCCCATGAAGGGTGTCCCGGTGTGACGACGGATCACCGCGCCGGGGAAGCTTGCGGGAATGTAGCAGCCGCGCATCCCGCCGCCGCCGCCCGCGGCCTCGGCCATATACATCCGCTCGTTGAAGCTGCCGAACAGGACGAGCGGGGGATTGGTCGCGATCATGTCCTTGACCGCCTGATTGTCCGTTTTGGCGCCCGCGCAGCGCGCCACCGCGAAGTTGCACGGCAGCCCCATGTCCTCCTCGAGGAACTTGCGGATTCCGCGGGCATAGGTTTCGGTCGCGACGATGCCGAAGCTCGCGGTGCCGAAGAAGTCCTGCGTGACCGAGCGCCACAGATCCCACAAGGGCTTGATCGTCGTGTGCTTCTCTCGAGCAATGAACGGCTCGGGATCGAGACCGGTCAGCTCGCCGAGCTTGCGGAGGAAGAGCGTGGTGCTCTCCAACCCGATCGGTGCCTGCAGATAGGGGCGCTCGAGCGCTTCGCACAGCCCGCGTCCGAACTCGCGATACATGCAGACATTGACCTGCGCGGCGGCGAGCTTCTTTACATCGGCCAGATGGCTGCCGAGCGGGAAGGTCATGTTGACCTCGGCGCCGATGCCCTCGATCAGCCGGCGTATCTCGGCGAGGTCCGACGGCATGTTGAACGTGCCGTACATCGGGCCGATGATGTTCACCTTCGGCTTCTGCCCGGCGACCGGCGGCTTTGCAGGCGGTGCCTTCTTCGGACCGAACTGCGTCCACAGCCAGGTGAGCGCACGGTCGCCCGATTGCCACTGATCCTCATCGATCGTGCGCGGCAGGAAGCGCTGGATGTTGGTGCCTTCCGGCGTGACGCCGCCGCCGATCATCTCGGCGATCGAGCCCGTCACGACGACCGCCGGCAGATCCGGGTCGAGCGTTTTCCACGCCCGCCGCATCGCGCCCTCGGTTCCGTCGCGTCCGAGTTCCTGTTCGCCCAGCCCCGTCACGACGATCGGCAGTTCGTGCGGCGGCAGGCCATCGGTATAATGCAGCACCGACGTGACCGGCAGATTCTCGCACCCGACCGGGCCATCGATGATGACCTGCAGGCCCTTGATCGCGGTGAAGGCGTAAACCGCCCCCCAATAGCCGCCGGCGCGGTCGTGATCGAGGATCAGGGTCATACGCCGACGCTTTCTTCCGCCTTGGCGGCGGCAATGCGCTTCGCGGCGAACTTCGCCTTGTACTCGGGCCGGTCGACAGGCGTGGTTTCCCACTGGCCTGCGGTCGCGCCGGTGCCGACTCCTTCGAAGAACTCGGTCATCCGGTCGAAGCGGTGCTTGTTGGCGAGCGCGGCGCCCACCACCATCGCCAGGCTCCCCGCGCCCGCCGGGCCCATCAGCGGCCGCGCCGAGATGAGGTTGGTGAAGTAGAGCGCCGGGATCGCCTTCTGCTTGGCGTGCTGGACGACCGGCGTGGTCCCGATTGCGAGGTCGGGACGATATTCCTCGACTGCGGCGATGTCCTGTTCGAGGCTGGCGCGATACTGGACGCGGCAGCCATGCGCCTCCAGCCAGTCACGGTCGGGATCGGACCAGACGGTCCGCGGACAGGCGGTGCCGACATAAGGCACGGTGGCCCCGCTCTCGATCAGCAGCCGCGCCACGAGCAGCTCGGAGCCTTCATAGCCCGATACGGTGACGCGACCCGATACCGGCCGGGCAGCGAGCGCGCCACGGATCGCCGGGATGAAGCGGTTCTTTGCCGCATCGACCTTGTCCTGCGCGATCCCGCATGCCGCGCCGATCGCGTCGAGCCATGCCGCCGTGCCGTCTGCGCCGACCGGCGCGGACCCGACGACCGTACGTCCTGCCGCTTCGAACTCTCGGACGCTGGCGGTGTAGAAGGGATGGATCGCACCAACCACGGCGCAGTCGAGCGCCTGGTACAGTTCGCGCCATTCGCGGGTCGGAACGACAGGGCCGGCGGCGAGGCCGAGCGGTTCGAGCAGCAGCCCGATGCCCGGCGGGTCGGCGGGGAACATCTCACCCAGCAAGGTGACGGTCGGGCGGGCCGAGCGCTCTTTCGGCGCGGCGACCGGGCCGACTTCCGCCTCTCGCCGCGCATAGGCGAGCATGGCGCCTGCCAGCACGTCCTTCGCCTCGGCATGCGTCGGCACGCCGAAGCCTGGGACGTCTATGCCGACGATGCGCACGCCGTTGATCTGGTCGGGCAGCAACTGCAGCGGAACGCCCGATGCGGTCGGCACGCACAGATTGGTGACGACGATCGTGTCGTAGAGCGCCGGATCGGCGAGACCCTCGACTGCTTCTTTGATGTCCTCGAACAATTTGCCGGTGACGAGCGTCTCGGAACTGAAGGGGACGTAACCGACGCTGCGCTTCGCGCCATAGAAATGGCTGGTGAAGGTCAGGCCGTAGACACAGCAGGCCGAGCCCGACAGTACCGTGGCAGTGCGACGCATGCGCAGGCCGACGCGCAACGACCCGAAGGCGGGGCACATCGACTGCGGCTGGTCGTGCGGGCCCTTGGGATAATCGGCGGCGTAGCGGTCGAGGATATCGGACTTGCCCGCCTCGATCGCGGCCGCGCGGAGCGTGTCGCCAGACGAGCAGCCGCCTTCGGCAGGCGCCGCAAGGTCGATCCGGTCGCGATCGCGGGAAAGGTTGGGGCTATCCACGTTCAGACCGCGTCGTACACGACTTCGAGGCTCGGCTTGGGCTCATAGGCCGCGCCGCGCATGTCCGCCTGGGTAGCGGGCTTGAGCGTGAAGTCCGCTCCGGTCACGTCGGCGCTGAACAACCCCAGCAGCCCGTCCTGGTCGAGGGGCGTGGGGCGGAGCGGCGGTGCCTCCGCGACATTGGTCGCGAGTTCCTCGAAGATCGAGGCCCACTGCCCGCCGGGCTTGCCGATGATCTGATAGTTGGCGCTCTTCTTGCGGATGTCCTCATTTGCGGGGATCGCCGTCAGCACAGGGATGCCAACCGCTTCCGCAAAGGCATTCGCCTCGCCGGTGCCGTCGTCCTTGTTCAGGATCATGCCGGCGACGCCGACATTGCCGCCCATCTTGCGGAAATATTCGACCGCCTTGCAGACGTTGTTGGCGACGTACAGCGATTGCAGGTCGTTGGAGGCGACGACGATCACTTTCTGGCACATGTCGCGCGCGATCGGCAGGCCGAAGCCGCCGCACACCACGTCGCCGAGGAAGTCGAGCAGGACATAGTCGAAGCCCCACTCGTGGAAGCCGAGCTTCTCCAGCGTCTCGAAGCCATGGATGATGCCACGTCCGCCGCAGCCGCGGCCGACTTCGGGCCCGCCAAGCTCCATCGCGAACACGCCGTCGCGCTGGAAGCAGACATCTTCGATGCCGACCTCTTCGCCGGCCAGCTTCTTCTTCGACGAGGTCTCGATGATCGTGGGCGTCGACTTGCCGCCGAACAGCAGGCTGGTCGTGTCGCTCTTCGGGTCGCAACCGATCAGCAGCACGCGCTTGCCCTGCTGCGCCATCATGTAGCTGAGATTGGCCAGCGCGAACGACTTGCCACTGCCGCCCTTGCCGTAGATCGCAATGATCTGCGTTTCCTTGGTGGGCGTCCCCGTAGGAACCGGATCGGGCTCCCAGGATGCTTCCTCGCGCAGGACACCGGGGTCTAGCATGCTCACAGCGTTCTCCAATCCAGGACCATCTTGAGGCACGCAGGGTCGGTGAACGCCTGCGGGTAGGCGGCGTCGGCTTCGGCAGCCGGCCGGGTGTGGCTGATCAGGCCGTCGAACTCGAGCAGCCCGATATCGAGAAGTTCGACGACGGCAGCGAGATCCGCGGGGGTGAATTCGGCGGATATCCGCATACGGGCTTCACGCATGAATGCGGGCGGAAAGGCGAAGGACAGCCGGTCGTAGAAGCCGGCGAGCGTCACTTCCCCACCCTTCGCCAAGCGGCCAAAGGCGAGATCCAGGATATCGGGCGTGCCGCTGGCATCGCAGATCGCCGCATAATTTCGACGTCCATCCGCATCGGGATCGATCACCGAATAATCGAAACCCGCCTGGCCAAGATCTGCTTCCCGCCGGACCGGGTTGGCCTCCCACACGGTAGGGGCGTCGCCGCCGGTGGCGATGGCGATCCGAGCGATAAGGCGACCTAATATCCCGTGACCGATGATCAGCTCGGGCACCCCGCCGACCGATATTGTCCGGTGGGCGGTCGCCGCCAGCGCGATCAGGATGCCGTCACGCCCCAGCGACTCGCTGATGGGGATCGCCCGCGCAGAGGGAAGCACGACCTGTCGCGCCGTCCCGCCAAACAGGCCCCGCGCGCTCTCGTAGCAGTTGGCACCGGGGACGAACACATACTCACCGATCCGGGCTCTTGCGTCCGAGCCCGCATCGACGATGCGGCCGACCGATTCATATCCAGGTACGAGCGGATAGCCCATGCCGGGAAAGTCAGGCATCCGCCCGGTCCACAGCAGCTTCTCGGTGCCGGAGGAAATGCCGCTCCACTCGATCTCGACCCGTACATCGCCCGCAGCCATGCCGGTCAGTGCTAGCGGTCGCAGCGATAGCTGCCCCGGCGCTTCCAGAATGACTGCAACAGCCTCCATGAGACTTGGCTCCCCGACGTCGAGCACATGGCGCGCTCTAACGTTTGTGTAATCTGATCTAGACACTCGCTTATGTCAACAAACTTAGACATTCGTCATTTGGTCGTCGCGATTACACGCACGGTCAGTGGCATTGCCGTCGGAATTTCGCGCGATTCGCGAAATCCGGCAGTGCCCAGCATGCGACAAATTTCGTCCGAGGTTCGTGGACGCCCCGATCCCATCGCGAGAAGATAGAAGCCGAAATAGGCGTCCCCCGCTGCCTCGGCACCCCGAGTCTGGGCCAACGGCTCAGCGATCACCAGCATACCCCCCGGAGGGAGCGCAGCATGGACAGCCCGCAGCAGCGCCATGGCTGGGCCGTCGTCATGATCGTGGAGGACCCTGACGAGCGAGATGAGGTCATAGCCATGCGGCAGGGGATCGCTGAGGAAACTCCCGCCGTGGATCTGCGTCCGCCTCGACAGGCCGGCATCGTCAAGCCGCGCGCGGGCGCGCTCGCCGACGGCGGGAAGATCGAACAGCGCCAGTTGCAGGTCCGGCGCTCGCGCACCGACGGCGGCTAGAAACGCCCCCTCGCCGCCGCCAACGTCGAGCAGCCGCTTATGCCGGTGAAAGGGATAGGCATCGATCACATGCTGGGCGACCAGCGGCTGCGATGCCGCCATGAGCGCCGAATAGGCGGCGACCGCCGAGTCCTCCCCCGTCCCCGGCGCTTCGGCATAATGCCACAGTCCAGCCAGCTTGCCCCCGCCGCCGCCGCTACGCAGCAGCGATACGGGATCGGTCAGGTCGGCGTAGAGCAGGCGGTGGTGCGCCACCATGTCCGCAATGCCAGGATTGCCGCACATCGCGGCACCGGCGCTCCCCAGCGTCCAGGCCGATCCTATCGGTTCGACGAGTCGCAGCGCCGCTGCCGCCCGCAATAGACGTGTGGCGCCCTCGATCGGGAGGTCGATGCGTGCACCAACCTCCTCGGCGGTCAGCGGGCTGTCGAAAAGATGACGCAGCAATCCGGTCTCAATGCACGCCGCCAGAATCTGCGAGTAGACGAAGCCGGCGACCAGATCGAACAACTCGCCTGCCCGCGCCCGTGCGATCGGACGGGTCAGCGCAAATCGCGCGGCCCAACGCTGGAATCCCGGTGAGGACAGCACATGGTTGCGGAGCGCCAGCCAACGCCCCCTCCAACCCAATTCCGAATATTTGGACGGTTTCATATGTCCATTAGTCTGGACACATGATAGCATTGCGTCAATCGAAGTGGATAGAAGCGATGTCGGACGGACCCATCGTCATAATCGGAGCGGGTGTCGGCGGACTGGTGAGCGCCGCATTGCTGGCGGCCGCAGGGTGCGACGTTCTGGTGGTCGAGGCGGGTAGCGCACCTGGCGGAAAGCTCCGTGCTGTCGATGTGGGCGGGGTGGCGATCGACGGCGGGCCGACCGTCTTCACCATGCCCGACATCTTCGAGGGCATCTTCAATGCGTGCGGCGCGACCATGGCCGATCATCTGACTCTACGACCCGCGAACCGGTTGGCGCGCCATGCCTGGGGCACCGCACGGCTCGATCTTTTTGCCGACCCTGCAGCGAGCGAGGAGGCCATCGGCGACTTTGCCGGCGCGAAAGAAGCGCGGGGCTACCGTATCTTTCGGGCGGAGGCGAAACGACTCTTCGACGCGCTCGACCGCCCTTTCCTGCGAGGGGTGAAGACCGATCCGATCACGCTCGGCTGGCGGATGGGCATAAAGGGCTTCCCCGACTATCTGAACTTGCGGGCCTACACGTCGATGTGGCGCGCGCTGGGCGCCTATTTCGGCGACCCGCGACTGCGCCAGCTGTTCGGTCGCTATGCCACCTATTGCGGGTCCTCGCCCTTTGCGTGCCCGGCCACGCTGATGCTGATCTCCCATGTCGAGGCGAACGGCGTGTGGCTGATCGAAGGCGGAATGCATCGGCTGGCCCGCGCGCTCGAGTCGCTGGGGCGCAGCGTCGGCGCACGGTTCCGCTATCACGCACGCGTCCGGGAAATCGTCGTCAAGCGAGGGCAGGTTGCGGCCATCATTCTGTCGACCGGCGAACGGCTCGAAGCGCGTGCGGTCGTGTGCAACGCCGACCCCGCAGCGCTTGGGGCCGGCGCGTTCGGTCAAGCTGCGCGGGTCGCCACCCCCAGGATTTCGCCGCGCCGCCGTTCGCTGAGTGCGATGGTGTGGACAGCGCAGGCCGAAGCGACAGGCTTTCCGCTGGTGCGCCACAGCGTCTTTTTTTCGAACGATTACGCCGCCGAGTTCGCCGCGCTCGCCGCCGGCCGGCTGGCCCAGGCACCGAGCGTCTATCTGTGCGCGCAGGATCGCGACGACGACGGCGCGCGGCGCGGCGACGGCAGAGAGCGTGTCCAGATCATCGTGAATGCTCCCGCCACCGGCGACGGCGCACCCCCAACTCCAGCGGAGATCGACCTATGCACACAGCGGATGTTGGACAGCGTTTCGCGGGCGGGACTTTCGCTCGATCTGGGAGCTTCGGCGGTGCTGACGACTCCGAACGACTTCGAAGCCCTGTTTCCGTCGACGGGTGGAGCCCTTTATGGACCGGCCTCGCACGGGTGGGCGGCCTCCTTCCGCCGGCAGGGCAGCCGGACAGCGATCCTTGGGCTCTATTGCGCGGGCGGGAGTACACACCCCGGCGCGGGCGTCCCGATGGCGGCGCTTTCCGGCCAGCTAGCCGTCGAATGTCTGCTCAGGGACCGCGCTTCGATGTCGCGGTCGCGCCGAACGGTTATGCCTGGTGGTACATCGACGCAACCAGCGCGGACGGTCGTTACGGGCTGACGATCATCGCCTTTGTCGGCAGCGTCTTCTCGCCCTATTACAAGTTCAGCGGGCGGGGCCGGCCCGACAATCACTGCGCGATCAACGTCTCGCTGACGGGACCGCGCGGCAGCGCCTGGGCGATGACCGAGCGCGGCGCGGCCCGCGTGGATCGCGGGCGCGATCATTTCACCGTCGGTCCGAGCGGGCTCAGCTGGGATGGCGACACGTTGGTCATCGAGATCGCCGAGATTTCGGCGCCCCTCCCCTATCGGGTGCGCGGCACCGTGCGGGTAACGCCGGAGATGATCGGCACCACCGCTTTCGCACTCGACCCTGCCGGCATGCACCGGTGGCACCCGGTTGCGCCACGTGCGCGCGTGGAGGTGGCGATGACCCACCCCGACGTGGTCTGGCATGGCGACGGCTATTTCGATTCGAACTTCGGCGACGAGCCGCTCGAGGACGGCTTCGACGAATGGCACTGGTCACGCGCGCACCTGAAGCACGACGTCGCGGTGCTCTACGAAGGGAAGCGCCGCGACGGCACGCCTTTCGACCTCGCCCTGAAATTCGACCGGCAAGGGCGCTGGCATGACGTGGTGCAGCCTTCGCCCGCGTCGCTGCCGCGCAGCGGCTGGCTGGTCAAGCGGGCGACGCGCGCGGACGCGGGGCATGCGCCGCGCGTCATCAGGACATGGATCGATGCGCCCTTCTATGCGCGGACGGCGTTGGCGACCCGGTTGTTCGGGGAAGACGCGCAGGCAGTGCACGAAAGCCTGTCGCTCGGCCGCTTCCGGTCACCGATCATCCAGTCGATGCTCCCCTACCGGATGCCCAGAGCCTTCTGGTGAGGCGTCTTGCGCTGCCTGTTCGCGCTTCTCCCTGTCGCGCGCGATCTCCCGATTGATCGACACGAGTTGCCAGATGCCGAAGGCGAGCGCGGGTATGCCGGCGATCGCGAGGTCGAGCAGACCGAGACTCATAAGGACGCCTCCACGAAATTCCTGATGATCGCAGCAACCTCCTCCGGCTGCTCCTCGTGCGCGAGATGGCCAAGACGAGACAAGGCCAGCAACCGCGCGCCTTCCACCATCCCGGCCGCACTGCGCGCCGTAGCGATCGGGATCGCCGCATCCTCCTCGCCATGGACGAGCAGCAACGGCTTACGCAGCCGCGGCAGGTCGCGCTTCAGCGTCTCCAGATCCCAATCGGCCATCATCCCGATCGCCCCCGCGCAATGGTCAGACGTGGCGAGCAGCCGTTCGTAACAGCGGACACCCTCGGCATCGATGTGCGAGCCGGTACTGCGCACGAGGAACCTGCCCGTCTCACGCGGCACGCGCGCCATCCGTGCGAAGATATGCGGGGCAAAGGGGTTGACGAACAGCAGGCGCGCGAGCGTCGGAAACAGGGCGGCCCCCAGACCCGGAAACGGCAGCAGTGCTCCGCTCAGCCCGACGATCGCGCTGGGATCCGCGATGCCGTCCAGCGCCATGCGGATGGCGATCGCCGCCCCCGCCGAATGGCCCGCTATGGCGTCGGGCCGCATATCCAGGGTGTGCAGCAACTCGCCGATCGCACGCGCCATCGCCGGCATCGCCAGCCCGCCGACGGGGCGCCCGGTTGTGAAACCGTGACCCGGCAGGTCGGGTGCGATGACGGTGACATTCTCGGCGAGCATGGGCGCCAGAGCACGCCAGCTGTGCGTTGCCGCGCCGGTTCCGTGCAGCAGCAGCAGCACCGGCCCTTCGCCCATGATCTGGACATGGAAGCGCATCCGCCCGGCATCGACGAACCGGCTGTGAGCGCGATTGGGCCAGTCGCGGCCCTCGACTGACCAGCGCGGCCTGCTCATCCGGCCTGTGCCGCCGTCACGGCGGCGTGCATCGCCGCCGCGTCGGCGCGCGGCAGCGGCAGATAGCGCGCGCCCATTTCACGGGCGAGCCTGGCGCCTTCAGGCCGCGGCCGCGCCGAGATGTCGACGAAGGCGCACGCGATGCCGGCCGCGCCGATCGCGCCGGCCGCGGTCATCGCATCGCGTTCTGCGGCCTCGCGCGCGGCGCTGCCGTCGGCGGCGATATTGGCGCGGCCGTCGGTCAACACCACGAGGAACGGTGTACGGCCCCGCACACGCGCGCTCTCGGCAACCTCTCGAGCCGCATTCAGTCCGGCCGCCAGCGGCGTCCCTCCACCGCCGGGCAATTCGGCAAGCGAGCGGCGGGCGCGGGCGAGCGACCGCGTCGGCGGCAGCAGGAGTTCCGCTGCGGTGCCACGAAAGGCGACGACCGCCACTTCGGCGCGCTTCACATAGCTTTCGGCGAGCAGCAGCTCGACCGCCCCTTTCGCTTCGGCCAGCCGTGCCAGCGCCGACGACCCCGAAGCATCGACCGCAAAGATCGTGAGCGCACGCGCGCGCGACTCGAACCGACGGATGCGCAAGTCGGCACGGCGGACGGCCACCCGGCCGCCACCGGCGCCGCGCAGCCTCTGCCACGGCGCGGCGGCACGCAGCGTATCGATCAGGCTCAAGCGGCGCCCGCCCCCCGGCATGCCCGCACGCGCGCCCATCGGCCGGCCGCGCGCATGCGACGCCTGCCGCTCTCCCGCCCCGTTGGCGCGCCCCGGCTTGCGACTGCGACCGGCGGCGATGCGCGCCAGCACATCCTTGGGCAAAGCCGCCAGAGCGGCGGCGAGAACGACATCTTCGATCGGACCGGGTTCGCCGCGATCTTCATTTGCGCCATCATTGTCGGTCGATGGCGGCGGCGGCTCCGGCGCTGCATCCTCGGCTGCGGCCGGCAGGCGCGTCGCGCGTGGCGCCAGGACGAGACGCGCGGCGAGCATCACATCCTCCTCGGTCACCTCGGCCAGCCCCGCAAGAGCCGCTGACGCGCGCGCCGCACGGAGCGCCAGGATCGGCGCCCGCGCCGACTCGATACCGAGCGCGGCTGCGGTGGCGACCAGCGCCGTCATCAGATCCTCACCGACATGGGGAGAGGGACCAAGCACAGGCTGGTGGAAGCGAACCGGCATGGTCGCCCCGCCTGCATCACTTCCCTTCCACCGCTCTGCCAGTGATGCACCTGCATCGGCCGGGGCGGAGAGGTCGATCGCGAAGGCCAGCCGCTCCGCCAGGGTTGCCGGCGGGCGATCGTCGGGCTCCATCCCGTCGTCGAGGGCGACCAACAGGAACGGCGCATGGTCGCTGTCCATCGCAGCGCCGATACGCCCGGCCGTCTCTGCCGAGAGCCGATCCGCCATGGGCACGATAAGCAGTCCGCCTGCCGCTTCCTCCAGCAGGCCCGGACTCGTCACGGCCCGCCCGAGCGCCAGCGTCGCGGCAAGATCGATGCCGCCCAGCAGCCGCTCGTCGTCGACATGGACCGGCAGGCGTCGCATCGGGGCTTCTGCCGGGAGAGTCGCCCGCAGTTCCGCGATCACCGCATCGCGGAGTTCGCCGTCGCCCCGCAGGACAAGACCGCCCAGCCCGGGGTCGATCGCGCACATCCGCGCCGCCAGCAGTGCATCAGAAAAAGGATCGGGAGCATCGTCGCGCGACGCCGTCACGCCGCAATTTCCTCCAGCACACGCTCGATCCGGGCAGTCGAGCCCGTGTCGTCGAGCACGCCCCGGCGCAGACGGTGGCGCAGCGCCATCGGCGCGACAGCCGCAACATGGCCGGTGGTCACCATGTCGGCGCCGTCGAGTGCCGCCAGCGCACGGCTTGCCCGCATGAGCGTCAGCTCGCCGCGCAACCCATCGGCGCCGACGGTCATGCACAGGCGCGAGGCATAGGTCAGGACCGCGTCGGATATCGTCACCATGGGCAACGCCTCACGGCCGCGCGCAATCTGCTTCAGCGTCTTGCGTTCCGCGCGCTTCCAGCTCTCGGAGAAGCCTTGGGGATCGCGTTCGAAGGCGTCGCAGCGCTTCAGTATCTCGACGCGCTGTTTCAGGTCTCCAGGCGTCCGTACCTCCACCGACAGGCCGAAGCGATCGAGCAATTGCGGGCGCAGCTCGCCTTCCTCCGGGTTGCCGCTGCCGACCAGCACGAAGCGCGCCGGGTGCCGCACGCTCAGTCCTTCGCGTTCGACCAAATTTTCGCCCGATGCCGCAACGTCGAGCAGCAGATCGACGATATGGTCCTCCAGCAGGTTCACTTCGTCGATATACAAAAACCCGCCATTGGCCCGCGCCAGCAGCCCCGGCTCGAACGCCTTGACCCCCGCCCCCAGCGCCCGCTCAAGATCGAGGGCACCGACGACGCGGTCCTCTGTCGCCCCCAGCGGCAGGTCGACGAACGGCACCGCCACTTTGCCCTTGCGGGGACTGCCGTCCTGATAGCCTGCGGCGGACGCATCGATCGGCGGCAACAGTCCGGCGAGCGCGCGCACAGCCGTCGACTTGCCCGTCCCGCGGTCGCCGAACACCATGACCCCGCCGATCCGGGCATCGACCGCCGCGATCAGCAAGGCGCGCTTCATCTCGTCCTGGCCGACGATTGCGGAGAATGGAAATGACATACGCACCCCTGAACTGTAACACGGGTTGGACACTCTACAAGACAGGATAGTGAGACATGTGGACGCCGATCATCGTTGCCGGCGCGGGCGCTCTGTTCCTGGGCGCGTTAGGTGGGCTCATGACGCCGATCGGTCCCTGGTATCGGTCTCTGGCCAAACCCAGGCTGCAGCCGCCGAACTGGTTGTTCGGCCCTGCCTGGACGATCATTCTCGGCCTCGCCGCCTGGTCGGCGGTGACCGCGTGGAACGCAGCGCAGGATTCGGCTGCGCGAACCGACGTGATCATCCTCTTCGCAACGAACGCGCTGTTTCATGCGCTCTGGAGCCCGCTGTTCTTTCGGGCGCGCCGCCCCGACTGGGCGCTTATCGAGGTCGTGTTTCTCTGGGCTTCGCTGGTTGCACTGGTGATCGGACTATGGCCGATCTCGCACTTCGCCAGCCTGCTGATCCTGCCCTATCTGCTCTGGGTCAGCTTCGCCTCCTGGCTGAATTTTGCTATCGTGCGCCTGAACGGACCTTTTGCCTGACCGGATTGGGGAGAGCGGAAAGACCGGGCAGCGGAGACACACCGATCCGACGGCTCAAGCCAGTTTCTTCTTACAGCATCTGTGTCCAGATAGTTTGACACTGTGATGGCATTTTCCTACGCTTTGCCAAAGCGACAAGGGGGATGGGGAACGGATGTCCGTCGAAATAATGCATAGCCGTCATAAGCCGGCGCATTCGTGAAGCCCCTTCGGATAGGCTCCCGCGGATCGCCGCTCGCACTGGTACAGGCAGGGATGGTACGCGACGCGCTGATCGCCGCTCACGGCATCGCGGCCGAGATCGTCGTCATCCAGACCACCGGCGATGTCGTGCAGGATCGCCCGCTGGCCGATATTGGCGGGAAAGCCTTGTGGACCAAGGAACTCGATCGGGCCCTGCTCGCGGGCGAGATCGACTGTGCGGTCCATTCGATGAAGGACGTCGAGACGATCCGCCCCCCGGCCATCGCGATCATCGCCATACTGGAGCGCGCAGACGTCCGCGACCGGCTGATCGGCGCCGATAGCATAGACGCAATAGCGCAAGGCGCGACGGTCGGCACGAGTTCACCGCGGCGCCGCGCGCAATTGCTGCGGATGCGACCCGACCTGACGATCGTCGAGTTTCGCGGCAATGTCGATACGCGGCTCGCCAAGCTGGCGTCTGGAGAGGCCGATGCCACGCTGCTGGCGGCGGCGGGCCTCGAACGGCTCCAGCGGCCCGATGTCGGCACCCCGATCGCGCTCGACGTGATGCTGCCGGCCCCGGCGCAGGGCGCGGTGGGGATCGAAGCGCGTAGCGACGATGCTGACATGCGCGCGCTGCTCGCGGTGCTGAACCACCCGCCGACCCATGGCTGCGTCCTGGCCGAACGCGCCCTGCTCGCCGGGCTCAACGCCGGCTGCCACTCGCCGGTGGCGGCGCTGGCGGACACGACCGGCCTGATCCGTGCCGAGCTCTATGCCGAAGACGGCAGCGCCCATGTCGCCGGCACAGGCCGCGATCCCGCAGCACTGGCGCGCGACCTTCTCGCCCGCGCACCCGACTCCATTCGAAAGCTATTCGCCGCATGAAGCCCATCGACTCCGAACAGACCCAGGCCCGCCACTGGTTCGAGCATCTTCGCGACCTGATCTGCGCCGAATTCGAAGCGATCGAGCGCGAGGCGGGCTCCGACGCCAGCTTCGACTACACGGCCTGGGACCGCTCGGATCCGTCCGGCGAACCCGGCGGCGGCGGCGTGCGCGGCGTGATGAAGGGCCGCGTCTTCGAAAAGGTCGGAGTCAATGTGTCGACAGTCGGGGGGGCGTTCGAGGGCGATTTCGCCAAGTCGATCCACGGCGCGGCCGAAGACCCGCAATTCTTCGCCACCGGGATCAGCCTGGTCGCGCACATGGTCAATCCGCACGTCCCTGCGGTGCACATGAACTGCCGTTTCCTGACGACCACCAAACGCTGGTTCGGCGGCGGCGCCGATCTCAATCCGCCGCTTCCCTATGCCGAAGACACCGCCGACTTCCACGCGACGTTGCAACGCGCCTGCGAAGCCCATCCGGCGGGCGACTATCCGCGCTTCTCGGCCTGGGCGGAGGACTATTTCCGAATCCCGCATCGCGGCGTCAATCGGGGGGTCGGCGGCATATTCTTCGATCATCTGGAGGGCGACTTCGCCACCAACTTCGCTTTCGTTCAGGATGTCGGCCGCGCCTTTCTCGATGCCTATCCGCGCATCGTCCGGCGACGCATGAACGATGCCTGGACGCCGGAGGACGAGGCGGCGATGCTCGAATGGCGCGGGCGCTATGCCGAGTTCAACCTCGTCTATGATCGCGGCACGCTGTTCGGGCTGAAGACCGGCGGCAATATCGACGCGATCCTGATGAGCCTCCCGCCTCGCGCGACCTGGTCATGAGGCCGCTGCTCTCCGTATTGAAGGGCGAGCGCCTGGACGTCCCACCGGTCTGGCTGATGCGGCAGGCCGGACGCTATCTGCCGGAATATCGCGCGCTGCGCGCCGACAAGGGCGGATTCCTCGAACTCGCCACCGATCCCGCGACCGCCGCAGAGATCACGCTCCAGCCGATCCGGCGCTTCGGCTTCGACGGGGCAATCCTGTTCTCCGACATATTGATGGTGCCCTGGGCGCTGGGCCAGGATCTAAGCTTCGGGCCGGGCGAAGGCCCCCAGCTCGATCCGCCGCTGCTGGACCACGACGTCGATAGCCTCACGCCTGCACTCGACCGGCTCGACCCGGTCTATGAAACCGTCCGCCGCGTCGCCGCCGCGCTGCCGCCGGAGACGACCCTGCTCGGCTTTGCCGGCTCGCCCTGGACGGTCGCGACCTACATGGTCGCCGGCAAGGGCAGCCGCGACCAGCACGAGACGCGCGAATTCGCCTATCGCGACCCGCAGGCGTTCGGCCGGATCATCGATGCCGTCACCGACCTGACGATCGACTATCTCTCGCGCCAAATCGCGTGCGGCGCGATGGCCGTGCAATTGTTCGACAGCTGGGCGGGGACGCTGAGCCCGGCCCAGTTCGACCGCTGGGTCATCGCCCCGACCGCCCGGATCGTCGCCGCGCTCCACGCGCGCCACCCCGACACGCCGGTCATCTGCTTTCCCAAGGGCGCGGGCGGCAAGCTCGTCGCCTATGCGAAGGAAACCGGCGCCGATGCGATCGGCCTCGACGAGACCGTCGACCCGGCCTGGGCGAACGCGGCACTGCCCGAAAGCCTGCCAGTCCAGGGCAACCTCGACCCGCTCGCGCTGCTCGCCGGCGGCGCCGAACTCGATTCCGCGATCGACCGGCTAACCACCGCCCTGCGCGACCGCCCCCACATCTTCAACCTCGGCCACGGCATCCTGCCGCAAACCCCGATCGCCCATGTCGAAGCGCTGCTGGCGCGGGTGCGTGGGGTGGCGTGAGGGGGCATGAGGTTTGGCGGCGCGGAGGGCACGGCCGAGCCTTAGACATTGTCGCGCACAGCAAGCCGATTCAGTGGGCCGCGATAACGACGATGCAGCGATAAAGCTCCATCTCACGCAGAGGGTGGACCGCCCCCCAGTCACATCCGAATTGCTGCACGGTCACCGGAATTCTGCGCGAGAATTGGCAGAAAGATTAAAGGCAGCATCTCATCAGATGCCCTTGAATGCTTCGAACTTGCCCATCTTCATAAAGCGCAGCGAATACAACGCGTAAGCAATGCCACTACGGTATCGATCTGCGCCCACCTGCTCATCATCTAAGGTCGAATAACTTCGTGCCTCGTGAAAAACATTGACCATCGCCGCAGTCGCAGCGGCACGCTCCTTCGCACATACGTCCCACGTTGTGCTAACCACCCACCTTGCCTGCTCGATGTCATTCCCCTGTGGCCAAACCCATGTGACCGTTTCCAGATTATCGGCAAGACAATGGAAATAGGGCATGGCAGCCGTTCTCGCGGCGGTTGCAACCTTGCCCTTCGGCAATGCCACTCCGCTGTCCTTGAGGCTGCGGAACACGCAAACCTCATTTGTGCAGGGCGCATCGGCGGGCGCCGACGCTACAGAGGCAGCGACGATAAGCGGAAAGAACATTGAGCCCCCAACGGTCCAGTCGGGCAAATGATGGACAATCGCAGTGACATCTGCAAGCCGACCGAGCTTGCGGATTTCGATGACACTTCGGTGACGCTGCACCGAAGTTACTCCGGCCCGCAAAACCCGGATTCGCGCACCAGCCCACGGCCCGCTTGTAACGTTCTCCCCCACGCCAACGAAAAAACGGTTGCAGGCATGGCGCCTCCATGCCCAACCGGAGACCGCCGCCATGTCCACTCGCCCCCATGTCGTGATCGTCGGCGGCGGCTTCGGCGGGCTGGCGGCGGCGAAGGCGCTGCGCCGGGCGCCGGTGGACGTCACGGTGATCGACCGGCGCAATCATCACCTGTTCCAGCCGCTCCTCTATCAGGTGGCCACGGCCGGGCTATCGCCGGCCGACATTGCCGGATCGATCCGGTCGATCCTGCGCGACCAGCAGAACAGCCGGGTGCTGCTCGACGAGGTATGCCGGATCGATCGCGCGGCGCGCATGGTGCACATGCGCGACAACTGTCCGCTATATTATGACTGGCTGATCGTCGCGACCGGCGCGCGTCACAGCTATTTCGGGATGGACGCATGGGCGCCGCACGCCCCCGGCATCAAGACCATCGATGATGCGACCTCGGTCCGGCGCCGGGTCCTCATCGCCCTGGAAAAGGCCGAGACCGAGATCGACAAGGCCACGCGCGACGCGCTGCTGACCTTCGTGGTCGTCGGCGGCGGGCCGACCGGGGTGGAAATGGCCGGGGCGATCGCCGAACTGGCCCGCCAGTCGGTCAGCAAGGATTTCCGGCACATCACCCCGCACTGCTCGAAAGTCTGGCTGGTGCAGAAGGCCGACCGCCTGCTGCCGTCCTTCCCGGAAGCCTTGTCGGAAAAGGCGCGCTTGGCGCTCGAAGCGCTAGGGGTTCACGTGCGGCTGCAAGCCAGGGTCGAGCAGATCACGCCGGCCGGCCTTGCGGTGAACGGTGCGTTCATACCGGCTCGGACGGTGATATGGGCAGCCGGCGTGATGGCCTCACCGGCCGCCGATTGGCTCGGCTGCGCGCCCGATCGCAGCGGCAGGGTGGACGTCGACGAGCTGCTCCACCCCCAGGGCGCGCACGATGTCTTTGTGATCGGCGACACGGCGCGATGCGTGGACGCCAACGGGCGCGAATGTCCCGGTGTGGCGCCGGCCGCGAAGCAGCAGGGGCGATATGCCGCACAGGCCATCCGCGATCGCCTTTCCGGCCGCGCGGTGGAGCCGTTCCGTTATCGCGACTACGGGCAGATGGCGACGATCGGCCGCGCCCGCGCCGTCTGCAGCATTGGCCGCGTTAAGCTGTCGGGACATCTGGCGTGGCTGCTGTGGTGCGTGGCGCACATCTGGTATCTGAACGGGCTGCGCAACCGAATGTCGGTGACCATCAGCTGGATCTGGAACTACCTGACCTTCGAGCGCGGCGCCCGCCTGATCACGGGCGACGGCGAGAGCGGCTGATCGGTCGAGGGCTTAGCCATGCAGCCGGAACGGTCCCCCACCCAGGCCTCTGGCATGTATAAGGAGAGTAATGGTAGCGGAGGAGGGACTTGAACCCCCGACACGCGGATTATGATTCCGCTGCTCTAACCAACTGAGCTACTCCGCCCCAAAGGCGTCCGCGAACGCGGTGGAGCGGGCCTATAAGCGGGGTCGGCGGGCCGGTCAACTGGACTTTGCCGTCCCACCCATTACAGAGCCCCTCAGCGTGAAAACATGGCGGGGAGATTCGGATTTGGCCCAGTATGACGTGCTGATCGTTGGCGCCGGTCATGGCGGCGCGCAGGCAGCCGTGGCGCTGCGCCAGAACAAGTTCGAGGGCAGCATCGCGATCGTCGGCGACGAGCCCGAACTCCCCTATGAGCGCCCCCCGCTCTCCAAGGAATATTTCTCGGGCGAGAAGAGCTTCGAGCGGATTTTGATTCGTCCCGCCAGCTTCTGGGAAGACCGCAAGGTCGACATGCTGCTTGGCCGGCGGGTCGAGAGCGTCGATCCGGTCGGCCACAGCGTCACCCTCACCGACGGGTCGACCATCGGCTATGGCAAGCTGATCTGGGCGACCGGCGGCTCCCCGCGCCGGCTGACCTGCTCGGGCCATCATCTGTCGGGCGTCCATGGCGTGCGCACCCGCGCCGATGCCGACCGGATGCTGGGCGAACTCGAGCGGACGACCAATGTCGTCGTCATCGGCGGCGGCTATATCGGCCTCGAGGCGGCGGCGGTGCTGTCGAAGTTCGGCAAGAAGGTCACGATCCTCGAAGCGCTCGACCGCGTGCTGGCGCGCGTCGCCGGCGAGACGCTGTCGCGTTTCTACGAGGCAGAGCATCGCGCGCATGGCGTCGACGTGCAGTTGGGCGCGAAGGTCGACTGCATCCTGGGCGACGAGCAGGACCGCGTGACCGGGGTGCGGATGCACGACGGCAGCATCATCCCGGCCGACATGGTGATCGTCGGCATCGGCATCATCCCGGCGGTCGAGCCGCTGATCGCGGCCGGCGCGGCCGGCGGAAACGGGGTCGATGTCGACGCCTATTGCCGCACCAGCCTACCCGACATCTATGCGATCGGTGACTGTGCGATGCACGCCAATGCCTTCGCCGACGGGCAGCGCATCCGGCTGGAATCGGTCCAGAATGCGAACGACCAGGCGACCACTGCCGCGAAGCACATCCTCGGCACCGAGGAAGCCTATCATGCCGTGCCCTGGTTCTGGTCGAACCAATATGACCTGCGGCTGCAGACCATGGGCCTGTCGATCGGCTATGACGAGACCATCGTCCGCGGCGATCCGGCGACGCGCAGCTTCTCGGTCATCTACCTGAAGGACGGCAAGGTGCTCGCGCTCGACTGCGTCAATGCGGTGAAGGATTATGTCCAGGGCAAGGCCCTCGTGACCAAGGGTCTGTCGCCCGACAAGGCGGCGCTGGCCGACACGGAAGTCCCGCTCAAGACGCTCGTTCCCGCCTGACGCTCGGGAACATCGGGAACCCTGATCGCGCCTCCACGTTGGAAAGCGCGCCGATAGCGGCTGGACATGCGAGGTTCGTGCGATGGAACTGACAGTTTCCCTGGAAGATGTTTGCCGCCTGATCGTGCGTGCGCGCGAGATGGAGGCCCAAGTGCCTGCGATCGAGACCGAGGAGGACGAGGACCCGACCGACAGCGACGATCCGCTGGCCGTGCTCGAGGACGAAGCCAATGAGGCTGTCGAGGAAGAGATTCGCGCGCTGATCGAGGACATGGCCGATGACGAGCAGGTCGAGGTCCTTGCCCTCGCTCTGGTCGGGCGCGGCACGTTCGACGCGAGCGAATGGGACGAGGCGCTGGAGGCGGCCGGCGAGCAGGATGCCGAGCCGATCGTGGATCAGCTGATGGAGATGCCGATGCTGGCCGGCTATCTCGATGCCGGCCTTGCCGCGTTCGACCTCAGCTGCGCGGGGATCGGCCAGATCGAGTGAAGCGCCAGTCGCCGATCGATTCCCACGGCCCGCCGCGATACCAATAGGCGGACAGGCCGTCGATGCGCAGCGGACGCGGTTCGAACTCCTTCGACAGTTCCGCCATGAGCTCTCGTGCCTCGGCGGGAGTCACCTTATTCTGGACCGTGATATGGGGACGCCACCCTGCGCGGTCCTGGGGAGTCAGCATCGGATCGAACGCCTCGGCGATGCGCGAGCGGATCGCGGCCAGGCCGGGGCTGTCGATACCGAAAGCCACCCCTCTTCCCAGCGACAATAGCCGCGTTATGCGCGCCGCAGGCGCGATGGTGAAGCGCACCTCGCGCATCAACAGGCGGCGCAGTTCGTCCAATCCCGACGGTGGCAGATGGTGGAACAGCGTCAGATGCGCGCGCAGCACGTTGCGCTCGGGCGGGAAGTGCGCGCGGCGCAGCCCGTCGGCCCAGGCGAGATCCTCGTCGCCCAGCAGCGCGGTGACGATGATCGGCGCGGCTGCCGTCAAATCTCGACCTGGCTGCCCAGCTCGACCACGCGATTGGTCGGCAGCTTGAAGAACTCCATCGCGCTTTCGGCGTTGCGCAGCATCCAGGAGAAGAGCTTCTCGCGCCAGATCGCCATGCCGGGATGGGCCGACGGCAGCAGCGTCTGCCGGGCGAGGAAGAAGCTGGTGTCCATCATCCGGAACTCCGGACCGCAGGTCTGCGTCTGCGCCAGCACCGCCGGCACATCCGGATCCTCCATGAAGCCGTAATTGATGACGATGCGGAAGAAGCCCTGGCCGAGGTCGGCGCAGCTGACCCGCTCCGTGGTCCGGACATAGGGCACGTCCGCGATCTTCACGGTGAGCAGGATGACCCGCTCGTGCAGGCACTTGTTGTGCTTGAGGTTATGCAGCAGCGCGTGCGGCATGCCCTGTGCCTGCGAGGTCATGAACACGGCGGTGCCGGGCACGCGGACAGCGGAATTGACCGCCGACTGGACGAACACCTTCACCGGCATCGATGCCTGGCGGAGGCGATCGATCATCAGGCTCCGGCCCCGCGCCCAGGTGGTGAGCAGGGTGAAGGCGATGAAGCCGATCAGCAATGGGAACCAGCCGCCGTCGGGGACCTTGGTCAGGTTCGCCCCGAAATAGGCGAAGTCGACCGCCGCGAAGACCGCGATCAGCGGTGCCGCGACCCACTTGTTCCAGCCCCACAGCTGGATCAGCACGACCGCGATGAGGCAGGTATCGATCGCCATCGCGCCGGTCACCGCAATGCCATAGGCGGCGGCGAGGTTCGACGAGGTGCGGAAGGAGATGACCAGCAGGATCACCATGACCATCAGGCCCCAGTTGATCGCCGGGATGTAGATCTGGCCGATCGATCCGGCGCTGGTGTGGGTGATGCGCAGGCGCGGGATGAAGCCGAGTTGGATCGCCTGCTGCGTGACCGAGAAGGCACCCGAGATCACCGCCTGGCTGGCGATCACCGTCGCCATCGTCGCGAGGATGACCAGCGGCAGGCGCAGCATTTCCGGCGCGAGCAGGAAGAAGGGATTGTGGATCGTCCGCAGCGCGGTCGCCATGTCCTGGGACAGGAGCATCGCGCCCTGGCCCAGATAGTTGATCATCAGCGCCGGCAGAACGAACACCAGCCAGCTGACGCCGATCGGCTTGCGCCCGAAATGGCCCATGTCCGCATAGAGCGCCTCGGCGCCGGTCACCGCCAGCACGACCGAACCCATGGCGAGAAAGGCGAAATAGCCTTCCTCCATGAAGAAGCGGACCGCATACCAGGGGTTGAGCGCGATCAACACATGCGGATTGTCGACGATGTGCCACAGGCCGAGCGCCGCCAGCACCGTGAAATAGACCAGCATGATCGGACCGAACAGCAGGCCGACCTTGGCCGTGCCGCGCGACTGGATCGTGAACAGGCCGATCAGGATGCCCACCGCCACCGGCAGGACCATGGGCGCGAATCCGGCCTCGACCGTGGTCAGCCCCTCCACCGCCGACAGGACCGAGATGGCCGGGGTGATCATGCTGTCGCCATAGAAGAGCGCGGTCGCGAACACGCCCAGCAGGACGATCCCCTTGGTCCAGCGCTTATTCTCGGTCTTGCGGTTGATCAGCGCCAGCAACGCCAGGCTTCCGCCCTCGCCCTTATTGTCGGCCCGCATGATGATCGCGACATATTTGAACGTCACGACGACCATCATCGACCAGAAGATCAGGCTGAGGACGCCGAGGATGTGAATCTCGTCGGGGGGCAGCGGATGATGGCCGGCGAAGGTTTCGCGGAAGGCGTAGAGCGGGCTGGTGCCGATATCGCCGAACACCACCCCGATCGCGCCCACCATGAGCGCGCCCAGGCTGCCATGGGCATGCCCGCCGGAACCATGCTCCACCTGCTCGCCTTGCGGCGTCGAGGTCGACTCTGCCTGCACGGAATGGTTGCCCGTGCCCTCTTCCGTCATGCGAGGTCAGCCTTCATGTCCGATGCCCATGTCGAGCGCCCGCCCTTCCCCCGGGTCGGACCGCACAGCGGCGGCGCACTAGCACGGGCGGGACGTCGGTAGCAACGGTGGGCGCAGGCTCGCGTTCCATCGCGGGACGAGCCGCTCAGTCATCCTTGAGAAGCGTGCGCAGGGTCATCTGGGTCACGAGACGCAGGACACCGGGCAGCGCGGACAGGATGTCGCGATGGACCCGTTCATAGCTGTCGTCTTCGGCGACCTCGACCTTCAGCAGATAATCGGACTCGCCGCTGAGCAGATAGGCCTCGACCACATGCCCTGTCCGCTCGAGCGCCTGCTCGAACGCCATCATCGTCGCCTGACGCTGGTCGGCGAGGGTTACCTGGACGAACATGGTCGACGGATTGCCGCGCGCCTCGTCGGACAACCGCGCCCGATAGCCGCGGATCATGCCGGCCTGTTCGAGCGCCTTGACGCGCCGATGCACGGCCGACGGAGACAGCCCGACCTTGTCGCCAAGCTGTTCGCTGGTCAGGCTCGCATCGCGGGCAAGCTGTGAGAGGATCTTGCGATCGATACGATCCATGCGGGAGTTTTTGGCATGACTAGGGGGTTCCGCGCAAACCCCTGCGCGCGTTTCGCTCAACCCCGTCGACCTTCGCAACTTTTTCCCGTTGCCCAGGCGTTATGATGGGTGATCATTGAGAGGAATGAGCCATGCGGATCGGTGTTCCAAAGGAAATCAAGAATCACGAATATCGGGTCGGTCTGACGCCGGCTTCCGTAGCCGAACTCGTTGCCGCCGGTCACGAGCTGATCGTCGAGACGCGTGCCGGCACCGGCATCGACTTCGAGGACGAGGATTATGTCGCTGCGGGCGCGCGCATCGCCCCCAATGCGGGCGCCGTCTTCGCCGCCGCCGACATGATCGTCAAGGTGAAGGAGCCGCAGCCGTCCGAGATCGCCATGCTCGAGGCGCGCCACACGCTGTTCACCTATCTCCACCTCGCCGCCGACAAGCCGCAGGCCGAAGGGCTGATGGCGTCGGGCGCGACCTGCATCGCCTATGAGACGGTCACGTCGCGCTCCGGCGCGCTGCCGCTGCTCAAGCCGATGTCGGAAGTCGCCGGCCGCATGTCGATCCAGGTCGGCGCCCATTATCTGGAAAAGGAACAGGGCGGCCGGGGCGTGCTGCTCGGCGGCGTGCCCGGCGTGGCCCCCGCGCGCGTCGCGATCCTGGGCGGCGGCGTCGCCGGCATCAACGCCGCGCAAATGGCGGTCGGCCAGCGCGCCGACGTCACCATCTACGACATCAACAATGATCGCCTGGCCGAACTCGACATGCATTTCGGCAGCCAGATCAAGACCGCCTATGCCTCGAAGGCCGCCATCGCTGCGGCCGTCGCCCGCGCGCATCTGGTGATCGGCGCCGTGCTGGTTCCGGGTGCCGCAGCGCCCAAGCTGGTGACGCGCGACATGCTCAAGACGATGAAGCGCGGATCCGTGCTGGTCGACATTGCGATCGACCAGGGCGGCTGCTTCGAAACCAGCCATGCGACCACGCATGACGACCCCGTCTTCGAAGTCGACGGCGTCATCCACTATTGCGTCGCGAACATGCCCGGCGCCGTCGCGCGGACTTCGGCCTTCGCGCTGAACAACGCGACCCTGCCTTTCGTGCAGAAGCTCGCCGCGCTAGGCGCGGATGCGGCCATGGCCGCCGATCCGCATCTCGCGGCCGGCCTCAACGTGTCGGCCGGAAAGATCCGCCACAAGGCCGTTGCCGAGGCACTCGACCTGCCGTTCGCCGGCTAGGATTTCCGTCTTCCTCCCCTCTTCCCCTGGAGGGGAGGATCGGGAGAGGGAGACAGGGCCATACCCCCCTATCCCCGGACCTGTAGGGCGCGGTCTTCCCCGGCCGCGCCTTCCCTCTCCCACCCCCGTCCGGAAGCGGGCGAAGTCCGGATCAGCGGCCGGCCATGCCGGCCTTGAACCGCTCCAGCTCGACCAGCCGTTCCTCCACGTCGTTGCGCCAGGGCGCACCCGGCGGCGCGCTTTCGAGCAGCTGGCGCCAGACGATCTCCGCCTGGTCGAGTTGTCCCGCCTGCGCATAGGACAGGCCCATGAAGAAACGCGGTCCCGGATGATCGGGTGCGATCGCCTGCGCCCGCTGGAAGGCAAGCTGGGCGGCCGGCGACATCTGGTTGCCGCCATGGATGAAGAAGGCGTTGCCGAGACCGACCCACAACTCCGCGCTGTTCGGCCGCTTCTCCAGCGCCCCCTTGATGATTCCGATCGCGTAGAGGTTCAGTCCCTGGCGATGAAAGGCGTCGGCGGTGCCGAGGACGTCGGCGTCGGCGCCGAAGCGGCTGAGCAGCTTTTCGCGCTCCTGCGCAAAGTCGCTGTCCGGCATCTTCGCCATGTCGGCGGGCGGGGTCGGCTTACCCGACAGGCCCGGCGAACCCTGCCACGCATAACCGGCGACCGCGATGAACATCGCCGCGCCGACCAGTTCGAGCCCACCCTTGGGCAGCCGACCGAAGCGCCACAGGGCGACGACGACCAGCGCCGCGAGGACGGCGAAGACGATCCAGCCCATCAGCTTTTCCTCCGGCGCTTCAGGCGCCCGCTCGTGATCCAGATGCCCAGGCCGAGAAAAAGCGCGGGGAGCAAATAGAGCGGCCAAGTCAGGCGATCGAGCGGCGGCGTGAAGCTCACCCAGTCGCCATAGCGCTCGATCAGCCAAGCACGGATCGCCTCCGGCTTTTCGCCGGCTTCGATCCGGGTGCGGATCAGCGCGCGCATATCGCCCGCCATCTCCGCATCCGAGTCCGCGATCGACTGGCCCTGGCAGACCAAGCAGCGGATCGTCTCCATCAGCGCCTTGGCCTGGCGTTCCTGCTTCGGGTCGGCGAGTTGCTCATTGGCATAGCGCGCGGCCGGCATCAGCGAATCGGCGAGCAGCGGTGCGAGCGGGCTCGCCACCAGCGTCGCGGCGCCTGCGATAGCGAGGAGCCGCCTCATTTCGCGGCCGCCAGCGCCGACATCAGGCCGGGCACGTCTTCGGGATTGATCGCGCCGATATGCTGGCGACGAATGATACCCTTGCCGTCGACGATGAAGGTCTCGGGCACGCCCGAAGAACCAAGCGCAATCTGTACGCTGCTGTTCGCGTCGCCACCGATCGCACGATAGGGATCGCCGTTGCGGGCGAGGAAGCGTCCGAGATCTTCGGGCCGGTCGCGTATGGCAATGCCGTAGATCGGCACGCCGGCTTGTGCCAGCTGCGCCAGCTGCGGGGCTTCCTGGATGCAGGGGATGCACCAGCTGGCAAAGATGTTGACCAGATGCGGCTGACCATTGGCGAGTTCGGTGCTGCTGAGGCCCGGCTTGCCTGCAATTCCCGCCGGCAAAGCGAATTGCGGCATGGGCTTGCCGATCAGCTTCGACGGGATGGTCTTGCTCTCGGGGCTGATCAGACCGCCGGCGAAGACCACCATGAACGCAAGGAACATCGCCAGCGGCAGCCAGATGAGCAGCTTCCTCATGCGTAACGCTCCGCCGGAGCGTGGCGCATCTCGCGGCGCACGCGCCCGATCAGCGATAACAGGCCACCCAGCGCGACGAGCGCGCCACCGGCCCAGATCAGCGTCACGAAGGGCTTCCACCACAGCCGCAGCTGCCAGCGGCCTGCCTCGTCCGACTTGCCAACGACGACATAAAGCTGGCCGTCGAGCACTGTCGTGATCGCGGCCTCGTTGGTTTCGGCCGGCGGAGACGGGAAGGTCCGTGTCTGCGGGTGCAGGGTAAAGGGCGCGTTGCTGCCGCGCTGAGCGGTGATGCTCGCCTCGACCGCAGTGAAATTCGGCCCCGCGACCGGCTGCACGTCATCGAGTCGGATCGTGTAGGGACCGACGCGGTGGCTTTCGCCCATCTGCGCCGCGACGAGCGTCTCCTTGGTGAAGGCGCTTTCGGCCGCCATGCCCCCCATGCTGACGGCAATGCCGAGATGCGCGATCACCATGCCCCAGGTGAACAGCGGAGTACGCCGCAGGTTGCGCTTCCACAGCGGCGCCAGCGAACCGAGGCCGACGCCACCCGCCGCGACCAGCCCCAGAAGTGGCAATATGCCGATGCCAGGCGCGAGAAGGACGACCAGCAACAGGACGATTGCCGCGACCAGAAGCGGGATCGCCATGCGGGTCAGCACCGCCTTCAGATCATCGCGCCGCCAGCGCATCACCGGGCCCGCCATCATGACGGCGACAAGGACGAGCGCGAGCGGGCCGGCGGCGGTGTTGAAATAGGGCGGGCCGACCGACAGCTTCTCCCCGGTCACGGCCTCAGCCATGAGCGGATAGAGCGTGCCCACCAATACGATGCCGAGAATAGCCGACAGCAGCAGGTTGTTGATGACGAGCGCCCCTTCGCGGCTGACTGCATCGAAGCGCGACCCCTCGCGCACCGTGCCGACGCGCAGGCCGAACAGCGCGAGCGCGCCACCGATATAGATGGCGAGAAGTGCCAGGATGAAGCTGCCCCGCTTGGGATCGACCGCAAAGGCATGGACCGAGGTCAGGATGCCCGATCGAACGAGGAAGGTACCCACCATCGACATCGAGAAGGCGACGACCGCGAGCATCACGGTCCAGGCACGCAGGCCTTCCCGCGTCGCCAGCACGGTCACCGAATGGAGCAGCGCCGTCGCCGCGAGCCAGGGCATCAGCGAGGCGTTCTCGACCGGGTCCCAGAACCACCAGCCGCCCCAGCCGAGTTCATAATAGGCCCAGTAGCTGCCGGCGGTAATGCCGAGGGTCAGCAATATCCAGGCGCCAAGCACCCAGGGCCGCATCGCCTTGGCGAAGGCCGCGCCGACGTCGCGGGTGATGAGCGCACCGACCGCGAAGGAAAAGGCGACCGACAGGCCGACATAGCCGAGGTAGAGCGTCGGGGGATGGAAGGCGAGGCCCGGATCCTGCAGCAACGGATTGAGCCCCTGCCCTTCGGCAGGCGCCGGATCGATCCGGGCGAAGGGGTTGGAGGCGAACAGAAGGAAGGCATAGAAACCGAGCCCGATCGCCGCCTGCGCCGCCAGCGTCGCGATCAATGTGCGCTCGTTCAACCGCCGCTCGAAGAGTGCCACGCCGCCGCCAGCCACCGCGAGGATGGTAACCCACATCAGCATCGAGCCTTCGTGGTTGCCCCAGGTACCGGCGAATTTGTACAGAAGAGGCTTGGTCGACGCGTCGTTGGCGACGACCAGCGCGACCGACAGGTCGACCGTGACAAACAGATAGATGAGGATGGCGAAGGCCAGCGCGGTCAACACCGCCTGGACGACCGCGACCGGCCGCACGGCTGCGAGCAGTTCGGCCCGGCCGCTCGATACGCCCATGATCCCGAACAGAAGCTGTAGCCCCGCAAGCGCGGCCGCAAGCCACAGCGCCGCCAATCCTGCTTCGGCTATCACGTCGTCCCCTTCCCCTTGCCCGGCCCCGCGTCCAGGCTCTCGGTCTTGTGCATCTCGCCCGCAACCTGCGGCGGCATGTAGCGCTCGTCATGCTTGGCGAGGATGTTGGTCGCGACGAAGCTGCCGTCGGACTGGAAACTGCCCTCGGCGACGACGCCCGAATTTTCCTTGAACAGGTCGGGGACGATGCCCTTGAAGGTGACGGGCACGGTCTCGGCATTGTCGGTGACGACGAAGCGGATCGTCACGCCATCGCCCATGCGCTCGATCGAGCCACCCTTCACCATCCCGCCCAGCCGAACGGCGCGCCCGGTCTCGACATGGTCGCGCTTGGCATCGGATGGTGTGTAGAAATAGGAGGCCTGGTCCTTGAGCGCGGACATGGCGAGCAAGGCCGCGCCGACGATCGCGACGACCGCGAGAAGGGCCAGGATCAGCCGCTGGTTCTTCGCTTTCACCGCCATCAGTCGCGCCTGCTCAGGGCTTCGGCCTGGCGCTCGGCGCGGCGCATCCAGCGCAGCGAGGCGATAAGCACGCCCAGCGTGCCGAGGATGGTGACCGCATAGGCTGCGGCGATGAAGGGCCAATGCGTCATTCGGATGCCATCCGCTTGAGCCGCGAAGCGACCTTGGCCTCGGCCAGCAGCGCGCGCATCCGCATCAGCACGATGGCACCAAACAGCAGCGTGAAGCCGAGGGTGGTGAGCAACAGAGGCCAGAGGAGCGAGGGATCGATCTTCGAGCCGCCCAGCCCGATGCTCTGCCCCTGGTGCAGCGTCCGCCACCATTCGACCGAATAGTGGATCACCGGAATATTGGCCGCGCCCACGACACCGAAGATCGCCGAGATGCGGTCGTTGCTACCGCGCTCGGCGCCGGCCGACGACAAGGCGATATAGCCGAGATAGAGGAAGAACAGGACGAGCATCGACGTGAGCCGGCCATCCCATTCCCACCAGGTGCCCCAGGTCGGACGCCCCCAGATCGAACCCGTCGCAAGGCAGATCGCACTGAACAGCGCGCCCGGAACCGCGATGGCGCGCGCGGCGACCGCCGCCAGGGGATGGCGCCAGATCAGTTGCATCAAGCTGGAGACGGCAATGCCGCTCCACCCCGCCATGCCCAGCCAGGCGGCGGGGACGTGGACATACATGATTCGGACGCTCTGCCCCTGCAGATAATCCTGCGGGGTGAAGAACAAACCGCCGACGATGCCAGCCACGATCAGCACGAGACCCGGCCAGCCCAACCAGGGCGTCAGCGGGCGCGCGATCGACAAGAAGCGGGCGGGGTTGGCCAAGATATGCACGGTAGCATGTGGGAATAAGGGTGAAATGACTCCTCCGCAATGGTCCATCGGGGAAGGCTTGCGCGCCGCCACGATAGCGACCATCGCGCTACGGAATGACCCCGCCCCTCCCTTCGCACCAGCAGGATATCGTTCGGGGTATCGCCCTGCGTTCGGCGGGCGTCGCCTTCTTCGCCCTGATGAGCGCGGCGATGAAGCTTGCCGGCAATCACGGAGCGGGACCGGTCGAGATGGTCTTCTTCCGCGCCGCGGTCGGCATACCGGCGATCCTCGCCTGGCTGTGGATGACCGACGGTGTGGGCACGATCCGAACGAAGCGACCGGGCGCGCACATCTTCCGATCGCTGATCGGGCTCGCGTCGCTCGGCCTGCTCTTCCAGTCGCTGGTGCTGCTGCCGCTCGCCGACGCGGTCGCGATCGGCTTTTCCGCACCAGCCTTCGCCACCATATTGTCGGCGGTTTTCCTGCGCGAGCATGTCGGATTGCATCGCTGGGCCGCCGTCGCCATCGGCTTTCTCGGGGTCGTCGTCGTCGCACGACCAGGCGGGTCCGACCTGCCCCTCGCCGGGGTGGTGATCGCCATAGCGGCGGCGTTCGCCAACGCCGCCGTGAACGTGACCGTGCGCGAAATGGGTGCAACCGAGTCGGCGGGCGCCATCATCTTCTGGTTCTTCGTCAGTGTCTTCGTCGCCAGCGCGATCGCGATGCCTTTCTTCACCGGACGCCATGATGCCATGACCTGGTGGCTGCTGCTCGCGGGCGGACTCACCGGCACCGGCGCGCAGCTGTGCATGACCCGTGCATTGCAGGCAGCTCCGGTCGCCGCGCTCGTGCCGTTCGACTATGCCCAGATCGTCTGGGCGGCGCTGCTGGGATGGCTGATCTGGTCGGCCGTGCCCGGCGCCAGCACGCTGGCCGGCGCCGGGCTCATCGCCGCGAGCGGGCTCTACACCGTGTGGCGAGAACAGCGCCTGCGGCGCGCGAGCGCGGCGACGCTCGGCTGAGCCCTCAGCCCCGGCCGATCAGGCGCATCGCCATGCGATCGGCGACGACCGCCGCCGCAACGCCGCTGGCGGCACTTTCGGACCAGATCGCCTCAAGACGCTCGGGGATGCGCGCGACCCGCGCTTCCACTTCGGCCCGATCGCCCTGCCCGAGATATTCGAGCGCGACGTTGATGATGCCACCGGCATTGATGACATAGTCCGGCGCATAGAGAATGCCGCGCGCATGGATGCGGTCGGCATCGGCCTGGGTGGCCAGCTGGTTGTTCGCCGCACCCGCGACGATCCCGACCTGCAGCGCGGCGATGCTGCGCTCGTCGAGCACCGCGCCGAGCGCGCAAGGGCTCAGAACATCGGCCTCCACCGCCATGATCTCGCCGGTCGAAACCAGCTCCGCGCCGAGTTCGGCGGCCAGCGCGCGGGCGCGCTTCGCGTCCGCATCGGCCAGGGTCAGCCGCGCACCATCGGCGGCCAGCAACCGCGCCAGCGCCCCACCGACGCTGCCCACGCCCTGGATCGCGACATGGACCCCGCGCGGGTCGCTCTTGCCGAGCCCCCGCGCGATCGCGGCACGGACCCCCAGATACACGCCGAGCGCCGTCGTCGGACCGGGATCGCCGCCCGCATTACCGGCGGCGACAGGCAGGCCCGACACATGCTTCGTCTGTTGCGAGATCGCGACCATGTCTGCGTCGGACATGCCGACATCCTCGGCGGTCACATAGCGCCCGCCGAGCGAATCGACCGCACGGCCGAAGGCAGCGAGCATCTCGGGGGTCTTCGTCCGCAGCGGATCGGCCAGAACCACGGCCTTGCCGCCGCCCATCGGCAGTCCGGCCATGGCATTCTTGAAGCTCATGCCCCGCGACAGGCGCAGCACGTCGGTGATCGCCTCGGCCTGGTCGGCATAATGCCAGAAACGCGTGCCGCCGGCTGCCGGCCCGAGATGGGTCGAATGCACCGCAATCACCGCCGTTAGCCCCGATGCCGCGTCGCGGAAGAGGTGCACGCCCTCGTGATCATCGAAATCGGGAAGGGACCAGGGAGCGATCATTACAACCTCACGTAATTCTATTACGATCTGAGGTAATATAATTATTCCTGGAAATTGGCTAGCCTAAAGCGGGCCCGCGGAACATACGGCTCGGCCACACCGGAAAAGCCGGAGCATAACGCTGCTTCATGCTTGAAAAGGTGGGGCGACCGACGGGACTTGAACCCGCAACTTCCGGTACCACAAACCGGTGCTCTAACCAATTGAACTACGATCGCCACGAACGCTGACGCGTCATGTGCGGGGCTCCATAGGCAAAGCCCCCGCCCGACGCAAGCGGGCATGTGCGCCATCCGGGTGCGAGCCGGATCGCTCGCCGACTGGCGGCCGATCGCTTTGTCTACTAACTCTACTCTTCCATTATCGTTGGCTTTGCCTACATGGTTCGCAAGCTTCAGAGGGTCGGGCCGTGCTGTCACAGAGAACGCGATATGCGATACGCGCCTTGCTCCATCTCGGAGACCGGTACGGCAAGGGGCCGATCCAGCTGGCCGAGATCGCGGACGAGCAGAATATTCCGGGCAAGTTCCTCACCGTAATCCTGTCGGAGATGAAGCGCGCGGGTTTCGTCGAGACGATGCGGGGCAAGGAGGGCGGCTATTGGCTGTCACGGCCGCCGGCCGAGATCACCTATGGCGACATCGTGCGGGCGACACGCGGATCGCTGGCATTGGTGCCCTGCGCCGCCCGTCTCGCCTATGCGCCCTGCGACCACTGCATAGACGAGGCCAAGTGCCGGTTGCGCGCCGTCATGTTGTCCGTGCGGGACGAGACGGCGAATATTCTCGATAGACTGTCGCTGGCAGAACGGCTGGACCTGTAACGACCCTATGAAATCCGTCGCTTTCGGGATTTTCGTTACGGGCGTCGTTACCTTTTAAGCCTTGGATTCATGTCGATTTTCCGTTGACGCTCTTATCTTCGGCGTTATGTCAACCCGAGGTACGGCGTTCGAGCCGGCCGTTAAAATGCTTTGGGAGCTGCTCGAATGAAAAAGCTGAGCGTAGTCGTCGTTGCTGCTGGTCTGATCGCCCTGGCCGCCTGCAACAAGCAAACTCCGGCCGAGAACGCCGCCGACAACACCGCCGCTGCCCTGGAGAACCAGGCTGAGGTGCTCGAGAACGCCGCCGACTATGCCTCGAACGAGGCCGTCGAGAGCGCGCTTGAGAACAAGGCCGATGCCGCTGAGGAAGCTGCTGACGCCGTCAAGGACGCGAAGTAATCTCCAGGTCCGTACCGGACCGGAATTGCTGAAAGGAACGGGCGCCTTGAAAGGGGCGCCCGTTTTCTTTTGTGCCGAGGGGTGCGTGGCGCGCTCAGCCGTTGACGATGATCCCTCCATTCGGGTGCAGCACCTGCCCGGACATGTAGCTCGCATCCTCGCACGCCAGGAAGAGGAAGGACGGCGCCACCTCATTCGGCTGGCCCGGGCGCCCCATCGGGGTGGACTCGCCGAAATGAGCAAGCTTCTCCTCGCTCGCGCCGCCGCACGGATTGAGCGGCGTCCAGATCGGGCCCGGCGCGACCGCATTCACGCGAATGCCCTCCCCCACCAGATTTTCGGATAGCGAGCGCGTGAAGGCGGTGATCGCGCCCTTGGTGCTCGAATAGTCGAGCAGTTCCTTGCTACCCTGATACATCGTCACCGACGTGCAGTTGATGATGGCGGCGCCAGCACGCAGATGTGGCCGTGCGGCTTGCGTCAGGAAGAACATGCCGAAGATGTTCGTCTGGAACGTCCGGCGCAGCTGCTCTTCGGTGATGTCGGTGATGTCCTGATCGGGGTGCTGTTCGCCGGCATTGTTGACCAGAATGTCGAGACTGCCGAAGGTTTCGATCACCTTCGCGACCGCCTCGTCGCAAAAGGCCTTGTCGCCGACGTCGCCCGGGATGGCGATAGCCCGGCGGCCCTCGCGCTCGACGATCTCGACGGTTTTTGCCGCGTCGTCATGCTCGCATAGATAGAGGATGGCGACGTCGGCACCCTCGCGGGCATAGAGCGCCGCGACGGCGCGACCGATTCCGCTGTCAGCGCCGGTGATCAGCGCCACCTTGCCCTCGAGACGGCCCGATCCGGGATAGCGGGGCGCCCAGTCGGGCTTGGGGTCGAGTCCGCTCTCGTGACCCGGCAGGTCATCCTCGTGGATCATAGGTTCGTGCTGGTCGGTCATGGTGATCTCCTTCGCCCGACCAACGAAGCGGCACGACGCGGGTTCAGTCCGTTGCGGGCACGGTCCGGGTGACCAGCCGGTCGCTGACCACCGTCATCGTGAAGATCGGATCGGCGTCGGCGGGGACCTCGCACACCGCATCCTCGAAGGCCTGGCGCGTCTCCGGCTCTTCATAGGTCATCTTGTGATCGAAGGCGTATCGCCAGGTCGCCTCGTCCGGCCATTCGGCATAGCCGACGAACCGGCCGTCCGAATCACGGTGAAGGCGCGATCCGTAGCTGCCATAGATTTCGCGGATCAGGTCGGTGCCCCGGGTCCAGGCGCGAACGAATTGCTCCTCCTTGCCCGGATGAACCTTCCACCAGTAAACGGCTACGAACATGCGGGCTCCCCTCGCTTCGGCACGACCATCATAGATCGACCATCATAGATCCGGCAGGGTCTGGTCGGCCACGCCCCACCCTTTTAGCGCCCGCGACGACGCACGCTTCAACAGCAGATCGGCGCCGGTAATGCTGAACGCCCCGGCCGTGTCGAACCCGTCCAGTTCCTCCCACGAGATCGGCGCAGCTACGGGCGCCCCCGGCCGCGCCCGGGCGGAATAGGGTATGACCGCGGTCGAGCCGCGCTGGTTGCGCAGATAGTCGATGAAGATGCGCCCGATCCGCTTCGCCTTCGCCATGGTCGCCACGAAGCGTTCCGGCTCGGCCTGGGCGAGCGCCTGGGCGAAGCGCTGGGCGAAATCCTTCACTGCCGGCCATTCCGCTTCGGGACGGAGCGGAACCACGACATGGACGCCCTTGCCGCCCGAAAGCAGGGCGAAACTGACGAGCCCGATATCCGCCAGCATCGTCCTTATGTCGCGCGCCGCCTTCTTCACGTCGGCGAAATCCAGGCCTTCGTCGGGATCGAGATCGAAGATCAACCGGTCGGGCTTCTCGACATCCTCGATGCGAGATCCCCAGCCGTGGAACTCGATCGTCCCCATCTGCACGCAGGCGACAAGGCCGGCGATATCCTCGACGTAGAGATAATCCTCGGCCCCGCCGTCCTTTTCGCGGATCGGCACATGCTTCACATGATCGCCGAACGAGCCCGAATCATGCTTCTGAAAGAAACACTGACGGCCGCGCCCCTGGGGGCAGCGCACGAGGCTGACCGGTCGGTTCGCCACCCAGGGGAGCATGACCGGACCGATCGCCCGATAATAGTCGGCGAGATCGCCCTTGGTCGTCTTGGATTCGGGGAAGATCACACGATCCGCATTGGTGATCACGACGTCCTCGGCGACATCCCGGCGGATGGCCTCCTGCACCGGAACCGGCTCCTCGAGGCGCACGTCGGTCGCTTCCTTGTCGCCGCGCAGCCCCAGGAAGCTCGCATGCCGCAGCACCCCCTCATGGGTGAACTCCGCAAAGGCGACTTCGGCAACCAGATCCGGCCTGACCCAGTGCGCATCCCGGGCCTCGCTCCGGGGAGCCTCGGCAGGCGGCGTCTTGCGTGACCGCTTGGCGAAAAGCTCGGCCAAGGCCGTCATGCCGTCCTGGTCGAAGCCCGTCCCAACCTTACCGGCATAGACAAGTTTGCCGTCGACATGGTGGCCCAGCAGCAGGGACCGGAAGGGGCGCCCCCGTGCGCTGCTCGGGCTCCATCCGATGATGACGAACTCCTGCCGCCGCGTGCATTTGGTCTTGAGCCAGTCCCTGGAGCGCCCGCCCCGATAGGGAGCGTCGGCCCTTTTGCTGATGATGCCCTCCTGCCCCGCGCCACACATAGCATCGAACAGTTTCTCGCCTGCCCCGATCACATGGTCGGCCACCTGGACGACCACCGACGCATCGGCCGCCACCAGCGCGGACAGACGCGACTTTCGCTCGACCGTACCCAATTTGGTCAGGTCCTCGCCTTCCTCCATCAGCAGGTCGAACAGATAGAGGTGGAGCGGGGCGTCGCTCTCGCCCTTGATGCGCTTCTGAAGCTCAGAAAAGCTGGGATTGCCCTTGTCGTCGAGCGCGACGATCTCTCCATCCATCAGGCAGGACGGCAGGTCGAGTGCGGCGACGGCGCCCGCGACCGGCTCGAACTTGTCGGTCCAGTCGAGGCCGGAGCGGGTATATATGCGCACATTTCCGCCGGACGCGGCGACGAGTGCCCGATAGCCATCGAACTTGATCTCATGGATCCAGGTGCGCCCGACGGGCACGGTATCGACGAGCGTTGCCAGTTGCGGCGGACGAAAGGCCGGCAGTGCCGCCGGTGTCTTCCTGCGCGCTGCTTTGGGCCGCGCCCTGCCGGTCTTCCCGACCTTTGCGGCATGATCGTCCGCACGCGCCATGGCAGCGTCGAACGCCTTGCCTTTCTTCCCGGCCAGACTGATCTCCCCGTCCTGGTCGGCCGCGATCTCCGCCATCGTCCGCCCCGTCTTCACGCTGGTCAGGGCGGTGCCGACCAGATCGTCGCTGCCGCCGGCCGCCGCGTCCTCGACCTTGCGGAGCAGCCAGTTCTCTCGTTTCTCGCCGGGACGCGGCTTCATCCGGACGAGCAGCCATTCGCCCTTCATCCGTTCACCCTCGAGCGTGAAGTGGAGATGGCCCTCGTCCAGGTCGCGCTCGCTCTTGCCCGGGATCGGCGCCCAGGTGCCGATGTCCCACAGCATGACCGTACCCCCGCCATATTCGCCTGCGGGAATGCAGCCTTCGAACTCGGCATAGCTGATCGGGTGATCCTCGGTGCGAACGGCCAGCCGCTTGTCGGCAGGATCGGGGCTCGGTCCGCGCGCGACCGCCCAGCTTTTCAAGACGCCATCCATTTCGAGCCGGAAATCATAATGGAGGCGGGTCGCATCATGCTTCTGGACGATGAAGCGATGCCCGCCTTTCGGGCCGAGCTTGCCTGCGGGCTCGCGCGTCCGCCCAAAGTCGCGCTTCCGGTTATAGTCGTCCAGCCGCGCCATGGTCAGGCACGCTTGCGGGCGGGGCTGGTGCCGGACTTGGCAGCAGCCGTCTTGGAGGCTCGGGACTTCGCCGCTGGTGCTTTGGTGGCAGCCTTCTTGGCGGTCGACCGTGCCTTGGCGGTCTTGGGCTTGGTGTCGGCCTCGTCCTTTTCCGGCTCCCGTTGCGCAGCAGCGCGCGACCGCGTGCCTCCGTCGACCGATTTCTTGAGTGCCGCCATCAGGTCGATGACGTTGCCCTTCGCGCGTGGGGCGTCCTCCGGATCCTCGATGATCTTGCGGCCCTTGGCCTTGCTCTTCTTCTCGATGAGGCCCTTCAGCGCGTCGACATAGCGATCGTGAAACTCGCTCGCGTCGAACTTAGCGCTCTTCTTCTCGATCAGCGTCTCCGCAAGATCGAGAAGGTCGGCATCGGGCTTGCTATCGGGAATCTCCCGAAAATAGCTATGCGCCTTGCGCAGCTCGTCCGCATAGCGGAGCGTTTCGAGCACCATGCCCCGCCCACAGGGCTTGAGGCTCACGACATATTCGCGCCCGCGCATGGCGAGCTGGCCCAGACCGACCTTCTTGGTCCGCCGCAGCGCCTCGCGCAGGACGATGAAGGCTTCTTCTGCCAGCTCGTCCGCCGGAACGACATAATAGGGCTTCTCGAAATAGAGGACGTCGATCTCGTGCGCGTCGACGAACTGGACCAGCTCCAGCGTTCGCTTGCTCTCCAGCTTTACCGCATCGATCTCGTCCTGCTCCAGCAGGACATAATTGCCCTTCGACACCTCGAAACCCTTGACGATATCGTCGGTGTCGATCGGTCCGATGCCGGGCACGATCTTTTCGTAGCGGATGCGCTTGCCGCTGGGCTCGTGCACCTGATGAAAAGCGACCTGCGCGCTGCTGTTGGTTGCGCTGTAGATTTCGACGGGGATCGAGACGAGGGCAAGACGGATCTGCCCCTGCCAGTAAGCGCGCGCGGCCATGCTCTATTCTCCTGCCCCTGCGAATGCGGAGTCAAAGCCCGTTGGAGGCGATGGTTCCGCCGGCGCGGGCGAGCCGCTCCGGGCGAGGTGGCCGACGTCAGTCGAAGCGGGTCAGATGGCCGCCGAGAAAGGCATAGGATGGGTCAAGCGCGTCGCGAGTCGCGAGGTGCAGGCGCGCTCCGGGGTTGTTGGGCGGAACCGCGTCGCCGTCGGCCATGGTCCGCCCGACGGGGTCGACGCGATCCCAGTCATGGACGGAGCGGCGATGGACGATCGCCCACAGCCCGCCGCGACATTCGAGATAATCGAGATAGCGCCCGCCGCCGGTGATGTCGGTCATGGTCGCCCCGTCGCGGATACGCAGCAACACGTCCCAATAGCTTTCGGACCAGGCGCGTTCACCATCGACCTCGATCTGGATGTTGGACAGGACATGCCGCGTCAGCAGCATCGGCTGGTGGATCCGCCACACCCAGTCGACGAAGCCCTCCGCCGTGCCGACGAACAAGGGCGCGTGCTCGTCGGTGCCACCCGGATGCCAGCAGGACAGCGCCAGGTCGCGGTCCATCCGGTCCATCGCGCGACAGTAGCGGTGCAGGACATCGGCGATCGCGAGGCGCGCGGCGATTTCCTCTGGGCCGGGTGCTGCGACCGACATCGGCATTCCTCTCGCTTGCCGGTCCATCGAGACCGATCCAGCAGGAAGACTATCAGCGGTCGGCCGTCCCGCAGCTAGGCTTTTGCCCAGCTTGTGGATGCCGCGCTTATGCGGCCCTGTGCGGACCGAAGCGGGCCAGGATCCGCCGCAACGGAGAGCGCCATGGATCTGCCACGACCACCATCCGGGCTTCAGGACCTGCTCGACAGGGCCGCAATCCATGACGTCAAGCAGACCTACGCCTTTGCCGTCGACCGGCGCGACTGGCCGCTCTATCGCTCGATCTTCACCGACGAGGTCGCCTTCGACTTTTTCGATTGGGCCGGAATCCGCGAGACGATCCCCGCCGATCGCTGGGTCGAAATGGTCAAGGCGACCCTCGCCCCCTTCGACGCGACCCAGCATGTCTTCAGCGGGCAGTTCATCACGCTGGCAGGCGACGAGGCCGACTGCGTGACCAACATGACCGCGCGGCATCAGTTGGGCGATGAGGCGCAAATGATGGGCGGCTATTATACCGAGCGCTTCATCAGGACGCCGTCCGGCTGGAAGATCGCGGCCTGCCGCCTCAACATCACCTGGGAGCAAGGCGACCGAAGCCTGTTCGAAAAGGCCGCGGCGCTCGGCGCACGCGCACGACCCGATATCGGCATGCAGGGCGTCTGACGGCGCCACCATGATAAAAGGACCAAGCGAATGAGCACTGACCCGTTGGACGCGATGTTCACGCCGCTGCGCGTCGGCAACGTCACCATAGCCAACCGCATGGCGATGGCCCCGATGACGCGACAGCGCTCGCTGCTCGACGGCACGCCGACCAATCTCAATGTCGATTATTATCGCCAGCGGGCATCGGCCGGCCTGATCGTCAGCGAGGGCATCTATCCGGGGCCGATGGGCTGCGGCTATCTCTTCACCCCCGGCCTGCACAATGATCGCCATGTCGCTGGCTGGAAGCGGGTCACCGATGCCGTCCACGTTGCCGGCGGTGCGATCTTCGGACAGATCATGCATGTCGGTCGGCTCTCGGATCCGCTGATGCTCGACGGCGAGCAACCGATCGCGCCCTCCGCCGTGCAGCCCGATCCCAAGGCGCGCCATTATACGGTTAACTGCCCGCGCCCGAAGCGTCCCTATCCCGAACCTCGCGCCATGACCCATGCCGAGGTGCTGGGCGTCATCGACGAATATGCGCGCTGCGCCGCGCTGGCGCGCCAGGCGGGCTTCGACGGCGTCGAGGTTCACGCGGCCTCGGGCTATCTGCCGATGCAGTTCCTGTCGACCAACGCCAATGTCCGCACCGACGATTGGGGCGGCAGCGTCGAGAAGCGCGCGGCCTTCCTGCTCGCCTGCGTCGACGCGATGATCGCCGCGACCGACCCCGGCTTCGTCGCGGTCAAAATCGGGCCAGGCTGGACCTTCCATGACGTGTTCGACGACGATCCCGTCGCGACCTACACCTATGTCGTACGCGAACTGTCGAAGCGCGGCATCGCCTATCTCCAGATCGGCAATTACGGGATGGAGTGGGACGTCTACGGCACGCTGCGCCCGCTGTTCGACGGTCCGGCGATGTTCGTCGCCGGCTTCACCCGTCGGACGGCCGCCGCGACGATTGCCAAGGGCGCAGCCGACATGATCGCCTTCGGGCAGGCCTATATCTCCAATCCCGATCTAGCGGAGCGCTATCGCGACGGGCTGGACATCACTCGTCCGGACATCGCGACCTATTATACGCAAGGGTCCGAGGGCTACACCGACTATCCGGTCCATGCGGACACCGATCCGCGCCGCCTCCAGCCGGTCGATGCCGCTCCAACACCGCTGTCGGCGGAAACGACCGGCTGACGCCGGTCAGGCGATCAACCGGCGGAGGCTGTCGATGCTGTCAGCTTCCGCCGCCGGCTTGTCACGGCGGATGCGGGCGATGCGGGGGAAGCGCATTGCGACGCCCGACTTGTGGCGCCGGCTCTCGTGCACGCTGTCGAAGGCGAGTTCGACGACCAGCGTCTTCTCGACCTCGCGCACTGGACCGAAGCGGTTGAGGGTATTGTTGCGGACGAAGCTGTCGAGCCATTTGAGCTCTTCGTCGGTGAAACCCGAATAGGCCTTGGCGACCGGCAGGAGTTCGCCGCCCTGTTCGGGATCACCCGACCAGCAGCCGAAAGTGTAGTCGGAATAGAAGCTCGACCTTTTGCCGTGCCCGCGCTGCGCATACATCATCACGCAGTCGATCGTCAGCGGATCGCGCTTCCATTTATACCAGAGGCCGGTGCGGCGGCCCGCGACATAGGGGCTGTCGCGGCGCTTGAGCATCACGCCCTCGATCGCTGCGTCGCGGGCACCCGCGCGGGTCTCCGCGAGCTCGTCGAAATCGCGCGCCGCTATCACCGTCGACACGTCAAAGCGGTCGGGATCGAGCCGGCTGGCAAAGGTCTCCAGCCGCGTACGGCGTTCACTCCAGGGCAGTTCGCGCAGATCTTCTTCGCCGTCGATGAGCAGGTCGTACAGCCTGACAAAGGCGGGATAGTCGCCGAGCATGCGCGCGGAAACGGTCTTGCGACCGAGCCGCTGCTGCAGCGCGTTGAACGAGGCGGCCGAGCCGCCATGTTCCTCGCGCCCCTGCGCCTCGCCGCGCACGAGCATCTCGCCGTCGAGCACGCCGTCGAGCCCTGCCGCAGCGGCTGCCACGTCGGGGAAGGTCGCGGTGATGTCGTCGCCCGCACGGCTATAAAGGCGCACGGCGTCACCGGTGCCGACGATCTGCACGCGAATGCCGTCCCATTTCCATTCGGCGGCATAGTCGCCGAGGTCGACGGTGCCGTCTTCGAGCGGATGGGCCAGCATGAAGGGGCGGAAGAAGGGCGTACCGCGCGGATCGGGACGCTCCCCGCCCTGCCCCCAGACGAAAAGTTCGGCATAGGGTGGCTTCAGCGCGTGCCAGACTTCTTCGACCGCTTCGACGTCGAGATCGAAGGCCTGGGCGAAACCGGTCTTGGCGAGGCGCGAAGAGATGCCGACGCGCAAACCGCCGGTCGCCAGCTTGAGCAGGGCGAAGCGCCCCGGCGAGTCGAGATGGTCGAGCATCTCGCCCAGTGCGGCCGGCGCCTCCGCTCTGCCCAGCTTCATCAGGCGGTCGACCACCGCGCCGAGCGTCAGCGATCCGTCGTCGATCTCCGCCGGCTGGTCGAGCCGCTTGGGCCAGAGCAGCGCGACGGTCTCCGCGAGATCGCCGACATAGTCGCGGCTCATGCGGAACAGGGTGGGATCGACCCGCTCGTCGACGATCGCCTGGATCGCGGACGCCTTGACCGCCGGCAGGTTGAGGTCGCCGGTCAGCGCGGCCAGCGCCCAGCCTCTGTCGGGATCGGGGGCGGTGCGCATGTAATCGGCGATCAATGCCAGCTTGGCGTTGCGCGAGCGGGTGTAGACGAGGCCGTCGAGCAGTTGGGAGAAGGCGCGCATCAGCCTTCGTCCTCATCTTCGTAACCGACCAGCGCCAGCGCCCGGGCCCGGATCTGGTTGAGTGCGCACCAGTGGACGAGCGCCTCCTCGCGCCCATGCGTCACCCATAATTCGCGCGGCGCCACCTCGCGGACCGTGTCCGTCAGTTCGTCCCAGTCGGCATGGTCGGAAATGACCAAAGGCAGTTCGACATTCTTCTGCCGGGCGCGCTGTCGGACCCGCATCCAGCCCGAGGCCATAGCGGTTATCGGATCGGGCAGTCGCCGCGACCAGCGGTCGTTGAGCGCGGAAGGCGGGCACAGCACGATGCTGCCGCGCATCGCATCCTTGTTGGCGGCGGTGGCCGGGATCAGCGGGCCGAGGTCGACACCGAAGTCGCGATAGAGATCGCACATCTTCTCGAGCGCGCCATGGATGAAGATAGGATTGGTATGACCATGGGCACGCAGTTCGGCGATCACCCGCTGCGCCTTGCCCAGCGCATAGGCCCCGACGACCACGCACCGGTCCGGCGCCGCGTGAAGCGCCGCCAGCAGCCGGTCCATTTCCTGCCCTATCGGCGGGTGGCGGAACACCGGAAGTCCGAAGGTCGCCTCGGTTATGAGGATGTCGCAGGGCACCGGCTGGAACGGCGGGCAGGTCGGATCGGCGCGCCGCTTGTAATCGCCGGTCACAACGACGCGTTCGCCGGCATGTTCGAGCAATATCTGCGCCGACCCGAGCACATGGCCGGCGGGCACGAAGCTCGCCTCGACCCCGCCGACCCGCACCGATTCTCCATAGGCCACCGGTTTGCCGTCCACGGCGCCGTAGCGGAGACGCATGATCGCCAGCGTCTCGGGTGTGGCCCAGGCCTCGCGGTGCCCGCCGCGCGCATGATCGGCATGGCCATGGGTGATCAGCGCCCGGTCGACCGGGATCGATGGGTCGATCCAGGCATTGGCGGGCCGCACATAGATGCCGCGGGGAGAGGCTTCGATCCAGTCGACCATGGAGCAAAGACGATAGCAGCCGGAGACGGTTCCATCCATCTGGCCGCATTTCCGGGTTTACAGAAACCGAACGGTACGTATCATTCGTTCATGGGCGCGCGCCATGCGCCGAACAGAGGGTGCCTCCGATGAGCTTCAGCATTACCGTCAACGGCGAAAGCCGTAGCGTCGACGTGGACGACGACACGCCGCTCCTGTGGGTCCTGCGCGACGACCTCGGCCTGACCGGCACGAAGTTCGGCTGCGGCGTGGCGATGTGCGGCGCCTGCACCGTCCATATGGACGGGCAGCCGATCCGCTCCTGCTCGATGCCCATCTCGGGCGTCAGCGGCGAGATCAGGACGATCGAGGCGGTCGAAGGTCCCGAGGCAAAGGCTGTCCAGGCGGCCTGGGTCGCGCATGACGTGCCGCAGTGTGGCTATTGCCAGTCGGGCCAGGTGATGAGCGCGGTCGCGCTGCTGCGGGAGAAGCCCCAGCCCACCGACGAGGACATCGACCTGGCGATGAACGGCAATCTCTGCCGCTGCGCCACCTATGTCCGCATCCGCTCCGCGATCCACGCGGCCGCCAAATCGCTGACGGAGGCCTGACATGGGCGCACATGACATGACGCTGTCGCGTCGCGACGCACTCAAGGCCGCCGGCGCGCTCGTCGTCGGCGTCTGCCTGCCGGTCGGCGGCCTCAAGGCGCAGGCGGCCAAAGGTCCGCCGCCGATTACGCCAAACGCCTTCATCCGCATCGGCGCGGATGACGTCGTGACGATCCTGTCGAAGCATATCGAATTCGGTCAGGGGCCCTATACGGGCCTCGCCACGATCGCGGCAGACGAACTCGACGCCGACTGGTCGAAGGTCCGCGTGCAGAGCGCGCCGGCCGATGCGAAAATCTATGCGAACCTCATGCTCGGGGCACAGCTGACCGGCGGTTCGTCGGCGATCGCCAACAGCTTCGACCAGATGCGGCAGGCAGGCGCAATGGCCCGCGCCATGCTGGTGCAGGCTGCCGCCACCGCATGGAAGGTTCCCGTCTCGGAGATCGCCGTCTCCAAGGGCGTCATTTCCCACGGCAAGAGCAAGCGCTCCGCCGGCTTCGGCACTTTCGCCGAAGCGGCCTCGAAGCTGCCGATGCCCAAGCAGGTCGCCTATAAGGACCCGGCCGCCTACACGCTGATCGGCAAGGACCGCCCCGGCGTTCGTGTCGACAGCGCCGACAAGGCCACCGGCCGCGCGAAGTTCACGATCGACATGACCGCACCCGGCATGCTGACCGTGCTCGTGGCGCGCAGCCCGCGCTTCGGGGGTACGGTCCGCAGCTTCGACGCGGCCGATGCTCTGAAGGTCAAGGGCGTGGTCGCGGTAAAGCAGATCTCCACCGGCGTCGCCGTCTATGCCAGGGGCATGTGGCCCGCGATCAAGGGCCGCAAGGCGCTGCGGATCGAATGGGACGACAGCAAGGCCGAGACCCGCGGCAGCGAGGAGATGATCGCCGCCTATCTCGAGCAGACGCGCCAGCCCGGCACGGTCCACGGTCAAAAGGGCGACGCGGCCAAGGCGCTCGCCGCTGGCGGTGAGGTGATCGAGGCGGAATATGTCTTCCCCTATCTCGCCCATGCGCCAATGGAACCGCTCGACGGCTTCATGGTCTTCGACGGCACGACTGCCAAAGCGCGCTTCGGATCGCAGGGGCAGACGATCGACCAGGGCGCCATCGCCCAGGTGCTCGGCATCCCCATGGACAAGGTCGAGATCGAGACGCTTCTGGCTGGCGGCAGCTTCGGCCGCCGCGCCACGCCGAGCGGCCATCTCGCGGCAGAACTTGCCGAGGTCGCCAAGGCGATGCCCGTCGGTACCCCGGTCAAGCTGGTCTGGACGCGCGAGGACGACATCCATGGCGGCTATTACCGCCCGCTGTTCGTCCACCGCCTGAAAGGCGCCATCAAGGACGGCAAGATCACCGCCTGGTCGAACACGATGATGGGCCAGTCCTTCATGATCGGCTCCTCCTTCGAGGCCTTCGCCGTCCGCAACGGCGTCGATGCGATCATGAGCGAGGGGTCGAGCAAGCTGCTCTACGACATCGCCGATTTCCGCTGCGACGCCCATGTCGCAAAGTCGCCGGTCAGCACCCTCTGGTGGCGCTCGGTCGGCCACACCCACACTGGCTATGCGGTGGAGTGTTTCGTCGACCAGTTGCTGGTCGCCGCCGGCCAGGACCCCGTCGAAGGCCGCCTTGCCATGATGGCCGGCAACCCGCGCGCCGCCGGTGCGTTGAAGGCCGTGGCCAAGCTCGCGGACTGGAAGGGCCCGCGAGCCGCCAATGGTCGGGCAAGGGGTGTCGCCGTCGTGGAAAGCTTCAGCAGCTATGTGGCGCAGATCGCCGAAGTGTCGATGGGCGAGAATGGCGAGCCCAAGGTCCATAAGGTGTGGGCGGCAGTCGACTGCGGCGTAGCGGTCAACCCCGACATCATCCGGGCTCAGCTGGAAGGCGGCATCGGCTTCGCCCTCGGCCACGCCCTCTATGCGGAAGTGCCGCTGGAGGCGGGTCGGCCTACCGTGTCGAACTTCAACGACTATCGGTCGCTGAGGATCAACGAGATGCCCGAGATCGAGGTGGTCATCGTCCCGTCCAAGGAAGCACCGACCGGCATCGGCGAGCCCGGCGTGCCCCCGCTGGCGCCGGCCGTCGCGAATGCAATGGCCGCCTTGGGCCACAAGCGCCCCGCCCGCCTGCCGATGGTGCGCGCATGATCGCGCGCGTCGCCGGCCTGTCGGCGCTCCTTGCCCTCGCCGTCGCCGGTGCGGGCATCGCCGCCGACAAGGAGCCGGCTGCGCCGCCCATGGCGAAGACGCTCCGACCGGTATCCGACTTCGCCGGGATAAAGGATAGCAAGAAGCGGTCGCTGGCCCTCTTCGCCGAGGTCGGCAAGGTCATCCAGCATCCGCGCTGTCTGAACTGCCACCCGGTCGGCGAGCGTCCGACCCAGACCGACGCCATGCGTCCGCATATGCCGCTGGTCGTGCGAGGCGATGGCGGGATCGGCGCGACGGGCATGCGCTGCACCACCTGCCACCACGAGAAAAATTACGAGCCGGCCGGCGTGCCCGGCAATCCGAAATGGATGCTCGCGCCTCCCGAAATGGCGTGGGTCGGCAAGTCGCTCGGTCAGATCTGCGAGCAGATCAAGGATCCGAACCGCAACGGCGGCAAGGACATGGCGCAGCTCGTCCACCATATGGCCGAGGACGAACTGGTGGGCTGGGGCTGGAATCCGGGTGGGAAGCGAACCCCGGCGCCGGGCACGCAGGCGCAGTTCGGCGCCCTGTTCAAGGCCTGGGCGGATTCGGGGGCGCAGTGCCCCAAATGATCGGATAAGGGTGGCTTAACGCCTCCCCTATCCTGATTTCCGCACGCGATATTTGGCCAGATCGCTGCCGACCTGCCCTGAGCGGGCCATAGCTTCCCGCTCGCGCGCAGCGGCCTCGTCATAGAAGAAGGGCAGGAAGGCATAACGCCGCCCTTTGGTGACGGGCTGTGCCTCGTGCAGCAGCGAGCAGGAAAAGACGAGGGCCGCACCGGTCGGCGCCCGATAGGCGCGCGTACCGAATTCGGGGAAGAGCAGATTGCCCCCTTCATACTCCTCCGCGTTGAGGTTGATCGTGCAGGCGAAGCGGCGATGGGCGGTGCCGGCCGTGGTGTTGTCGCGATGGGCGCGAAAGAAGCCCGCCGACTGCCCATCATAGCAGGCGACCATATAGCGTTCGACGCGCGTAACCTCGAACTGGAGCGCGCGCTTCACCATCGGAATCAGGAAGCGGGTCAGCCGGAGCTGGATCTGCTCTCGCAGTGCGGGATCCTCGATATGATGATCGCGCCGGCGTTTGATCTTTTCGTCGAACACGCCGACCGTCTTCCCGTCGACGGTGCGCATGAAGCCCGAGGGTTCGCCGCCGGATTTTTCATAGGCATCGATCAGACGGCGACAGATGGCGCGGTCGAACACGTCCGGAAGGATCAGGACCGGCGCGGGTATCTCGGCACGCGGCCGGCCGACCACCTGGGCCAGCCGGTCGAGAAGCGCGCCGCCCTGGGCTACGTCAGAACGCCCCATGATCCGCATCAGCGGGTCCATCGCCATCCATATGGGACGATCTTCGTCGACGGCGTCTATCGCGCCATATTGGCGGGAGATCGAACCATCGAAGTCGGTGAACCAGCGGATACCCGGCAGGCTGATCGCCGCCCGGCCCGCTTCCACGTCGGCAGGGTCGCGGGTGATCCCGAAGAAGCACAGCCGCCGATCATCGAGTATCGAGCGCCGCGCATGCAGATCGGCGAGCGCCTGGCGCGCCAGAGGCGAATCGGCACTCTTCACGAACAGCATCACGACGTGCATCCCGCCCAGCGACGAGAATTGAAACTCCTTGCCCCCCCCCGGCACGGGCGCCTGGAACCACGGCGCGAACTCGCCGGGAAAAATCTTCATGGTCGTCCTTCTCCGACGATCAGGCTTCGGTCTGGTTCTCGACCGCCAGGTCTTCGGCGATCGTGTCGAGTGCTTCGGGGGCTTCGCCTCCGGTGACGGCGTAAGACATGTCCCCCTCGCGCCAATAGGCAACCGATGTGCCCTCATGGCGTACGGCTTCCGGCTCCGCCGGCGCATCGCTTGGCGCGCGAACGGCGAAGATCGACAGGGTGCCTTCGGTCGGCGTCTTCACCATGATCTGCAACGCAGGTCCCTTCTGCGTCGGGAATATCTGCGCATCCGTAACCACCCATTGCGCCGGCAACCGTGGCACGGAGATATTGGTGCTCCTGCGAATTTCCGCGATGTCGATACGCGGCGATTCGATCTGCGAGACCATGCGCCCCCGCAGCAGCGCGGTGCGATAGGCCTCGACCGCATCGCCGACATAGTCGGGTGGGCTGGCGACGACATAGCGTGCCGGAAGGAAGACGACCGCGACCAGCGCGGCGGCCATGGCGAGCCCCGACAAGCCACGCGGCGCAAACCATTGGCGGAAGCCCCGCATGGGCCGCTCGTTCAGCCGGTCCGCGAGCAGAGCTGCCGTGCGACGCATGGCGGGCGGGGCCTCCTCAGCCTGCGCGGCGATCAGACGCAGCGACGAGCGCAGCCGGAGATCTTCGAAGAAGCGCCCCGCCGCCTCCGCATTGCGCGCAAGATGGGTTTCGACGGCCAGCCGTCGGTCCAGATCGAGTTCGCCATCCTGATAGGCCTCGATCTCGTCGTCGGTAACGGGTTCAGGCTCCTGCATCCCTGCCTCCTACGATGTGCAACCGGGCATTGCCGGCGTGATGCGGCTCGCGCAGCGCGGCGCGCGCGCGGTGAAGCCGCGACATGACGGTGCCGACGGGGACGTCCAGCGTCTCGGCCGCCTCCTGATAACTGACGCCCTGCACGATGATCAGGCTGGCCACCGCCCGCTGCTCATCCGGCAGAGCGTCGAAGCGGGCGGCAACCTCGGCGAGCCACACCGCCTGTTCCTGCCCGCCCTGGATAACGGCGCCGGGGTCGAGAGCGGCCACACGGGCGTTTCGGCGTTGTTCGCTCGCTTCGCGCCGCTTCTGGTCGATGAAAAGATTGTGGACGATCGACAGCAACCAGGATCGCAACGAGTTACCGGGCCGAAAGGTCGCGGCGCGCTCATAGGCCCGCAGCAGCGCTTCCTGCACCAGATCGTCGGCCGCCACCGGATCGCGCGTCAGCGCCCGGGCATAGCTGCGCAGACGGGGCAGGCTTTGTTCGATCTCGGTGGCGGTCCAGGGAGTCATGACGGGGTTACGCCTTCCGTCGGGCATTTATTCCACGACGTCGACAAGGATCGTTCCTCGACGCCTTCGACGGGTCTAGGCGCAGGCCGATTCAAACGCTATCGGCGGCGCATGACCGAGATCACGCCCGCCATCGTCGCCGAGCACGGCCTGTCCCCCGAAGAATATGAGCGCATCCTGCATGCGATGGGTCGGGCGCCGAACCTGACCGAGCTCGGAATCTTCTCGGTGATGTGGTCCGAGCATTGCAGCTACAAGTCGAGCCGCATCCATCTGAAGAAGCTGCCGACCACCGGTCCGCAGGTCATCTGCGGCCCCGGAGAAAATGCCGGCGTGGTCGACATCGGCGACGGCCAGGCTGCTATCTTCAAGATGGAGAGCCACAACCATCCCAGCTATATCGAGCCCTATCAGGGCGCGGCCACGGGCGTGGGCGGCATCCTGCGCGACGTGTTCACCATGGGCGCGCGGCCCGTCGCCAACCTGAATGCGCTGCGCTTCGGCCGGCCCGACCATCCCAAGATGCGCCACCTGATCTCGGGCGTGGTCCACGGGATCGGCGGCTATGGCAATTGCGTCGGCGTCCCCACCGTCGGCGGCGAAGTCAACTTCCACCCGGCCTATGACGGCAATATCCTCGTCAACGCGATGACGGTCGGCGTCGCCGATACCGACAAGATCTTCTATTCGGCCGCGTCCGGCGTCGGCAATCCGATCGTCTATGTCGGCTCGAAGACCGGCCGCGACGGCATCCACGGCGCGACCATGGCGTCGGCCGACTTCACCGAGTATTCCGAAGAGAAGCGTCCCACCGTCCAGGTCGGCGACCCCTTTACCGAAAAGCTGCTGATCGAGGCCTGCCTCGAACTCATGGCGTCGGATGCGATCGTCGCGATCCAGGATATGGGCGCGGCCGGCCTGACCTCTTCGTCGGTCGAAATGGCGTCCAAGGGCGGTGTCGGCATCGAACTCGACATGAACGCCGTTCCCTGTCGCGAAACCGGCATGACGCCCTATGAGATGATGCTGTCCGAGTCGCAGGAGCGGATGCTGATGGTGCTGAAGCCCGGCCGCGAGGCCGAGGCCGAGGCGATCTTCCGTAAATGGGAGCTCGACTTCGCGGTCATCGGCCGCGTCACCGAGACGGGCCGCATGGTCCTGCGCTTCGATGGCGAAATTGTCTGCGACATCCCGCTCGGCCCGCTGGCGGACGAGGCTCCGCTATACGACCGTCCCTGGGTCCCGACCCCGACGCGCGCTGCGCTTGGCCCCGTCGCCGCCAAGGGCAGTGTACCCGAGAATCTCATGACGCTGATGGCGTCGCCCGATCTCGCCAGCCGCCGCTGGATCTGGGAGCAATATGACCACATGGTCGGCGCCGATACCGTTCAGCGTCCCGGCGGCGATGCCGCCGTCGTCCGCGTCCACGGGTCGCGCAAGGGCATCGCGATCAGCACCGATTGCACGCCGCGCTACGTGTTCGCCGACCCGGTCCAGGGCGGGGCGCAGGCGATCGCCGAATGCTGGCGCAACATCACGGCGGTCGGCGCCAAGCCGCTCGCCACAACCGACTGCATGAACTTCGGCAACCCGCAGCGTCCCGAGATCATGGGCCAGTTCGTGGGTGCGATCGAGGGCATGGCAAAGGCATGCAGCGCGCTCGACTTCCCCATCGTGTCGGGCAATGTCAGCCTCTACAACGAGACCAAGAACGAGGATGGCAGCGGGAGCGCGATCCTGCCGACCCCCGCGATCGGCGGCATCGGCCTGCTGGCGGACATCGACAAGATGGCGACGATCGCCTTCAAGTCCGCAGACGAGCATATCGTTCTGATCGGCGAAGAAGGTAGCCATCTCGGTCAGTCGCTGTGGCTACGCTACATCGCCGGTCGTGAGGAAGGCCCACCCCCGCCGGTCGATCTGCAACTCGAAAAGCGGAATGGCGACTTCGTCCGCGAATTGATCGCCGACGGCAAGGTCAGCGCGGTCCATGACATCGCGGACGGCGGGTTGCTCGTCGCGATTGCCGAAATGGCGCTTGCGGGAGGCATCGGCGCGAAGCTGGACGAACTCGATCATGTTCGGGCATTCGGCGAGGATCAGGCGCGCTATGTGGTGACCACCGCCAATTCGGATGCGTTGCTTGCAGCCGCACTGACCGCTGGCGTGACGGCACGCCGGATCGGCGTTACCGGCGGCGAGACGCTCGTCGGCATCAATCTCGCCGACCTGCGCACCGCGCATGAGGGTTTCTTTCCCCAGCTGATGAACTGACCCGAGTTCTGCTCGCCGTTGCGAAACGGGCAAGCCGCTCGGAGAAAAAGAGGGAATGGGCGGGGCCAGGAGAGGCGAGCCCCGCCCATTCGCATGTCCCGAGGAGGGAGCTTTCGGGGCATGTGCGCCGGTGGCCAAGGGCATAACCTGCGACACGCACATATTTATTGCGAATTATTCTCAATATCAAGAGAAAACTGAGATGGAGGCTTCGGGATCAGCCCGCAGCCCGCATCGGGCGTTGTGGGTTGAACTGATCGAGTTCGATCGGCTCGTCGAATGCGACGCCGAAGCGCTCCTCGTCCGCCCAGCGCACAACCGCGGCGATCCGGCGGCCCTCGCCGAAATCGAGCGTGACTTGGTCGCCCGGGCGAAAGGCCGTTGCACTTTCGATCATCGCGCCTGAACGCGACAGGTTTCGCACCCTGCCCTGGGCTGGCCCGCCAGCGCTGAGCACGGTTGCCGACCGCAGCACCGCGACGCGCGGGTCGCGGGTCACCAGCAGACCCGGCATTGCAAGCTTGCCGGAGCCCGCGACGCGCGCCCGCGCCTCGTCCGAAAGCATCGGCCGACCGAAGATATAGCCCTGAATGTGGCTGCAGCCGAGCGACCGGATCAATGCAAGCTCGTCCGGGGTCTCGGCGCCCTCGGCGGTGGTCTCCATTTCCAGACTGTCGGCCAGCGCGACGATCGCGCGGATGATGGCGGCGTTGCGGTTGCCCGGCACGGCCGCCCCGCGCACGAAGCTCTGATCGATCTTGATCTTGTTGAACGGCGCCTTCTTCAGATAGCCAAGCGAGGAGTAGCCGGTCCCGAAATCGTCGAGCGCGAACCGCACGCCGATCGCCTTGAGGCGTGCGAACATCGCATCGGTGGCGGCATCGTCGTTCAGGAAAACGCCTTCGGTGATTTCGAGCTCCAGCCGATGCGGCGGCAGTTGCGACGCTGCCAGCGCCGACATGACGATGCCGGGCAGCGAAGGATTGGCAAACTGGATCGGCGAGATGTTGACTGCGATGCGAACCGGGTCCGGCCAATTCGCGGCTTCCATGCAGGCGGTACGCAGCACCCATTCCCCGATCTGGGGGATCAGGCCGATCTCTTCCGCCACGGGAATGAACTCGGACGGCGATATGGGCCCGCGCGTGGGGTGGTTCCAGCGCACCAGCGCCTCGAAGCAGACGATAGCCTCACTGTCGGCATTGACCACGGGCTGGTAGACGAGATGGAGCCCGCTCTCGTTCATCACCTTGCGAAGGTCCATCTCCAGCAGACGCCGGTCCTTGGCGCTTGCGTGCATCTCCGGCTCGTAGAAGCGATGGACGCCTTTGCCGTCGGCTTTGGCGGCGTACAGCGCGAGATCGGCGTTCCGAACGAGCGCGTCCGCGGTCGCCCCGTCCTCGGGCGCGATCGCGATGCCGACCGATGCGCCGATGGTGACGTGCGAACCCTCGATCAGATAGGGCTTCGAAACCTCCTGAATGATCGCAGAAGCGAGGGTGGCCAACCGGTTCTTCTCGACGATGCCGGGCAGGACGACATTGAACTCGTCGCCACCGAGCCTGCCCACCTGCCCGTCATTATGGACGATCCGCTGCAGCCGTTCCGCCACCTGCCGTAACAGCCCGTCGCCAACCGGATGGCCGAGTGTGTCGTTGACCATTTTGAAGCGATCGAGATCGAGCATGAACAGCGCCGCACGCTTCGGCCGACCAGCGATGTCGCGCATCGATTCGTCGAGCGTGCGCCGCATGAGGATCCGGTTGGGCAGGCCCGTCAGCGAATCATAGCTTGCGAGGCGCTTCACCTCGGCCTCGGAGCGGCGCATCTCGGTCAGGTCGGTGCCGCTGCCGCGGAAACCGAGGAAGGTGCCGAACTCATCGAACGCCGGCCGCCCCGAAAGCGACCACCAGCGGACGTCATGCCCACTCGCCGCACGGACCGCGATCTCGGCAAAGGCCAGGCGGGTCGAGAGGTGGAAACCGAGCGTGCGCTCCCCGTCGCCCGTCCCGCCACGCCCCTCGCCCGTCTCGTGCAGGACGAGCCCGGTCATGGGGGTTCCCAGCAGCTGTTCGACGGGAACGCCCAGCGCTACGGCGATCTGGGGAGAGATATAGCTGATCAGGCCGCGGTCGTCGGTTTCCCAGAACCAGCCGCGACCGCTTTCCTCGAATTCGCTGAGCAGAAGCGAGGCTTTCAACGCTGCGGCCGCATTGACCAGCCAGCGGCGCGAAGCGAGATAGCTGCGCTGCGAGATTCCGCCCAGCGCAATGGTCGCCACAGCCAGCAGCGGGAGCAGCATCGCGAGCACCGCGAATTGCCCGAACAGCCCGACGCTGGCGATCGAGAGGGTGAGCCAGAGCGCGAGCGCCGCCGTGGGGACGGGGGCGAAGATCAGCGTCGTGATGATCAGCAGCGCCCCATGGGCGACGATCGCGACGGGCCAGTTGGGGTTGCCGGCATCACCCATCACGCCAAGCATCCACGCCGACCAGCCCAGGCCCTGAAGCAGTCCGAACAGGGAAACGAATCCGTGCATCCGTACGGGCGAGCCAACCGCGCCGTGCGCCGTGTGAGTCGAGCCCGTGCGGCTGCGACGGCCGAAAGCGACGAGCGCGGCACCGGCTGGCAACACCAGCAGGAGTGGAAGGAGGAGAGCCCAGAAGGCTCCGCTGCCAAGTTCCGGTCGCCGCACGAAAGCGAGGCCCGCCGCGACCACGACATTGGCGAGCAGCAGCACCGGCAGCGCGTCGATCGTCATCCGGACGCGGTTCGCGATCGACTGCTGATCGTGCGAATCACCGCTGGGGAACAGGCCCTGAAGGAAAAGGCCGTGCCGGGGCTCGGCCTCGCTCCTCGTCTCCATGGCCATGACAGACCTACCACGTACCCGCCGCATGCGGCGCATCTCCTCGACCCGCGGGCCGCCACGGCATGCGCGCGCGAGCCCGATTTCGAGTCGGGCTTAGCCCAAGCTGCTTAATTTCGTTTGAACCTCACCGTCGATCACGCTGGCCTGGATCAGCCAGCGACGCTCCCCTTCGAGGCCAAGCGCGGTGAGCGTGCCGCTACGATAGGCGCCGGTGTCTATGCCCATGCGGTTTGCCTGAAGGTCCGGCTCGGTCGAGATCGAATGGCCATGGACGATGAAGGCCCCATGATCACCCTTGCTGGTCAGGAATTCCTGGCGGATCCATCGCATGTCCGAAGGATTCTGGTCCTCCAGCGCGACGCCCGGGCGGATGCCGGCATGGACCAGCACATAGTCGCCGAAGCGAATCGCGTCGGGCAGGCTGTCGAGAAACTGGCGATGCCGCTCGGGTATATAGTGGCGAAGCGTTTCTGCCGGGGGCAGTTCCTCTCCCAACAGGGCAACCGGCATGCCGTAGCTCGCAAGCGTCTCGTAGCCGCCGAATTTGAGCCAGAGATTCGTGGCCCTATCCTCATGCGGGTCGAGCGCGCGCAGCATCGCTTCCTCATGATTGCCCATGAGAATGTGGAAGGTGGCGAAGCTCGGCAGGCCGCTGATCGCATATTCGACCGTTTCCGCCGAATAAGGCCCGCGATCGACGAGATCGCCGAGCAGCACCACATGGGCGTCGGCATCGGCGCGCGCGGCGCTGTCGTCGCGGATATGTGCGAGCAGCGGCAACAAGAGGTCGAGACGTCCATGGACGTCGCCGACAGCATAGACGCGCTGTCCGGCGGGAATCTGCGGGCGTGGCGGCTCGGCACGCCGCGCCGTCAGCGTATTCATGCGCTGGCGCCAGCCCCGATCACCACCCTGCTGTTCTTCCATATCGTTCAAAATTCAGCCTCCGAAGCGCGCAGATATGGGCGGGGCCACGGAATTTGGCAATGGAAGGCACCGATGCCGCAAAGCTGCGTTGTGGCTTTCCATCCTCCTCTCTTCAAAGGATGCGCAATCGCCGTTCACATCTATCAGGTTGAATAGCGTCCTGCGTATCGGCATAGAGCCCCCCTCAACCATGACGATAAACGCACCCATTCCAGCTCGCCTCGCCTCCCAGCACGACAAATCGAAGGTCCATGCCTTGATCGTTCGGGCGATCAGGTGGTGGCGCGATCGGCGCAGCGGAAGCCGGCGCGACGAACCGGCCGTGATTCTTCAGCCATTCTCGTTCTGGCCTGGTCAAGCCAGCGCATTGTCGGGAGAGGGCGGAAGCCAGCCGAGCATCGTACCCGGCTATGCCTTCCATACGGACTATGTGCCGTCGACAGGCGGGCGATTGAGCTTCACGGTTCGGCTCCACGGCCTGACGGGCACGCGGGGCACGCTCATGATCAACGTCAACGGCCTCGGCGCTACCGCCGAGCCCATCGCGCCAAAGACGATGTCGGTTTCGATCGACAAGTTGGTTTCCGCTGGCGGCGAGGTCGAGATATCCAAGCTCGGCTTATACGGCCATAGCTACGCTCTGATGGGCACGCTCACCGACGACTCGGACGCACGGGCCGAGCGGATCGAGATCAGCCTGACCGGCGGCGATAGTTCCGACGCCCTGCGCACCCGCTTCGAGGCAGCCAGGCGCGAGTTCCTTGCCGAGCCCGGGCGCGGCCCACTTCGCAAGCTGGTGGTCCGACAGCGTGCAACGCTGGAAAGCCCGATCTCGCAGATGTGCACGGCGGCGCAGATGGCGGAGCCCATATACGCACAATGGTGCGAGCGTATGGGAAATGTTCCCACGCGCCACCGCAAGCAGTGGGAATTCGTGTTCATCCTGCGCGCCCTCGAATATTATGGCGCGCTGCGCGCAGGAGCGAAAGGCCTGGGCTTCGGCGTAGGAATCGAGCCGCTCTCGTCAATATTCGCAGCGGCGGGATGCCAGGTGGTCGCGACCGATCTTGCCGCCGATGACGACCGCGCTCGTGCCTGGAGCGACACCGACCAACTCGGCGCAAATCTGCGGCAGATCCACAATCCGCAGCTGTGTGACGAACAGACTTTCTTCGACCTGGTAACCTACCGCGCAGTCGACATGAACGCGATTCCGGCGGATCTGGTCGACTTCGATTTTACCTGGTCGTCCTGCGCCTATGAGCATCTCGGCTCGATCGAGGCGGGGCTCGCCTTTTTCGAAAACTCCATCAAATGCCTGAAGCCCGGCGGGCTGGCGGTCCATACGACCGAGCTCAACCTCAGCTCGAACGATGCTACGCTGGACAAGGGCGGAACCGTGATCTTCCGCCGCCGCGACTTCGAGGAACTGGCCACACGGCTCACGGCGGCAGGACATGAGGTGATCCCCATCACCTTCGACAGTGGCGACGACGAACTGGATCGGGTGATCGACCTTCCCCCTTATGCGAGCGATCCTCATCTGAAGCTGCAGCTGATGCGCTGGGTCGCGACCTCCTTCGGCATGATCGTCCGAAAAAAATCCTGACGGACCAAGGCATTCGCCAAATGGCTTCGTCAAACTAACAGAACCTGCCCGCACGGAATAAAGGGGCTCGTCCCGGGATTGGTGCATCGCGGCAATTAGCCTATTGCAACATTAACGAGCCTGTATATTTTCCGATCGCGTGGTGGGGCCAGGGAGACGAGCGTGATAACACACGACATCCAGGCCAATACGGCCACAGTAGCTATTCTTGAACATGGACGCCGGGTCATACGCGCCGAGATCGATGCGCTGATCCAGCTCGAGCAGCAGGTGGACGAGAGCTTCTCCGCAGCGGTCATGCTGCTGCAGCAAACTCGCGGCCGCATCGTCGTGACGGGTATGGGCAAGTCCGGCCATGTCGCGCGCAAAATCGCCGCGACCTTCGCTGCCACCGGATCGCCTGCAATCTTCCTGCATCCCGCAGAGGCCGCTCATGGCGATCTCGGCATGGTGCAGCATGGCGACACGCTGGTCGTGCTGTCCAACTCCGGTTCTACGCCGGAACTCAGCCCGGTGATGCAGCATTGCCGCAGCCTCCGCATCCGGATCATCGGCATGGCCTCCCGTCTCGACTCGCCGGTCATGCAGGCCGCCGACGTGCGGCTGCTGCTGCCGCAGGTGCGCGAGGCCTGCCCCAGCAACATCGCACCGACCAGCTCCACCGCAGTAATGCTCGCGCTGGGCGACGCGCTCGCCATGGCGCTCAGCGAATTGCGGGGGGCCGACCGGGAAAGCCTCAAGGCGCTCCATCCGGGCGGTGCGATCGGTCTTCGCCTGATGGCGGTCAGCGAGATGATGCACAGCGGGCCGAGCGTGCCGCTCGTGTCGCGCGATACGCCGATGCGCGACGTGATCATGATCATGACGTCGATGGGCTTCGGCGCCGCTGGCGTCCTCGATGGCGAGGGTCGACTGATCGGCGTCATCACCGATGGCGACTTGCGTCGACATGTCGGCGATCTGGGCGACGGCGTAGCGGCGGATGTGATGACCGCCAATCCGAAGACGGTCCCGCCCGACACGCTCGCCGAGGACGCCCTGATGATCATGAACGACTGCAAGATCACGACCGTGTTCGTGATGGAGGCCGAGCGGCCCGAGCGGCCGGCGGGCATCGTTCATATTCACGATTTCGTCCGCTACGGTCTCAGCTGATATCCGTCGCCGCATGAAGGACGTCGCGGTCATCATTCCCGCGCGCTATCGCTCGTCGCGCTATCCGGCGAAGCCGCTGGCGCCGCTCGTCGGTGCGACCGGTCTCGCAAAGCCGCTAATCCAGCGCAGCTGGGAATGTGCGCGCACCATCGTCGAAGCGGACGCCATCTGGGTTGCGACCGACGACGAGCGGATAGCCGACGCGGTGCGCGCCTTTGGCGGCCAGGTGGTGATGACGTCGGAAGATTGTGCCAACGGCACCGAGCGGTGCGCCGAGGCCATCGACAAGCTGCCGGCCAGTCCGGAAATCATCGTGAACCTTCAGGGCGACGCTCCCCTCACCCCGGCCCATGTCGCCTCCGCGCTCGTCGATGCCCTGCGGGAAGACAATGCGGTCGCGATGACCACCCCTGCCCTGCGCTGCGCGCGCAGCACCTATGCCCATCTGGTCGCCGATCAGGCGCAGGGGCGCGTCGGCGGGACCACGGTGGTATTCGGCGCGAACCGCCGGGCGCTCTATTTCTCGAAGAGGGTCATCCCCCATCTGCCGCCCTCCGCCGCAGCGGAGGATTTCCCCCCGGTTCATCTGCACCTCGGCGTCTATGCCTATCGGCCGGAAGCCCTGCGGCGCTATGTCGCGCTCGGGGTAAGCCAGCTCGAGGAGCTCGAGGGCCTCGAACAGTTGCGCTTCCTCGCGGGTGGCATAGCGGTCGGCGTCGTTCCGTTCGATCCGATCGCCTGGGACGCCATCGAACTGAACAATCCCACGGATGTCGCCCCGATCGAGGCCATCCTCAAAGCCCGCGGAATCGCATAAGACACGTCGATGGCCGCTTCGTTTCTCCGCCCGTTGCTGGCGCCCCTCTGGGCGGCGCAGATTCTGACGGGCGCACGGTCCTTTCTCGACAATCCGCTAATCGGTTCGCGACGCCTCAATCGGCGTGGTCTGCACGCGTGGCGGGTGGAAACGGCAAACGCCATGGCCGAACGCCGCAGGTCGCGGCTCGCCGGACTGGTGCGCCCTGACGACCGCGCAGCGTTCGAGCGGGACGGCTATGTGTGCATCCCCGATTTCCTGCCCACCGACGTCTTCGCAGCCCTCAGACAGGGCGTGACGGACTGGCAAGGTCCGGCGCGTGAGATGGTCCAAGGCGACACGATCACGCGCCGCTATGCGATCGATCCCGGCGCCGTCCGCGCCGTCCCGGCATTGGCGGCCTTTCGCGACGACAAGCGCTGGCGGGGGCTGGCACGCTATGTGTCGGGCTTCGACATCGAACCGCTGCTCTACGTGCAGAGCATCCTGAGCCAGCGTCGCGCGGCACCATCCGATCCACAGACCTGCCTCCATGCGGACACCTTCCATCCGTCGATGAAGGCATGGCTATTCCTTCAGGACGTCTGTTCCGAGGACGGGCCGCTGACCTATGTCCCAGGGTCGCATCGACTGACACCGGAGCGTCTGGCATGGGAAAGGCGCCGGAGCCTCGAGGTGCGCGACAGTGGCGACTTCCTCTCGGCGCGGGGATCGTTCCGGATCGAACGCGACGAACTGGCCGCGCTCGGCCTTCCGGAACCGACCGCCTTTACCGTTCCGGCCAACACGCTGGTGGTCGCCGACACCTTCGGCTTCCACGCGCGCGGCACCAGCAGTCGCCCCAGCACGCGCGTCGAGATCTTCGCCTATAGCCGCCGCAACCCGTTTCTGCCCTTCCTGGGGCTCGACCCCTGGAGCCTTCCCGGCGTAGCGGAGCGACGGATTCCTTTGCTTTGGCTCACCCACGACATTTATCGTCGCTGGATCGGTCAGCCCTGGGCGAAGGCCGGGTTCAAGAAGCCCGGCGACGAGTGAAACCCGCCATTCCATCCGCTGTCGAACAGCCTTAGGGGACACATATGACATCGGACGTTTCAGAGCATGTGCGCATGCTGGACCCTTTCGGCTTCTTCATCGGCCAGAGCAGCGCGATCGTCCCGCTGGGCGGCGTCGAGCGCAGCCTGGACACGCGTTACGCCTTCCATACGCCCTATGTCGAATTCCAGCCCGGCCGCGTGGTCTTCCGCCTGCGCTTCGATCGGCTCCGGGCAAGCTTCGGCGAGTTGCGGGTCAATGTTAACGCCTTCATTCCCGGAAGCGGCCGCGATGCCATCTTCGTCACGTCGGCCCGGGTCAATCTTCATGACGCAGCAGCGGTGGCGCGCGGCCTGACCATCAGCTTCATGAGCGTCGCCGGCGCGACCTATGCCGCCTATGGCTATTGCACCGAGGGCACCGATGCCCGCGCCGAGGGACTGACGATCGAGGCCGAGCAGCTGGAAACAGCCGATCCGGCCACCGCGCAACGCCCCCTTCTTCCGAGCAAATTCGGCGCCGGGCAGTTGCAGGCCCCCACCCGCCTGATCGCGTCGGAACCGCCATCCTTCGCCTATCCAGTGTCGCAGGCGATCACCGACACGCAACTGCAAGAGCCGGATTTCGAGCGGTGGAAAGGCCAGCTTGGCGACCATGTCGGCACGCCCGAGCAGTCCTGGACGCTCGCTTTTGCGGCGCAGGCGCTGCGCAGCTATGGCCTGCTCGAACCCGGCGCCCGTGGAATCTGCTGGGGGCCCGAATGCCGGGCGCTCGCACCGGTGTTTGCCGACGCCGGCTGCAGCGCGCTTCTGGCCGAGGCCGCGCCGATCTCCGGTGACGCAGGGATCGACTGGCACGCCTTTCCCTGCCGGCGGCTCGATGCCCGCGCGGATTCTCCGATCGAACTGTTGCCGCTCGCCGATGAAGCACCCGACCAGCGGGGTTTCGACTTTCTGCTGAGCCTGGGAGCCGCCAATCAGGGCTATGCGGACGGCAACACCGCGAACATGCTTCTGGAGATGATGTCGGTGCTGCGCCCGCGCGGCGTCGCGGTGCATATGCTGCTCCTGTCAGGCAGAACTACCGCCACGCCCGGGGCCCTGCCGCGCGGCGAGGTCGAGCGGCTCGCCGTCACGTTGCTGTCCCGGGGCTTTTCCGTCGCCCAGCTCAACTTCGAAGGTGCGGAGGATCTCGACCGACCCTTCGGCCTCGTCCTCCGCAAGGACTGAACGGTCAATGAGCCTCGACTCCGTGCGCGCCTTCCTCGCGCAGCATGCACCCGATCTGGAGATCATCGATCAGGGCCGAAGCACGGCAACGGTCGCGGAGGCGGCCGAGACGCTCGGGGTGCTCCCGGGGCAGATCGCCAAAACCCTGTCGGTACGTATCGGGGAAAGGCGGTTGCTCGTCGTTGCGCGCGGCGATGCGCGGCTGGACAATCGCAAGACGAAGGACGCATTGGGCGACCGGCCCCGGATGCTGGAGGCCGAGGAAGTGGAAGCGCTGACCGGCCATCCGGTCGGCGGGGTCTGCCCGTTCGGGCTCACCCATCCGCTGGCGATCTACTGCGACATATCCTTGCGTGACTTCGACATCGTCTATCCGGCAGCCGGGTCGCGCACGGCATCGGTGGCGCTGACGCCGGCTCGTCTTGCAGAGCTTACCGGCGCCACATGGGTGGATGTCTGCCAGTCCCCGGCCAAGGCATGAAAAAAGCCGGCGAACAGCGTCCGCCGGCTCGATTCGTGGAGAAGAGTGGAATTCAGGCCTTGCAGCTCTGCGCCGCCTTGCCCGGCATGGCGATTTCGACCTGCGGGCCATCGCCGCTCACCGAAAGGCCTTCCGCAACATAGGGCTTGCCCGGGGCCTCGGCCTTGAGCTGGGTGCCGGTCTCGCTCTTATCCTTCTTCAACATGGCGGTGTTGTTGCTGAAGAAATCGACATAGACGAGCGCGCCGTCGGTGCAGCGATAGGTGCGGCTCTGCGTGACCATGGGCGGAAGCTCGACCGGCGCCGCGGCGTTCAGCGCCTTCGCGTCGGGATCGTCGCCCCCAGCGGTAATCGTTTCGGGCTTTCCGCATGCGGTCAGCATAAGTGCCGTTCCGAGGACGGCGGCGGTGATGAAGCGGGAATGATTTTGCATAGCGCTCTGTCTCTTGCGGGCCTTGTGTGCACTGCGTCAAGTATCGCGCTGGCATGAAGGCCCCATGAACGGAAACTTTTTATCGCAACCGGCGCCCTTCCGGCATCATTGCTGCAGGCAAGGGCGCATCGCCATCCATCGCTCGAGCTTCGATGCGAAGCCGAGAGTATAAGCCGGACTGCTTGACGGAAGGTCGAAAAGGCGGATTTCTGCCAGTTCAGTCATCATCTTCCGGCCCAGTCGAGCAGCCGTAGCGCCATTGAAGCCGACCGCGCGGAGACGCGGCAGCGTTCCGACCAGAGCAACGAGATCGTTCACGCGATGGTCCCGTATCGCAGCATCGAGACTGCCGCAGCGCAGCGCATCCGCAACGACGTCCCACAGCCCGATGCCGGCGTCGAGGAGCTGTACCAATCTGTCTTCATAGCTGCGCTCGTGCAGCCCCTCGATGCCGGCAACGGCCCCGGCCAGCTTCCAGAACTGGTTTTGCGGATGCGCATAATAGCGATCCGCCCGCAGCGATGCCTCGCCGGGCAGGCTGCCAAGCAGCAGCAATCGGGTGTCCGCCCGCACCACGGGAGGAAAGCTGGCCTTGCGCGTCATGGCCATGAAGCTGGGCATGACCAGGGCCCAACACAAGCTATGTTGGCAATGGGCAGCGCTCTCGGCTAGGCAGGCGCCATGCTACGTCAGACCATTGCCCCCGATGCCATCTCGCTGATCGGCAACACCCCGCTCGTCCGCCTCAAGGGCCCGAGCGAAGCGACCGGCTGCGACATCCTCGCCAAATGCGAGTTCATGAACCCGGGCGGGTCGGTCAAGGACCGGGCCGCGCTCGCGATCATCACCGATGCCGAGGAACGCGGCCTGATCGCCCCCGGCGGGGTGATCGTCGAAGGCACCGCCGGCAACACCGGCATCGGCCTGGCGCTGGTGGGCAATGCACGCGGCTATCGGACGATCATCGTCATGACCGACACGCAGAGCCAGGAGAAGCAGCAGACGCTTCGCGCGCTGGGCGCCGAACTCGTGCTGGTCGCCCCCACCGCCTACTCCAACCCCGCCCATTATGTGCACACCTCGCGCCGCATCGCCGAGGAAACGCCGGGCGCGCTGTGGGCGAACCAGTTCGACAACACCGCCAACCGCCTGGCCCATATCCGTACCACCGCACCGGAAATCTGGGCCCAGACCGAAGGGCGGATCGACGGCTTCACCTGCGCCGTCGGCACGGGCGGCACGCTGGCGGGCGTCGGCCTGGGCCTCAAGTCGTTCAACGAAGACATCGTGATCGGACTGACCGATCCGCACGGCGCCGCGCTCTACAATTATTTCGCGCATGGCGAGCTGAAGGCCGAAGGGTCGAGCGTTGCCGAGGGGATCGGCCAGAGCCGCATCACCGCCAATCTCGACGGCGCACCGGTCGACACGCAGTTCCGCATCTCGGACGAGCAGGGTCTGGAACAGGCCTTCGCGCTGCTGGAACAGGAAGGCCTTTGCGTCGGCCTGTCCTCGGGCATCAACGTCGCGGGCGCCATCGCGCTGGCGCGGGAACTCGGCCCCGGCAAGCGCATCGTCACGATCCTGTGCGATCCGGGGATGCGCTACCTCTCGTCGCTCTTCAACCCCGCCTGGCTCGAATCCAAGGGGTTGCCGGTACCGGCCCTCCTGCGGCGCTGAGCGCCAGCGCCGCGCCATCCGGATACCGCACTATGCACGGTCAAGCCTCGCTCGTCGCCGGGCGGGTCGAGGGCCCGTGCAGATTGTCGATTGACCTGTGCGCAGGGCTGACGGAAAAACAGACCATGGGGAAGCAAGCCTGATGCATCGCGTGCGGATCGGCATAACCGGCCTCGCCGTGGTGTTCCTCATCGTCCTCTTCGCGGCCGCGATCGTCGGCTTTCATACGAAGGACAGAAGCGAGGAGGCCAATCTGGCCTCTGCCGCCAACAGCACCGCACCCTCGGGCGATCCGCTGGCCGAACTCGGAGTCGCCCCCGGCGGCACGATCGGCGAGACCAGCCCCGCGCCCCCGGAACCGACTCAGCCCTGATCCTATCGCAGGGGGACACAGCCCCGCAGTCCGCGCTCCCCGCCCGTCCCGGTTCGTTACCGGGGCGGTACATGGCTTTTCCCTAGACTTATCCACAGGCCCATCCCCGTGCATCTACGGCGGATTCCGGCGCTTTGTGCGTTCCGCATGCCATGGCCAGGCCCTGACCATCCCCCGAAATCCACAGCTCAAACCATGCTGAACCACGAAATGGTATAAAAACCCTTTGTCAAACCAAGGCGATCCAAGTACATCCTAATGGTGCAATGGGGTGGGGAGTATCGCCCTACGCATCGACGCCTTTCGCAGCTCTCCGAGCGGCATGGCGCCAGCGGTTCTCCCCTCAGAAAACGGGGTTCGTTCGGTGGCGGCGGGTGGTGCGGTCTTCAATGACGTTCACATGAACGGCGTGGACCTTAAGGGGCGCGTTTCGCTCCCGGCTGCCTTTCGTCAGACCATCGAAATCCGTTGTGGCTCAGGCAAGGTTGCCTCCGGTCTCGAAAAGACGCTGCGTATGACGCGCCACCCCTCGCTGCCCTGCATCGAGGTCAGCGACGGTCTGCAGATTGCCGAGACCGAGGAGCAGATGACCGCGCATGCCGCCCGCGTGTCCGAGCAGACGGGCGAGCTGATGGGCGACATCCTCGATCGTCTCGAGGCGGAAGCCTTCCCGCTGATGAAGGACGTCAATTTCGACGCGGCGGGCCGCATGATTCTGCCGGAACGGCTGCGCTCCAAGGCGAGCATCACCGGTGACGCCTTCTTCGTCGGCCGCGGCCGGCGCTTCCGCATCTGGAGCCCCGACATCCTCCGCGCCACGCCAGGCGGCGAGTCCGAGGAAGTGATCGAAGAGATGGAAGAGCTTCTGGCGAAGCGGAAGGAGCGCGGATGACCGCAGCAGCTCCCCACATCCCGGTATTGCTCGACGAGGTTTTGGCCGGCCTCGCTCCGGGGCCGGAGGAAATCCATGTCGACGGCACTTTCGGCGCTGGCGGCTATACGCGCGCCATCCTTGGACAGGGCGCGCGCGTCTACGCCTTCGATCGCGATCCCGACGCGATCGCCGAGGGCAAGCCGATCGAGGAAGCCGCTGGCGGCAGGCTCACGCTCGTGCCCGAGCGCTTCTCGCGCATGGCGGAGGCTCTGGCAGAGCATGGCGTCGCACAGGTCGACGGCGTGACGCTCGACATCGGCGTGTCGTCGATGCAGCTCGATCGCGCCGAGCGCGGCTTCTCCTTCCAGTCCGATGGTCCGCTGGACATGCGGATGGAGCAGGACGGCATGAGCGCCGCGGACTTCGTCAACACCGCCGACGAAGCCGAGATTGCCGACGTCCTTTATGAACTAGGCGAAGAGCCCCGCGCGCGCCGTGTGGCACGCGCGATCGTGCAGGCGCGTCCGCTGTCGCGGACGGGGGAACTGGCCGAGGTCGTCCGGCGGGCCCTCGGCCACCGCCCGCACGAGAAGAAGGATCCGGCGACCCGCACCTTCCAGGCGATCCGCATCCACCTCAACGCCGAGCTCGACGAACTCGAACAGGGGCTCGCTGCGGCCGAACGCGTCCTGAAACCGGGCGGGCGGCTTGCCGTCGTGTCCTTTCATTCGATCGAGGACCGGATCGTAAAGCGTTTTCTGCGCGAGCGCAGCGGGGCCAATCCCGCCGGTTCCCGCCACCTTCCAGATGCGCGCGCCGGGGGGCCGCGTCCCAGCTTCGAGGCCGTCGCCAAGCCCGTCCGCGCGGGCGAGGCCGAGATTGCCCGAAATCCCCGGTCCCGGTCCGCCACGCTTCGCGTCGCGCATCGGACCGAGGCCTCGCCATGGGGTCTCAGCGTAAAGAAAGAAGGACGTCAGGGATGATCACGACCCGCTTCAAGGAGGTGGTCTGGACCGGAGGCATCTGTGCTGCCGCCCTGACCTTCTACATGATTTCGCAGACGGTCGCAGCGAAGCGCGCCGAACTCGCCAGCGTCGAGCGCAAGATCGCCATGACGCAGCAAGACATTCGCGAGCTGCGCACGCAGATCGACACGCGCGGCGGTCTCGCGCAGATCGAGCAGTGGAATCAGCATGTCTACGGGCTGCAGGCGCCGGGGCCGGAGCAGTTCGCGGCCAGCTCGGTGCGACTTGTGGCCATGACGCAGCCGCAGGGCCAGCCCGCCCTGCAGCTCGATCCGCAGATCGTCGCCAGCCATGGCGCGGTGAGCAAGGTCAGCTTGAACCGGATCGAGGATGTTGCGGACGGCGCGACGCGGGCCAAGCCGGCCGCGCCCGCGCCACTGCCGGCCCCGGCGGTCGAGCAGCCACGCATCCGGACGGCCAACTACGTCCAGGCAAAGCCTTCTCCGCTGGCAGAGCAGACCCCGTCTCCGGTGCATGACGTCGCGCTGCGCAAGATCGCCAAGCACGAGAGTCTGGGGGACGACTTCCTCGACGGGCTGGTCGACGACCGGTCGGCGCGCAGCCGCAAAGGCAAGCAATGAACGCGCCTGCGGCCGGGCTCAACCCGCCGCGCGACCGCGCCCTCGTCAAGACCGGCCAGACCGTCCAGATCGCCCATGAACGCCTCATGGTGCTCATGCTGCTGTTCGGTCTGCTGATCGGCGTCATCGCCCTGCGCCTGCTCTATCTCGCCATTTTCGACGGCCCGGACCGGTCGGCGGTCGCGGCGGCGAGTGGCCGGCGCGGCGAAATCGTCGATCGCAACGGCACCGTCCTCGCCTCGACCATTCGCGGCGTGAGCCTCGCGATCCGCCCGCCGCTGCTGATCGGCGACAAGGACCATCTCGCGATGGAACTGGCGCGCCTCTTTCCGGGCCGGAGCGTCGACCAGTTCCGGCGCATCCTCCACAGCAAGCGCAAATTCGTCTATCTCGAGCGGGGGGCGACACCGGCGATGATCCATGCCGTCCGCCTGCTCGGCGAACCCGGCATCGAAGAAGTCCCGGAACCCAAGCGCTTCTATCCCCAGGGCACGATGGCCGCGCAGGTCATCGGCTATATGGATATTGGCGGCGTGCCCGTCAGCGGCATGGAGGCCTTTCTCGACAAGCGCCTGACGAGCGCCGCCGGCAACGGGCAGCCGGTGGAGTTGTCGATCGACAGCCGCGTCCAGGCCGCTCTCGAAAGCGCCATCCGTAAGCAGGCCGAAAAGCATTTCGCGGTCGGCGGCGCGGGTATCGTGCTGGACGTGCACACCGGCGAGGTGATCGCCATGGCGTCGCTGCCGGTGTTCAATCCGAACGCGCCGGGGCTCGTTCCCGTCGGCACCGATCCGTTGCGCCCGGATGCCCGCTACAATCGCGCCATCAGTTCGGTCTACGAACTCGGCTCCACCTTCAAGGTGCTGACGATGGCCAATGCCATCGAAAATGGCGTGATCACCGATTTCGGCCGTCGCTACGACGCGACCGCGCCGCTCAAGGTCGGCGGCTTCACGATCCGCGACGACCATCCGCAGAAGCGCTGGATGTCGGTCCCCGACATCCTGATCCATTCGTCCAACATCGGCACCGCCCGCATCGCCGAGGAGCTTGGCCCCGATCGGACCCAGGCCTTCTTCCGCAAGCTGGGTTTCGATCGCGCCGCCGACCTCGAACTGGGCGCGCGGGGCAAGCCGCTGTGGCCCGGCTATTGGGCGCGGACGACGGTCATGACCGTCGCCTATGGCCACGGCATCGCGGTCAGCCAGCTCCACCTCGCCAACGCCTATGCCGCCATGGTCAATGGCGGCATCATGCGCCCCGCGACCTTGCTCAAGCTGGCGCCCGGGCAGGCGCCGAAAGGCGAGCGCGTGATCTCCGAGGAAACGAGCCGCCGCATCCGCCAGCTGATGCGCCTCGTCGTCAAGGAAGGCACCGGCCGCAACGCCGACATTCCCGGCCTGCGCGTCGGCGGCAAGACCGGCACCGCAGAGAAGAATCTCAACGGTCGCTACATCCACAACAGTCTCGTCACCACCTTCGCGACCGCCTTCCCGATGGACGCGCCGCGTTACGTGGTGATCGTCACGATGGACGAGCCGCAGGGCATCCCGGAAACCTATGGCTTCCGGACCGCCGCATGGACCGCACTGCCAGCCGTCAAGAATGTCATCGCGCGGATCGGCCCGCTGCTCGGCGTGATCCCGGATCCGAGCAAGGACATCGACGTGTCCGACCTGATGCCGTTCGTCTACAAACCCGAGAAGAAGGACGAAGGCGTCCATGCGGTTGACTGACCTCATCCCCGGCGCGCCGTCCGACGCCCGCATCACCGGCTTCGCGATCGACCATCGCAAGGTCGCGCCCGGCACCATCTTCGGCGCCTTTCGCGGCAGCCGCTTCAATGGCGAGGATTATATCGGCCAGGCGATCGCCGACGGGGCGGTCGCGATCGTGTCCGCCCCCGGCGTGGCCGTCGAAGGTGCGGTCCATATCGTCGACGAAGAACCACGGCGCCTGTTCGCGCGCCTTGCGGCTCGCTTCTTCGCACCTTTTCCGGACACGACGGTCGCGGTGACCGGCACCAACGGCAAGACCTCGACGGTCGAGCTGACCCGCCAGCTGTGGCGCATGGCCGGGTTCCACGCCGCGTCGATCGGCACGCTCGGCGTCACAACCGCCGACGATCAGGTATCGACCGGGCTGACCACCCCCGACATCGTCACCTTCCTCTCGAACATGGCCGGTCTCCGCAAGGAAGGCGTCACCCACGCCGCCTTCGAGGCGTCGAGCCACGGCCTGTCGCAATATCGCACCGAAGGCCTGCCGGTCCGCGCCGTCGCCTTCACCAATCTGAGCCGCGACCATCTCGACTATCACGGCACGATGGAGGCCTATTTCGCGGCAAAGCTTCGTCTGTTCGACGAAGTCGTCGATGCGGATGGTGCCGCGGTGATCTGGGCCGACGACGCCTATTCCAGCGGCGTGATCGAGGCAGTGAAGGCACGCGGGGTCCGCGCGATCACGGTCGGCGCCGGCGGCGAGACCATCCGCCTGCTCGATCGCACCCCGACCGCGCTCGGGCAGACGCTCAAGCTGGAGATAGACGGCAAGACCCGCGACGTGAAGCTGCCGCTGATCGGCGCCTATCAGGCCGCCAATGCGCTGGTCGCGACCGGGCTGGTCATCGCCACGGGGGGTGACGTCGACAGGACGCTCTCCGACCTTCAGCGGGTCGCGCCCGTGCGCGGCCGCCTGGAGCGTGCTGCCCTCTCGAAGACCGGCGCGCCTATCTATGTCGATTATGCGCATACGCCAGACGGGCTAGAGGCGGCGATCGCAGCGCTGCGTCCGCACACCGCCGGCCGGCTGATCACCGTCTTCGGCGCGGGCGGCGATCGCGACACCGGCAAGCGGCCCTTGATGGGCGAGGTCGCCGCGCGGCTGTCGGACATCGCCATCGTGACCGACGACAATCCACGCTCGGAAGACCCCGCCGCCATCCGCCGCGACGTCATGGCGGGTGCGCCCGGCGCGATCGAGATCGGCGGACGTCGCGAAGCGATTGCCGAGGCCATTGCCCGCACCGAGGCGGGGGACATCGTCCTGATCGCTGGCAAGGGTCATGAGCAGGGGCAGATCGTCGGCGACCGCGTGCTGCCGTTCGACGATGTCAGCGTCGCGCGGGAGTGCGCCGCCTGATGAGCGCGTCCTCCGCCCCGCTCTGGACGGCGTTCGACATCGCAGCGGCGGTGGACGGCGAGGTACATGGCGACTTCCAGGCGTCCGGTGTCGCCTTCGACTCGCGGGAGATCGGACCCGGCGACCTGTTCGTCGCGATGAAAGGCGAGACCACCGATGGCCACGCCTTTCTCGACAAGGCGTTTGCCGCTGGCGCAGCGGGCGCGATAGTCTCGGACGCCTGCCCCGGCCCCCACGTCCGCGTGGGCGACACGATGACGGCGCTCGAATCGCTCGGCACGGCGGCGCGGGCGCGCATGGCGGGCAAGATCATCGGAGTGACGGGATCGGTCGGCAAGACCGGCACCAAGGAAGCGCTGTTCGCTTGCCTCGATCGGTCGCTGCGGGGGCGGGTCCACCGCTCGGTCAAGAGCTACAACAACCACACCGGCGTGCCGCTGAGCCTCGCCCGCATGCCGGCAGACACGGCCATCGGCGTGTTCGAGATGGGCATGAACCACGCCGGGGAGCTTGCCCAGCTTACCCTTCTGGTCCGGCCCCACGTCGCGATCGTCACCGCCATCGCGCCCGCGCACAGCGCCTTCTTCGCGAGCGAGGCGGACATCGCCGATGCCAAGGGCGAGATATTCCAGGGCCTCGAGCCCGGCGGCATCGCCATCCTGCCGTTCGACAGCCCGCACCGCGAGCGCCTGCGCGCGGCCGCCGAGCCGCATGCCGGCCGCATCGTCACCTTCGGGCACGACCGCCAGGCCGATATCCGCGTCCAGGACGTGGTCCCGCTGGACAGCGGCACGCTCGTCTCGCTGATCCTGCCCGATGCCGAACTGACCTTCACCATCGCACCGCCGGGCGCGCATTGGGTATCCAACGCCATGGCGGTCATGGCCGCCGTGTGGGCAGTGGGCGGCGACCTCGCGGCAGCCGGGCTCGCCTTTGCCGAAATGGAGGGCCTTCCCGGACGGGGCCAGCGCAGCACCGTTTCGATCGGGGACGGCACCGCGCTGGTCATCGACGAAAGCTACAACGCCAACCCCGGGTCGATGGCCGCTACCATCGGCATGCTCGGCCAGCAGGCGGCCGATCGCCGCGTGGTGGTGCTGGGCGACATGCGGGAACTGGGCGCCGGTTCGCCCGGTTATCACGCCGCGCTCGCAGGGCCTCTGCAGGAGGCTGGCGTGGGCTTCGCGCTGCTCGTCGGACAGGAGATGGCTGCGCTCGCAAACGCCCTTGAGGGCCGGATCGATTTCGCGCATGTGCCCGACGCCCGCGCGGCGCTCGATTCGATCGGGAGCCGGCTTGCGCCGGGCGATGCCATATTGATCAAGGGATCGAACGCGATCGGCCTGTCGCGTCTCGTTGAGCATCTCCGCTCGGGGGCGTTGGCCGGCGAAAGGACGACATGCTCTACCTGATTGCCGAACAGCTCGGGTTTCCGGGCGTGCTGAATCTCATCCGGTACATCACCTTCCGGGCGGGGGCGGCTGCGCTCACGGCGCTGTTCATCGGCCTCATCATCGGCCCGCGCTTCATCGGGTGGCTCCGCGTCCGCCAGGGCAAGGGCCAGCCGATCCGCGCCGACGGCCCGCAGACGCACCTCGCCAAGGTCGGCACGCCCACCATGGGCGGGCTGATGATCCTGATCGCGGTGACGCTGTCGCTGCTGCTGTGGATGGATCTCAACAACCGCTATGTCTGGGCCTGCATCGGGGTGACCCTGGGCTTCGGCCTCATCGGGTTCATGGACGATTATGACAAGGTCAAGAAACGCAGCACCGCCGGCATTTCGGGCAAGGCCCGCCTGATCGCCGAGTTCGTCATCGCCGGTCTTGCCAGCTGGCTGATCGTCTCGGGGAACGGCACCCAGCTCTACGTGCCCTTCTACAATGGCCCGGTGATCGATCTCGGCCCCGCCTATATCCTGTTCGCGGCCTTCGTGATCGTCGCCTTCGGCAATGCCGTGAACCTGACCGACGGGCTCGACGGTCTGGCGATCATGCCGGTGGTCATCGCCAGCCTCGCCTTTTTCGTCATCGCCTATCTGGTCGGCAATGCGAAGTTCGCGCATTATCTCGGCATTCCGCACGTTCTCGGCGCAGGCGACCTGACGATCCTGACCGCCGCAATCATCGGCGGCGGACTCGCTTTCCTCTGGTTCAATGCGCCACCGGCCGCCGTCTTCATGGGCGACACCGGGAGCCTTGCGCTTGGCGGCGCGCTGGGCGTGATCTCGGTCGTCACGCATCATGAGATCGTCCTGGCGATCGTCGGCGGCCTGTTCGTCATGGAAACCGTCTCGGTCGTGCTGCAGGTCTTCTTTTACAAGCGTACCGGCCGCCGTATCTTTCGCATGGCGCCGATCCACCATCATTTCGAACAGCTCGGCTGGAGCGAACCGACGGTGGTGATCCGCTTCTGGATCATCTCCTTCGTCCTCGCCCTCGCCGGTCTCGCCACGCTGAAGCTGCGGTGATCACGAGCCCCGCCTTCGCCGGAAAGCACTATGCCGTCCTCGGCCTCGCGCGCTCGGGGCTGGCAACGGTCGAGGCGCTGCTCGCCTCCGGCGCCCGGGTCACGGCCTGGGACGGTAAGGAAGACGCACGGGCGAAGGTGACGGGTGAAGTGACCTTCGCCGATCCGGTCGAGATCGACCTGACGGGCTATGCCGGCGTGGTCGTTTCCCCCGGAGTGCCGCTGAACCGGCATCCCATCGCCGCGCATGCCGCGCGCTTCGGCGTTCCCGTGATCAGCGACATCGAACTGTTCGCACAGGCCCGCCCCTCGCTACCGCCCCACAAGGTCGTCGGCATCACCGGCACCAACGGCAAGTCGACCACGACCGCGCTGATTGCGCATATCGTCGAGACCGCGGGCGTGCCGACGCTGGTGGGCGGCAATATCGGCCTGCCGATCCTGGGCCGCGATCCGCTGCCGGCAGGCGGCGTCTATGTGCTCGAGTTGTCGAGCTACCAGATCGACATCACCCAGAGCCTCGACTGCGACGTCGCGGTGCTGACCAACATCACCCCCGACCATCTCGATCGCTATGACGGGTTCGAGGGCTATGCCGCGTCGAAGGAACGGCTGTTCGCGATGCAGTCGCCCGACCGCACCGCCATCATCGCGGTCGAGGATGCCCCGAGTGCGGCGATAGCTTCGCGCCGTCCAGGCGTGGTAGCCGTCCGCTCGACCGACGTCGTGGGTCAGCAGGACTGGCCCGCGCTGCAGGGACCGCACAACGCCCAGAACGCCGTCATCGCCATCGCCGCCTGCCGCGCGTTCGGCATCGGCGAGGATGCGATCGCGCGCGGTCTCGCCACGTATCCCGGCCTGCCACACCGCATGCAGCGCGTGGCCGAGAAGAAGGGCGTTCTGTTCGTCAACGACAGCAAGGCGACCAACGCGACTGCCACCGCGCCGGCGCTCGGGGCCTATCCAAAGATTCACTGGATCCTCGGCGGCCTGCCCAAGACCGACGATCTCGACGACTGCGCGCCCTATTTCGACCATGTCGTGGCCGCCTATACGATTGGGCAGGCCGGACCGATGTTCGCGCGCATCCTGCGCGAGGCGGGCAAGCCGGTGACCGAAAGCGAGACGCTGGAGCGTGCGGTGGCGGATGCCGCAGCGGCAGCCGCTCCGGGCGAAGTGGTGATGCTATCGCCGGCCTGCGCATCGTTCGACCAGTTCAGCGATTATGAGGCGCGCGGGGATGCTTTCCGTCGCGCGGTGGAGGGGCTTTCGCTATGAATGTCGCAGTGTCCTTCGACTCCACGGCAACCCCCGCTCCGCTCCCCATTCGCCGGTCGCGTTTCGGCCGCGGCAAGCGCACGCCCGTCGCGCGCTGGTTCTGGGAAATCGACCGCGTCCTGCTGCTCCTCGTCACCATCCTGATCGGCGTCGGGCTCATCGCGGTCGCAGCGGCCTCGCCTGCCGCCGGCGTGCGTTATTCGGGCAATGGCGTCACCGTGGCATCGCGCTATTATTTCTGGATGCAGCTTGCCTGGACGATGATGGCGGTGCCGGTGATGCTCGTCGTGTCCGCCCTGCCGCAGAAAGCAGCGCGGCGCATGGCGCTGATCCTCGGCCTCTTCTTCCTCCTCTGCCTTGCATTGGTCCCGGTGATCGGCAGCAGCGCGAACGGCGCCACCCGCTGGATCGCCATCGGCCCCGCCAAATTCCAGCCGTCCGAGTTCCTCAAGCCGATGTTCGCGGTCGGCATGGCCTGGCTGCTGTCGCTGCGCGCGCGCAATCCCGAGCTGCCCTTCGCGCTGATCTCGGTCGTTCCCATGGGATTGATCGCAGTGCTTCTGATGAAGCAGCCCGACTTCGGCCAGACGGTCATCTTCGGCGCGGTGTGGATGGTCTTGCTGATCGTCGGCGGAGCGTCGATCCGGCTGATCGGCTCGCTGATCGGCGCCGGCATGGGCGCGGTCGTCACCGCCTATTTCTTCTATTCGGTCGCGACCGAGCGCATCAACAAATTCCTGTTCAAGCAGGGCGACACCTATCAGGTCGACCGCGCCCATGCGACGCTCACCAATGGCGGCCTGCTCGGCACCGGGCCGGGCGCCGGCACCCAGAAATTCACCCTGCCCGAGCCGCACACCGACTATATCTTCTCGGTGATCGGCGAGGAGTTCGGGCTGATCGCCTGCATCGCGATCGCCTGTCTCTACTTCGCGATCGTGGCGCGGGTCTGCCTGCGGCTGATGCGCGAGGAGGATGATTTCCTCCTGCTCGCCTCTGCCGGCCTCGTCGCGCAATTTGGCTTCCAGGCGCTGATCAACATGCTGGTCAATGTCGGCCTCGCCCCGTCCAAGGGCATGACGCTTCCGTTCATCAGCTATGGCGGCTCGTCGATGATCGCGCTGTCGATCGGCTTCGGCCTGCTCCTCGCCTTCACCCGCGAAAATCCCCATCTCAAGGAAGCGACCTACACGGTCCGGTGGACGGGACGATGAGGGTAACGCGCCACTTCGTCCTCGCGGCCGGCGGCACCGGCGGCCATATGGTCCCGGCGCATGCGCTGGCGGCCGAACTGATGCGCCGGGGACATCGGGTCGCGCTGGTCACCGACGAACGCGGCGCGCGGATTCCCGGGCTGTTCGACGGAGTGCAGACGCACGTCATTCCTGCCGGCCGGCTCGGCGGCGGCCTGCGGGCCATGATCAAGGCCGTGCGCGACATTCGCGCCGGAACCGCCATGGCCGGGCAGCTCTACGAGACTTTCGCGCCGTCGGCGGTGATCGGCTTCGGCGGCTATCCCGCGCTGCCCGCGCTCCGCGCCGCCTTCAAGCGCCGCATTCCAACGGTGATCCACGAGCAGAATGCCGTGCTCGGCCGGGTGAACCGCTTCGTCGCCGGGAAAGTGGATGCGATCGCCACCGCTTATCCCGATGTCGAACGGCTCAAGCCGCGCTATGACGACAAGACGGTTCTGGTCGGCAATCCCGTGCGCGACAGCGTCCGCGAAATCCGCGAACAGCCCTTTCCGGATCTTGGCCCCGACAGCATCTTCCGCCTGCTGGTGACTGGGGGAAGCCAGGGCGCATCGATCCTCTCGGACGTCGTTCCCGACGGCCTCGCTCTTCTGCCCCAGGGCTTCCGGCGCCGGCTTCAGGTGACGCAGCAATGCCGTCCCGAGGACATCGAGTCGGTCCGCAGCAAATATAAGGTACTCGGTATCCCGGCCGATCTCGCGACCTATTTCACCGACCTTCCGGAAAGGCTCGCCTGGGCGCATCTCGTCATCGCCCGCGCGGGGGCTTCGACCATCGCCGACATCAGCGTCGCCGGCCGTCCCGCGATCCTGATCCCCCTGCCGTCGGCGGCCGACGATCATCAGACCGCCAATGCCCGCGAACTTGCGCAGGTCGGCGGCGCCCGCGCGATCCGGCAGTCGAACTTCACGCCGCAGGAACTTGCGAAGCAGATGCAGAAGCTCGCGCTCGATCCCAAGGCGCTGATCAATGCGGCGCGGCGCGCCCATGGCGTCGGCCGCCCCAAGGCTGCCGAGGACCTTGCAGATCTGGTCGAGCGCATCGGCCCTGAACCGATCGTCGACCCCATCCCCGTGGAAAAACTGGAACTCCGTCCCTTGAAAGGCGCATTTGCATGAAGGGTGTCGCAACCGACATCGGCACCATCCATTTCATCGGCATCGGCGGCATCGGCATGTCCGGTATCGCCGAGGTGATGCATAATCTCGGCTATAAGGTGCAGGGCTCGGACGTCTCCGAAAGCTATGTCGTCGAAGGGCTGCGCAAGCGCGGCATCGCCGTGATGATCGGCCACAAGGCCGAAAATCTGGGCGACGCCGCCGTGGTCGTGACATCGACCGCGATCAAGCGCGGCAACCCGGAGGTCGAGCTGGCGCTGGAGAAGCGCATTCCGGTCGTCCGCCGCGCCGAGATGCTCGCCGAACTGATGCGGTTGAAATCGACCGTCGCGATCGCAGGCACCCATGGCAAGACAACCACGACCTCGATGGTCGCGGCGCTGCTCGACGCCGGTGGGGTCGATCCGACCGTGATCAACGGCGGCATCATCAACAGCTATGGCTCGAATGCCCGCCTGGGCGCGTCCGACTGGATGGTCGTCGAAGCCGACGAGAGCGACGGCAGCTTCCTGCGTCTCGACGGCACCATCGCAGTGGTGACCAACATCGATCCCGAGCATCTCGACCATTATGGTTCGTTCGACAAGGTGAAGGACTGCTTCGTCGAGTTCGTCGAGAATGTCCCCTTCTACGGCGCGGCGCTGCTGTGCATCGACCACCCCGAGGTGCAGGCGATCATCCCGCGCGTCCGCGACCGAAAGGTCGTCACCTATGGCTTTTCGGCGCAGGCCGACGTGCGCGGCGACAATGTCACGCCGATCCCCGGCGGCAACCGCTTCGACGTCGTGATCCGCAATCGCGATGGCGACACGCGCCGTATCGAGGGCGTCACCCTGCCGATGCCCGGTCGGCACAATGTCCAGAACGCTCTCGCCGCGATCGGCGTCGCGCTGGAGATGAACATATCGGACGACATCATCGCCAACGGCTTCGCCAAATTCGGCGGCGTGAAGCGGCGCTTCACGAAGGTCGGCGAGGTCCCGGTCGGCGACGGTGTGGCCACGATCATCGACGATTACGGCCACCATCCGGTTGAAATCCGCGCGGTGCTGGCCGCTGCCCGCGAGGGTGCGCGGTCGCGCGTCATCGCGGTCGTCCAACCGCATCGTTACACCCGCCTGCGCGACCTGATGGTCGAGTTCCAGACGGCGTTCAACGACGCCGACACCGTGTACGTCACGCCGGTCTATGCAGCGGGCGAAGCGCCGATCGAAGGCGTCGACGCCGACGCGCTCGTTTCGGGGCTGAAGCAACGCGGACACCGCTCGGCGCAGACCGTCGCCGGGCCGGACGCGCTCGCCAAAGTCCTGGCTGCGACGATCGGAGCGGACGACATGGTGATCTGCCTGGGCGCGGGTGATATCACGAAATGGGCGGCGGGGCTTTCAGAGGCGATTGCCAAGGAGAAGGCAGCATGACCGATTTCTTCGGACCGTGGAAAATGATCCAGGACCAGGCGCTCACCATGCAGAAGACCGCCGTCGAAGCGGCATTCAAGGCCATGGGCAGCGGCGAGCATTTCGACAATGCCGCCAAGGCGGCGAAGGACCTGGCCGACATGCAGGTTCAGGCGTGGGAACGCTGGATGGCGATGTGGGGCGTGGACAAGAAGTGAACGATGGAGCGACCGCGAGCGTAGCGTCGTCGTCCCTGCCGCCCGTGCGCGGCAGGTTGACGGCTGGCGCGCCGCTGGCGCCGCTCCTCTGGTTCAAAAGCGGCGGCGCGGCCGAGTGGCTGTTCGAGCCTGCCGATGTCGATGACCTCGCCGCTTTCCTGGCCGCGCTCGATCCGGCCGTGCCGGTGATGGGGCTGGGCCTTGGATCCAACATGATCGTACGCGACGGCGGGGTTCCCGGCGTCGTCGTGCGCCTGGGCAAGCCCTTCGCCAAGGTCGAACGGCTCGATGGTGAAACCCTCCGCTGCGGCGGTGGGGCGAGCGGCATTCTCGTCTCCTCGGCCGCGCGCGATGCCGGAATAGCCGGCGTCGAGTTCCTTCGCTCGATCCCCGGCACGGTGGGCGGCTTCGTCCGCATGAACGGCGGCGCCTATGGCCGCGAGGTCAAGGATGTGCTGGTCGCGGCGGACATCGTTCTGCGATCGGGTGAGCGCCGGACGCTGGCCCTCGCCGATCTCGGCTACACCTATCGCCACAGCGAACTGCCCGACGGCGCCATCGTCGTCGGCGCGACCTTCCGGGGTGAGCCCGGCGATCCGGCGGCGATCCAGGCCGAGATGGACCGCATCGCCGCAGAGCGCGAGGCGAGCCAGCCGCTGCGCAGCCGGACCGGCGGCTCAACCTTCAAGAATCCGGACGGGCACAAGGCCTGGCAGCTGATCGACGAAGCCGGCTGCCGCGGCCTGCGACGCGGCGACGCGCAGGTCAGCGAAAAGCACTGCAATTTCCTGCTCAACCTCGGCGAGGCCAGCTCCGCCGACATCGAGGCGCTGGGCGAAGAGGTAAGGACCAAGGTGAAGGCGAAAACAGGCGTGACCCTGGAATGGGAAATCCAGCGCGTGGGGGTGGCTGAATGATCGGCACCTCTAAGTTCCTCCCCTGCAAGGGGAGGGGGACCAGCCGCAGGCTGGTGGAGGGGCGCCGCGCCAGCGGCGGGCCCCTTCCCGCCCGCACCGCCCTCCCCTCCACCACGCTGCTCGCGGTCCCCCTCCCCGTTCCGGGGAGGAACTGTGCGACGTATAACTCTCCTCTGATTGTGACGCTCCGTGGCAGCCGCTCTACCAATAAGTTCCTCCCCAGCATGGGGAGGGGCACCAGCCGCAGGCTGGTGGAGGGGCGCCGCGCAAGCGGCGAGCCCCTTTCCGTTCGGGGGAGGAACGGACTGTGACACATGCGCCTCTCCACATCGCCGTTCTTATGGGCGGCTGGTCGTCCGAGCGGGAAGTGTCGCTGACCTCGGGCAACGGCGTCGCCGATGCGCTCGAAAGCCTTGGTCACAAGGTGACGCGGATCGACATGGACCGCGACGTCGCCGCGCGGCTTGCGGCGGCGATGCCCGATGTGGTGTTCAACGCGCTGCACGGCACGCCCGGCGAAGATGGTACCATCCAGGGCCTGATGGACCTGATGGGGCTGACCTACACCCATTCGGGGCTCACCACCTCGGTGATCGCCATCGACAAGGAACTGACCAAGCAGCAGCTGGTCCCCGCCGGCATCCGCATGCCCGAGGGGCGGATCGTCGAGAGCGCCAGCCTGTACGAGGGCGACCCCCTGCCCCGTCCCTATGTCCTGAAGCCGGTCAACGAGGGCTCGTCGGTCGGTGTCGCCATCGTAAAAGAGGGTGACAATCACGGCTCGCCGATTCATCGTGACTCGCATGGCCCCTGGCAAAGCTTCAAGACACTGCTCGCAGAGCCCTTCATCCGGGGGCGCGAATTGACCGTGGCCGTGCTCGGCGATCGCGCGCTGTGCGTCACCGAGCTGGTCCCGACCAGCGGCTTCTACGATTATGAGGCCAAGTACACCGACGGCCTGACGACTCATGTCTGTCCTGCCGACATCCCGCAGGCCATCGCCGACGAAGCCATGCGCATGGCGCTCGACGCACACCGCGTGCTGGGATGCCGCGGCACGTCACGCTCCGATTTCCGCTGGGACGACGAACAGGGCGTCGAGGGGCTCTACCTGCTCGAGGTCAACACCCAGCCGGGTATGACCCCGCTTAGCCTCGTTCCCGAACAGGCGAAACACACCGGCATGACCTATGCCAATCTCGTCCAGGCGATCGTCGACGAAGCTCTCGCGGACAGGCAATCCAAGGAAGGATCGAAGGGATGAAGGCCGCGCGCGCGCGTTCCGCCGACCGCCGACCGCGCGCCAGCGCGCCGGCCCGTCGCGCGCCCACGCGCCGCACCGCCTCGACCCTCGACAAGGCGGTCGATCAGCTGCCGATTTCGCGCGATGCCCTGCGCAGGACCGGCAATTGGGCGCTGGGCCTTGCCGTGACCGGTGGCGTGATCGCCGGGCTGATCGCCATGGGCCTGCCCCAGATGATCGGCCTGATGATCGCCGACGGCATCGGCAGCGCGGGGTTCAAGGTCCGTAACGTCGAAATACTGAACCGCCGCCAGGTCGACAGCGCGGTGGTGTACGACATCGCGATGCGCCAGCAGGCCCGCCCGATGCCGCTCGTCGACCTCGACGGAACGCGCGCCGAACTGATGAAGCTCGGCTGGATTTCCGACGCGCGGGTATCGCGGCGGCTGCCCGACACGCTGGTGGTCGACATCGTCGAACGCGTGCCGACCGCGATCTGGCAATATCAGCACCGCCTTGCCCTGATCGACAAGGACGGGGTCGTGATCGGTCCGGTGGATGATCGCGCCATGCCCGACCTCCCCGTCGTCGTCGGCCCCGGCGCGAACCGCAGGGCCAGCCAGCTGTCGGCGCTCATGGCGAACGCGCCGTCGTTGAAGCCACTGGTCACCGCAGCCAGCTGGCAGGGCGACCGGCGCTGGGACATCATCTTTCAGTCGGGCGAGAAGCTGATGCTGCCCGAAGGCGATGCGGAAGCGGCCAAGGCACTGGTCTTCTTCGCACAGGAAGATCGCCGCGCCGGGCTTCTGGGCAAAGGGCTGGTGTCGATCGATATGCGCGATCCCAGCCGGATGGTGGCGCGCGTCTCGCGCGAGCCGGGCAGCCGCATCGAGCCGCCGGCGGCTCAGCTCAACCCGAAGTCGACGACATGAGGGCGGGCGATGGCAATTTGGGGAAAGGGAGCAGCGATGGCGCAGCCGCGCAATGAAGGTCTGATCACGGCGATCGACATCGGATCGTCGAAGGTCTCCGCCCTGATCGCGCGCCCGGACGAGGCCGGCGAACTGGAAGTGCTCGGCAGCGGCCAGCGCGAGAGCCGGGGCGTCCGTCGTGGCTATATCGCCGACATGGAGGCGACCGAAGCTGCGATCCGCGAAGCGGTCGAGCAGGCGGAGACGATCGCCCGGACCAATATCGACCATGTGTGGGTCAGTTTCTCTGCCGGCGGCCTCGTCAGCGACGTGGCGCAGGTCGAGGTCGATCTCGGCGGCGTCCAGATCGAGCAGCCCGACATCGACGAACTGCTCCGCCAGGGGCGACAGTCGCTCAACCCGCAGGGTCGCATGGTGCTGCATGCACAGCCGACGCTGTACACGCTCGACGGGCTCAACGGCGTGAAGAACCCGCTCGGCCTGCATGCCGACAAGCTGGGTGTCGAAATCCATGTCATCGCCGCGGAGCCGTCGCCGGTACGCAACCTCGCGCTGTGCGTCCGTTCGGCACATCTTGGCGTGAAATCGATCGTCGCTTCGCCGATCGCGACGGGCGCCTCCTGCCTGACCGAGGAAGATCGGGAGATGGGCATAGCGCTGGTCGAGATGGGCGCCGGGGTCACCAATGTTTCGCTCTTCGCGGGCGGCCTGCTCGTCGGCCTCACCTCGCTGCCGATGGGCTGCGCCGACATCACGGACGACATCGCCTCCGCCTTCAACATCCGCCGCGCCCAGGCCGAACGGCTGAAATGCGTCCATGGCTCGGCACAGAACAGCCCCCGCGACAATCATGAGATGCTCGAGATCGGGTCGCCCGAGGAAGCCGCCGACGGCATCGATCCGCCGCGCATCAGCCGTGCGCAGCTGATCCAAGTCATCCGCCTGCGCCTCGACCACTGGATGGATGCGGTTGCCAAGGCGCTGTCGGACCTCGGCTATGTCGGCCCGGTCGGACGCCAGGTCGTGCTGACCGGCGGCGGCGCCGAACTGCGCGGCATCGCCGACTATGCGCAGGGCGTGTTGGGCCGCAGCGTGCGGATCGGCCGGCCGCGCACGCTGACGGGCCTTCCCGACGCCCATAGCGGCCCCGCCTTCGCGACGCTGGTCGGGTTGGCGCAGGTGGCCGCTGCCAATCCTGCCGAACTCCGCCCGTTCGTCGCCGAGCAGACCGTCCACCGGCCCCAACCGATGGGCCTGGTCGGCAAGCTTATGGCGGCGATCAAGAGTGGCTATTGATGCAGGGCACCGCCACGACAGCTCGGTTAACCCCGAAAATTGTGGATAGGACAACTTTTCGCGTGATTCGCTGAATCGCGTCTGGCAAGATTCGGCCCATCCGGTGCTTCGGCGGGCAGGGCCGCAAGGGAGAATATCTATGACGATCGAGTTCATGCGTCCGCAAGTCGACGAGCTGAAACCCCGTATCAGCGTAATTGGCGTCGGCGGTGCGGGCGGGAACGCGGTCGCGAACATGATCCAGGCCGACGTCCAGGGCGTCGACTTCATCGTCACGAATACCGATGCCCAGGCGCTCAACGCTTCCCCTGCCGAGCGCCGCATCCAGCTTGGACTCAAGATCACCCAGGGTCTGGGTGCGGGCAGCCGTCCCGAAATCGGACGGGCCGCTGCCGAAGAGACGCTCGAACAGGTCGAAAAGGCGCTCGAAGGTTCGCACATGTGCTTCATCGCCGCCGGCATGGGTGGCGGCACCGGAACCGGCGCCGCCCCGGTCATCGCCAAGGCTGCCCGTGACCGTGGCATCCTGACCGTCGGCGTCGTCACCAAGCCGTTCAGCTTCGAAGGCAACCGCCGCATGCGTTCGGCCGAGGCCGGCATCGAGGAGCTGCAGAAGCATGTCGATACGCTGATCGTCATTCCGAACCAGAATCTGTTCCTGATCGCCAACCCGAACACGACCTTCAAGGAAGCGTTCCAGATGGCCGATCAGGTCCTGCAGCAGGGCGTGCGCGGCATCACCGATCTCATGGTCATGCCCGGCCTGATCAACCTCGACTTCGCCGATGTCCGCTCGGTGATGAGCGAGATGGGCAAGGCGATGATGGGCACCGGCGAAGCGACCGGCGACAACCGCGCGATCGAGGCAGCGGAAAAGGCGATCGCCAACCCGCTGCTCGACGGCGTCAGCCTGAACGGCGCCAAGGGCGTGATCGTGTCGATCACCGGCGGCGACGATATGCGCCTGCTCGAGGTCGACGAGGCCGCGAACCACATCCGCCAGCTGGTCGACCAGGACGCGAACATCATCTGGGGTTCGGCCTTCAACAACGAGCTCGAGGGCCGCATCCGCGTCTCGGTCGTGGCGACCGGCATCGAAGTCGACGCCGCAACGATGCCGGAGCCGTCGAAGAGCTTCAGCTTCCCGCCGCGTACGCCTGCGCGTGAGGAGAAGTCGGTGGTGGTCCCGCAGGCAGCGAGCCCGGCGCCCGCCCCTGCGCCGGTGGCAGCACCGGAGCCCGCTCCCGCGCCCGTCCAGCAGGCCCCGGTCGCTCCTGCGGCTCCGGCAGAAGAGAAGCTCGTTCTCGAAGCCCCCGAAGGCCCGGCGGAGACGCTGGAACTGACCAGCCTGTTCAACGACGAATTGCTGCTTCAGCCCGAGGCAACCGTTCCTGCTCCCGCCGCCGAGGCGCGCGAGGAAGAGGATGGTGCGCGGCGCTGGGCGGCCGAGCCGGAACCGGCCCGACGCCCCTCCTCGACCGGTGCGACCTTGTTCGAACGCATGTCGAACATTGCGCGCGGCGCGGCGAAGGCGCAGGTGGAAGGCGATGAGCCGGCCGGCAACGGGACGGTTCCCCGCTTCCTCAACCGCCAGAGCAACCAGTAAACGACTGATGGATCGGGCGTTCGCGGTCAGCTGCCGCGAACGCCGGTCGGTCCGGCGACAATGTCTGGAATCGTCTTGCGGTCCGCCGCATTGCTGTGGTTAAGCATGGCGGCATCATGATAAAGTTATATCATATCCTTGGGGGTTGGTCGCTGCTGACGGCGATCGTGGCGCCCGTACAGGTCGGCGCCCAGTCGCTCGACGATACATCGGAAGAAGCCGTCGTCGTGGATCCCGTCGCGGCCGCTCGCGATGCCATGGCGCGGGGCGATCCCGCCGAAGCGCTGGCGCGATACCTCCGCGTGCTCGCCCGCGATCCCGGTGATCTCGAAGCCCTGACGGGTGCCGGCTCCGCCGCGCTCGCGGTCGGCGATGCCGATGCGGCCATCAACTTCTTCGTACGGGCCGAGAAGATCTCGCCGCGCGATGGGCGGGTGAAGGCTGGCCTCGGTTCCGCCCTCATACAGAAGGAACAGCCCCGTGCCGCGCTGCGGCTGTTCGACAATGCGATCGACCTCGGCATTCCGCCGGTCGACGTCGCGCTGGACCGCGGGCTTGCTTATGACCTGCGCGGCGACAACCGCAAGGCGCAGGCCGATTATGCGCTGGTGATGCGCACGAAGCAGGACCCGGAGGCGATACGCCGTCTTGCCCTGTCGTTCGCAATGAGCGGCGACAAGGCCAATGCGCTGACCATCCTCGACCCCCTGCTGCGCAAGAAGGACATCGCTGCCTGGCGCGCACGCGCCTTCGTGCTGGCGATGACGGGCGACACGGTCGGCGCGGAAGCGGCGGCGAACGCCGTGCTGCCGCGCTTCCAGGCCGATGCGCTGAAGCCCTTTCTCGCCCGCCTCGCGTCGCTGAAACCGGCGGAAAAGGCCGCCGCGGTGCATTTCGGACATTTCCCGGAAGACAAGGTGCCGATGCAGCTTGCCGAGGCACGCCCGGCACCATCCTCGAAGGAGCTTCCCGCAGCCGCGTCCCCGGCACCATCGACTTCGTCCCCCGCCCAGCGCCCGCAGTTCGATCGCAGCGGCCGGCTGGTGAGCCGGTCCGAGACGAGTCAGCGGACAGCCGCAGCTGCCACACCGCCAGCATCGGACAGTGCATCCACGCCGTCACCGGCGGTCGCGGCCGAACAGAAGGCAGCCGACCAGCGTAGCCTGGCCGAGGATCGCCGCGCCGCGCAGAAGCGTGCCGCCGCCGAGAAGGCGGAAGCCGAGAAGAAGGCGAAGGCACGCGAGGAAGCGAAGACGAAGAAGTCCAATCCGGAACGCTATTGGGTGCAGATCGCGAGCGGTGCCTACAAACCCGACCTCGACAAGGAATGGGACAAGCAAAAGAAGGCGCACGGCAAGCTGCTCGCGGGCCGGTCGCCGTGGACAGCGCCCTACAAGGCCACCAACCGCCTGCTGATCGGCCCCTTCGCGAGCAAGGGCGCCGCCCAGGATTATGTCAACACGGCACGCGCCGGGGGGCTGAGCTGCTTTCCCGTCACCACGCCGGCGGGCCAGAAAGTTGATCGGATCGACTGACCCGGCTCGGCCGGTGCAACAGCCATGTCATAAAAGGGTAACGGGGCGGCCGCATTAGCGACTCATCATCGGAGTCGTCATGCTGCTGCGCCCTATTCTTCTATCGTCCCTGCTGCTCATCGCCGCCCCTGCCCTGGCCGTGACGACGCCGGTCGATCCGACGGCCCGGTCGCAGGCAGCCGCTGCCGAACGCCTGTACCCCGAGATGGAGATCGAGGGCGAAGGCTGGCGTGGGCTGCTGCCCATCATGCTGATGAACGCCGATCTCTCCAGCCTGCCGCAGACGGCCGGGACCGAAATCCGCTCCGACTCCGAGCGCTGATTCGCTCCCGCGGGCAAGTCGGGAGTCGACTTGTCTGGCCCGCTCGGCCATCAGGGCCAACATGCCAGATCTCGCGCCTTATGCTTCCGACCCAGGCCGCAGCCGGGGCCGCTTCCACAGCCATGGCGATGGCGAAACCCGCGGTCCGCGCGATGTCTTTCAGCGAGATCGCGACCGGATCATCCACTCGATCAGCTTCCGCCGATTGCGCCACAAGACGCAGGTCTTCGTCGCCCCCGATGGCGACCATTTTCGTGTCCGCCTGACCCACAGTCTGGAGGTCGCGCAGATCGGGCGCACCATCGCCCGCGCATTGGGGCTGAACGAGGATCTGACCGAGGCGCTCTGTCTGGGCCATGATATCGGCCACCCGCCCTTCGGTCACGCCGGCGAGGACGCGCTGAAGGCCGCCATGGCCGACGTCGGCGGATTCGATCACAACGCGCACACACTGCGCATCTTCACACGCCTCGACTCTCCCTATCCATCGCATGACGGACTGAACCTCAGCTGGGAGACACTCGAAGGCCTGGCCAAACATAACGGCCCGATCCGCGAGCGGACCTGGGCGATGGCCGAGGTCGACGACCAGTGGTCGCTCGATCTCGACAGCTGGGCCGGGCCCGAAGCGCAGGTGGCGGCGCTCGCCGACGACATCGCCTATGACAATCACGATATCGACGACGGCGTCCGCGCGGGTTTGCTGACGCTCGACCAGGTGCTCGATGACCCGCTGGTCCGGAGCAACTGGGACCGCGTCCGCCAGCGCTATTCGGACGTCCCGGAATCGCGCCTGCTGGGCGAGCTGGTGCGCGAGCAGATCGGCTGCATGGTCAACGACCTGTTGGCCGAAAGCCGCCGCCGGCTGGAGGAAGCCGCTCCCCGCTCGGTCGAGGACGTGCGTGCCGCCGGACGGGCATTGATCGGTTTCTCCGACGAGATGGCGGCACGGGAGAAGGCGCTCACCCGTTTCATGTACGCCAATCTCTACCATCACCCGCAACAGTTGGAGATCGCGGCGCGGATGGCGGGCGTCGTATCGGGTCTCGCCAATGCCTACCGCCACGATCCGGCACTGCTCCCCGACAACTGGCGCGCCTCGCTGCCGGCGGAGGAGCCAGCGCGAACGCGCCATATCGGCGACTTCATCGCGGGCATGACCGACCGCTATGCACTGACCCGCTATGCCGAGCATGTCGGGCCGATCTCGCTCGAGGGTTTCTGATGGCCCGGTCGGTCGCTCTGTTCGCCGCGCTCGCCGGCGCGTTGCTCTGGGCCTGGATGGCCATTACCCCACCCGCCGCACGCGGGCTGGAAGCACATGCCACAGTCTTCTCCGCAGCGCGGGCGATGCGCGACGTCTCAGCAATCGGCCGCGTCCCGCATCCCACGGGTTCGGCGGAAAATGAGCGGGCCTCGGCCTATCTGCTGATGCGGATGCACGCGATGGGGGCCGTCATCGACGTTCAGCAGATGCCCCTCGGCGCCGCTTCCCTGCGCCGGCTGGGCAAGTGGAGCGGCCGGACCGAGCGCGGGGTCGTCGCCCGCAACCTGATCGGCATCTTTCCCGGTCGCGACCGCAGCCTGCCACCGCTGCTGCTGATGGCGCATCATGACAGCGTATGGGGTTCGCCAGGTGCTGCGGACGATGCGATGGGCGTGGCAGCGGCCCTGGAAGTCGCCCGAGCGATTGGCGAGCGGGGCGCCCCCGAGCGCGATCTCGTCCTGCTCTTCACCGATGGAGAGGAGCTGGGCCTCGACGGTGCGGAATATTTCTTCGCCCGGAACCCGCTGGCCCGTCGGATCGGCGCCATCATCAACATGGAGGCGCGCGGCGCGGGCGGACGCGCCAACATGTTCGAGACCGGCCCGGCCAATGGCGCGATGATGCGGCTCTATGCAGGGCATGTCCGACGCCCCGCAACCAATTCGCTGTCGGTCCTCGTCTATAACAACATGCCCAACTACACCGACTATACGGTCGCGAAGCGCATGGGCATTCCCGGCTATAATCTTGCCGTTCTCGACCGCGGCTATGCCTATCATTCGCCAGCGGCGCTGCCGGATGTCGTCGACCCGGGCTCTCTGCAGGACATGGGCGATCAGGCGCTCGCACTGTCCTCTGCGCTGCTCTACGCCCGCGATCTGCCGCCGCGCGCGGCGGATGCGAGCTTCTCGGATCTCATGGGTCGCGCGACGATCGTCTATCCTGCGGCCGGCGGCTGGCTGATCCTGCTCGGCTCCGCCCTGCTGATCGGTTTCGCCCTGTGGCGCGAGAGACCGGATCGGGCCGCAATCGGGCGCGGCATCCTGATTACGCTGACCATCCTGCTTCACGCATCCTTGCTTTTGCTGGCTTTCAACGCCCTGTCGGGCAGTGGCGGCGCCAATTATTACGACCGGCTGGCGGCGCTGCCCCGGCTGGAGGCCATGGCTGCGGCGACGCTGGCCGCGCTACTCTGTCTGTTGCCGCTGGTCCGCCGGACGGACCCGCACCCGATAGCCCTCGCGCCGGGAATGATCCTGATGTGGGCCGGCCTGCTGAGCGGAGGCCCGATCGCGATCGTGCCGGTCGCGCTGCTCGCCATGGCGTCGGCCTGGTTTCTTCCCGAGGATCGTGCCGCCCGGGCAGAGGGTGCGCTGCTGCTCCTGCTCGCAGCCGGCATTCTGGTCCAGGCGACGCTGCCGACAGCGGCCCCGATCCTCCATTGGCCGCTGCTCCTCGCGGCAATCGCGCTGGCCGCGCGGGCGTGGCTCGGCGAACGGGCCGCGCTTCCGGCCATGGGCCTGTGCGCCGCGATCGCGATCGGGCATCTCCTCGCGCAGGCGCATTTCCTGTTCCTCGGCATCGGTGCGGAGTTGTCGGTCGTGCTGGTCGTGCCGCTGTTCGCCGCGCTGCCGGTGCTGCTGATGCTCTGGCCCAGCAGGGCCACGCGGCTTGGCGCGGGCGTTTTGCTGGGCGCCGCGCTCGTTCTGGCTTTGTGGGTGCGCTTCGACCCGCTGGCGCACACCATCCCGACCTACAGCCTCGCCGAGGGAGGCAAGAAAACTAAGGACTGACCTTTGGGCGACGATCCGCTAAGGCGACGCTCCAACTTATCGCCAGCGGAATTGAAATTGACCACGCTCTACGCCAGCTTCGCCGACCGGATCGGCACCATTCTCGACGACCTCCAGGCGACCGGCGACCTGCCGGCCGGTCTCGATCGACGGAATGTCACGGTCGAGCCGCCGCGCGATCCGAGCCATGGCGACCTCGCGACCAACGCCGCGATGGTGCTGGCGAAGCCCGCCGGCAAGAATCCCCGCGCGCTCGCAGACCTGATCGTCCCGCGCCTGTCCGCGCTGCCGGAGATCGCCAGCGCCGAAGTCGCCGGACCGGGCTTCATCAATGTCCGCCTGACCGACGCACGGCTGCGCGAGGAACTGGCCGAGATCCTGACATCCGGCACCGATTATGGCCGCTCGACCCTCGGCAACGGCAAGCGCGTCAATGTCGAATATGTCTCGGCCAATCCGACCGGCCCGATGCATATGGGGCATTGCCGGGGCGCCGTCGTCGGCGACGCACTGGCCGCGCTGCTCGAATTTGCAGGGCATGACGTCGTCCGCGAATATTATGTCAACGACGCGGGCGCGCAGGTGCAGACGCTCGCCCGCTCGGCGCATCTGCGCTATCGCGAGGCGCTGGGCGAGAGCATCGAGATTCCCGAGGGCTTCTATCCGGGCGACTATCTGATCCCGATCGGCCAGGCGCTCGCCGCCGAGTTCGGCGACCGCTATGTCGGCCAGCCCGAGAGCGAGTGGCTCGACCTGTTCCGCGAGAAGACCGTCGCGGCGATGATGGACATGATCCGTGACGACCTCGCCTTGCTCGGTATCCGGCACGACGTCTTCGCATCCGAAGCCGCCGTGCAGAAGGCGGGCAAGGTCGACGTGGCGCTCGACCGGCTGCGCGCCGAGGGGCTGGTCTATGAAGGCACGCTCGAACCGCCCAAGGGCGAGCTTCCCGACGACTGGGAGCCGACCGAGATGACGCTGTTCAAGGCGACCGCCTTCGGCGACGACAGCGACCGTCCTGTGCGTAAGTCCGATGGCGGACTGACCTATTTCGGCACCGACCTCGCCTATCACGCCCAGAAGGCCGAGGACGCCGACGTCCTGATCGACATCTGGGGCGCCGACCATGCCGGCACGGTGAAGCGGATCAAGGCGGCCGTCCAGGCGCTGACCGGCGGCAGGACCGCGTTCGACGTCAAGCTGGTCCAGATGGTTCGGCTTCTGCGCGGCGGCGAACCCGTGAAGATGTCGAAGCGCTCGGGCAGCTTCGTGACCCTCGCCGACGTGGTGCGCGAAGTCGGCAAGGATGTGGTCCGCTTCACCATGCTAACCCGCAAGGCCGATGCTCAGATGGACTTCGACTTCGCCAAGGTGGTCGAGGCGTCGAAGGACAATCCGGTCTTCTACGTCCAATACGCCCATGCGCGCGGTCGCTCGCTGCATCGCCGGGCCGCCGAGGCGGGGATCGACCTGACCCCGGCAGCCGATCTTGGCCTTCTGGACGCGGAAGAGCTGGCACTGGTCAAGCTCGCCGCGCAGTTCCCGCGCATCGTCGAGAGCGCGGCCCAGGCGCACGAGCCGCATCGTATCGCCTTCTACCTCTATGACCTGGCGGCGATGTTCCATGCGCTCTGGAACCGGGGCAATGACGACCCGGCCCGTCGCTTCCTGCTCACCGACAGGCCCGAAATCACCCGCGCGCGGCTGGCGCTCAGCGATGCGATCGGGCAGATTATCCGCAACGGCCTCGCCGTCATGGGCGTCTCGGCCGCCGAGGAGATGCAGTAGATGGCGGATTATTCGCGCGACAGGCTTGGTCCGCAGGACGAGGATCGCCTGCCGTGGCTCGAGCCGGTCGAAGAGGAATATGACGAGCCGGGCGGTCTCACCACCCCGAAGCTGATCATCTGGCTGGTTGCGGCGCTGGCCGTCGCCGGTCTGGTCGTCGGCGGCTTCTTCTGGCTGCGGCAGCGCGACGCTTCGACGGCAGGCGACGGCTCGCTGATCCAGGCGCCCGACAGCTATTACAAGGAACGCCCCGGCAACGAGAGCGCGCCCGAAGATGGCGACGAGATCGTCTATAGCGCCAGCAAGGGCAATGAGGTCGAAAGCGTGATCGACATCAGCGGCGCGGCCGAGACCCCGGTCAATGTCGACCGCCCGCAGCCGGCACCCGCTGCCCCGACGATGGCCGCGCCGACGCAGCCGGCCCTGGTCGCAGCGGTCGCCAAGCCGACCGCGCCTGCGCCCAAGCCAGCGGTGCGCGCCGGATCCTCGGTGGACGAGACGGTGGTCAAGCAGGCCGCCAAGCCGGTCGCGAAGCCCAAGCCGGCGCCCGTCGCCGCGCCTGCGGCACCATCGGAGCCGACCAGCGGATCGACCGTGCAGCTTGGCGCCTTCTCGAGCCAGGCCAAGGCCAATGCCGCCTGGAAGACCCTCTCCGGGCGCTTCTCCTTCCTCTCGGGCCTGACCCAGTCGGTCGTGCCCGTGCAGTCGGGTGAAAAGACGCTTTACCGCCTGCGCGCCAGCGGCGGCAATGGTGCGGACATCTGCAAGCGCCTGCGCGTTGCCGGGGAAAGCTGCTCGATCATAGGATGACGATGCCCGGCGGTGGAGGCTTCGACGCTCTCCGGCGCCGGCCGCCATAACGAATGGACTGACGATGGCGATGACGCCCCTGTTTCTCGGCCTGGCCGGAACCACCCTCAGCGAAGCCGAACGCCGCTTCTTCGGCGAATTGGACCCGGCCGGCTTCATCCTGTTCAAGCGCAATGTCGAGGATCGGGAGCAGCTCCGCGCGCTGACCGACTCGCTTCGTGCGCTGTCCGGCCGAGCCGATCTGCCGATATTGATCGATCAGGAAGGCGGGCGCGTCGCACGCATGCAGCCCCCGCATTGGCCGGCCTATCCCAAGGCGGAGCTGTTCGACCGCCTCTACGATATCGCGCCAATGACGGCGATCGAGGCCGCGCGCCACAATGCCCAGGCCATCGCCACGATGCTGGCCGAGGTCGGCATCAACGTCGACTGCCTGCCCCTGCTAGACGTGCGGCAGCCGGGCGCACACGACATCATCGGCGACCGCGCGCTGGGCGCAGAGCCGCTGCGCGTGGCGGCGATGGGCCGCGCGGTGATCGAGGGCTTGCGCGCCGGCGGCGCGGTCGGCGTGGTCAAGCACGTCCCCGGTCACGGGCGGGCCATGGCCGACAGCCATGTCGAGCTTCCGGTCGTCGAGGCCGACGCAGAGGCGCTCGAAACCGATCTCGCGCCGTTCATCAAGCTGGCCGATGCGCCGATGGCGATGACCGCCCATGTCGTCTATCCGGCCTGGGATCCGGAGCAGTGCGCGAGCCTTTCGGCCAGAATCATCGGCGATATCATCCGCGGACGTATCGGCTTTGACGGGCTTCTCATGTCCGACGATCTGGGCATGCATGCGCTGACCGGGGATTTCGGCAGCCGCGCCGCATCGGTGCTGGCGGCGGGGTGCGACATCGCTCTCCACTGTTCGGGCGACATGGCCGAAATGGAAGCGATCGCGGGCGCGGTCGGCGCGATCGGCGACCCGGCGCGAGCGAGGCTCGACCGAGCCATGGCGACGGTCAGGGACATCACCAGCCGGGCGAGCGTCGAGGACCTGATGGCGAAGCGCGACGCGCTGCTGGCCGTCCTTCCCGCCTGACCGCACGGGACACCCGGGACAATTGTTTCCTTGGCGGCCAAATCCTGATTAACTCGCCCCGATGGGGGACGACGACGACAATCTTGATCTGCCGCTGGCCGACGGCCGGCCTGACGAGGTGCTGACGCTCGACCTCGAAGGCTGGGAAGGACCGCTCGACCTTCTGCTGAGTCTCGCGCGGGCTCAGAAGGTCGATCTCGCGAAGATCTCGATCCTGGCGCTGACCGAGCAATATCTGTCCTTCATCGACAATGCCAAGGCGCTGAAGCTGGAGGTCGCGGCCGACTATCTCGTGATGGCCGCCTGGCTGGCCTATCTCAAATCCTGCCTGCTCCTGCCCAAAGATCCGGAAGTCGAGCCCAGCCCTGAGGAACTGGCGCTGAGGCTGCAATTGCGGCTCCAGCGTCTGCAAGCCATGCGCGAGGCAGGTGCGCGGCTGATGGCCCGCGACCGGCTGGGCCGCGACGTGTTCGTTCGCGGCGCACCCGAGGGCCTGAAGGTCGTCCGGAAGGCCGCCTGGGATGCCAGCATCTACGACCTTATTTCGGCCTATGGCGCCGTTCGCGCGCGCGCCGAGCCGCCGGTGCACATCGTTCAGCGCCGACCGGTGATGACCCTCGAACAGGCGATCGAACGGGTGTCGCGCATGATCGGCGCGCTGATCGACTGGACCAGCCTCGAAGCCTTCATCCCGGTCGAAGCCCGGGGAGACTATCGGCGCTCCGCGCTCGCCTCCAGCTTCCTAGCAGCGCTCGAACTTGCCAAGCAGGGGCGGTTGTCGCTGGCGCAGGAGGCGCCCTTCGCACCGCTTCTCGTCCGGAGCGCATCATGATCGAGGAGCCTGACGACCTGCTCCGCGCCCTCGAAGCAGCCCTGTTCGCGGCGGAAGCGCCGATGAGTCCGTCCGAACTCATGGCGGTGATCGGGGCCGAAGCGCTCGGCGATGCCCTCCCCCGCCTCGCGCGCCTATACGCGGGGCGCGGCATAGAGCTCGTGGAACGCGGCGGGCGCTGGCACTTCCAGACGGCGGCCGACCTGGCGCACATATTGCGGCGGACGCGCGAGGAGCCGCGCAAGCTGAGCCGCGCCGGAATAGAAACGCTCGCGATCATCGCCTATCATGAACCGGTGAGCCGCGCCGAGATCGAGGCGATCCGCGGCGTGCAGATATCCAAGGGCACCATCGACGTGCTGCTCGAAGCCGGGTGGATCCGGCCCGCCGGCCGGCGCGAGACGCCGGGACGGCCGTTGCTCTACGCCACCACTCCGGCCTTCCTGACTCATTTCGGACTGCAGAGCCGGCGCGACCTGCCCGGTATCGCCGACCTCAAGGCGGCGGGCCTGCTCGATCCGGTCGATCTTGCCTTCGAACAGCTGCAGATGGAGACCGCAGGGCCGGAGAAAGAGGACGAAGGCGACGCCGACTAGCGATAAGTGCCGGCGACGATGTCACCAGCCTGTCGCAAATCTGTACCAAGGGAACCTCCTCCGCCGGCCCACCCGCCAATACGCAGCCTGCGCCATTGCGATTGGTAGGGGCAGGGCTTAAATGGAGGCTATTCTAGGAGATTTTCCATGGGCGGTTTCGGCATTTGGCATTGGCTCGTCGTCGGCATTGTAGTGCTTTTGCTCTTCGGCAAGGGTCGCTTCTCCGACATGATGGGCGACGTCGCCAAGGGCATAAAGAGCTTCAAGAAGGGGATGTCGGAGGAAGATGAGACGACTCCGCCGGCCCCGGCACGCCCCGCACCCCGCCTGCAGCAGCAGCCCCCGCTCGAGCCCACCGCGGAGGCCAAGCTCCAGCCGATGCAGGACGACAGGCCGAACAACTGATAGCGACCTGATCCTCGCCGATCGTCCGTCATGCTGGACATAGCACCAACGGAGCTGCTGCTCGTCGCCGTCGTCGCGCTCGTCGTCATAGGCCCCAAGGATCTGCCGAAGGCGATGCGCGTCGTCGGGCAGTGGATCGCGCGTGCGCGCGGCGTGGCCCGCCATTTCCGTTCGGGCATCGACGAGATGATCCGCCAGTCCGAGCTGGAGGAGATGGAAAAGAAATGGGCCGCGGAGAATGAGCGGATCATGCGTGAGCATCCGCCGCAGGCTTCTCAGCATACCGACCAGCAGCCCTCGTCGCACGATGACGGCATGATCCCCGTCGGATCGCAGCCAGCCCTGCTCGCCGAGTCCTCGGAGGGCGCCACGGCCCTGCCCGATCCCGACGTCACCCAATCCGCTTCCAAGGGTGAGGACTTTCCCGCGTCCGCCCCACAGCCACGGCAGACATGACCGACCTGGACGATACACGCGCGCCGCTTCTCGATCATCTGCTCGAACTGCGGCGGCGGCTGCTCATGTCGCTCGCCGCGCTGGGCCTCTGTTTCGGCGTGTGCCTCTATTTCGCGCGGCCGATCTTCGCCTTTCTGGTCCAGCCGCTGCTGCGCGCCGGACAGGGAAAGCTGATCTACACCCAGATCTTCGAAGCCTTCTTCGTCGAGATCAAGGTCGCGTTCTTTGCCGCGATGATGCTGGCCTTCCCGATCATCGCCAACCAGATCTGGCAGTTCGTGGCGCCGGGGCTGTACCGCAACGAGAAGCGGGCGCTGCTCCCCTTCATTTTCGCGACCCCCGTGCTGTTCACCGCCGGGGCCGCATTGGCCTATTATGTCGCCATTCCGGTGGCTCTGCATTTCCTGCTCGGCTTCCAGGGCAATCTGGGCGGTGTCCAGCAGGAGGCGCTGCCCGGGGTCGGCAACTACCTGTCCTTCGTGATGCAGTTCCTGTTCGGCTTTGGGATTTCCTTCCTGCTGCCCGTCCTGATCATGCTTCTGGAGCGGGCCGGCGTGGTCAGCCGGAAGCAACTTGTCGCTGCCCGCCGCTATGCGATCGTCGGCGCCTTCGCGATCGCGGCGGTACTCACCCCCCCAGACGTCGGGTCGCAGCTGTTGCTCGCGATCCCGCTGGTGCTCCTCTACGAACTCGGCCTCATCGGAATCTGGCTGACCGAGCGCCGTCGCGAAAAACAAAAGGAGCCCGAGACGGCCTGACCGTCCCGAGCTCCTTCTTTCTGTTTCGACGCTGGTCGAACGACGTTACTTGACGTCGTTCGCCGCATCCGAGACGGCGCGACCGGCCGAAGAAACGTCCTGGCCGGCACCTTCGACGGTGTTGCAGGCGGTGACCGAGAACAGCGACAGGCCGGCGAAGGCGAGGACGATAGTGCGCTTCAACATGGCAACCCTCTTTCGAAAAAACTGGGCCTCCCATTTTGGGAAGCTCGATTGAACAATGCACTAGCCGCCGACTGGTTCCGCCTGTGAAACAGCGAAACCAACTCAACTATTTGCGATTTATAGATAAAATGGGGGCCCGGTCACGTACGGGGGGATAAGTGACCGGGCCCTTTGTTGGTTTGGATAGCGGGAGCGGGGGGGCAAAGCATCGCTATCCGAATTAAAGAACGCCCTACCGTTTACCCGGTTCCCGCAGGCTGCATTTTTTTTCGCTCAGGCTTGGGCCGCAATCTCTATCTCGAAACGGCCAGCGTCGCGGTCCTCGATCAGCGGCGCCCTGAACTGCCGGGCGATGCCGGTCACGACCCGCTCGAAGCGTACGATCGCGGGATAGGCGGCGATTGCGCCCGGCTCCATGCCGAAGGTCTCGATGCGCAGCCGAGCCCGACCGGGCGCTTCGGCAGGCTCGAGCGATATGAGCACCGATCCGCGAGGATTGCAGTGCATCATCAGTTCGATGACCTCGGTGATCAGGAAGGCCGCCGGAACGGCGACATCCTGCGTCACGTAGAGGTCGACCATATTGAGCGCGATCGGCATGCCGGCCGCTGCCGCGGGGGCGGAGCCACGAAGCGAAGCCGCCAGTTCTCCCGCGAGCGCGCGCATGGCGAGGCCGCGATTCTCCTCGAGCTCGGCATAGTGATTGCGGTGGACGACCGCGAGCGCGTCGACACGCCGCTGTATCGCCCCGTAAGCGGCGGCTACATCGCCCTCGGCGCCACGGGCGTGCAGATTGATGAGGCTGGAGACCACCTGGAGGTTGTTCTTGACCCGGTGATGGACCTCCCGCGTCAGCCGGGTCTGGCGCGCCAGCCCTTCCTCCAGTTCGGTTTCATGCTTCTGGATGCGCGCGGTGACCGATGCGAAGCTGTCGGCAAGGTCGCGAATTTCGTGACTGGGCGTGGTGATGCGCGGCAGCGGAAAGGTGCCGCGCGATCCTTCCCAGGTCTCGATCGAGCGCTTGATCTGGGCGAGCGGCGACAGGAGCAGCCTGTTGATGATGTACCAGCCGGCAAAGGCCGCGGCGGCCCACATCAGCAGAGGAAGCAGGACCAGAAGGAGCGTCCGCGCACCGGTCGAAGCCGGGGCGAACTCGGCAACGAGCGCCAGCCGGCCATCGCTGACGGGAAGCGAGATGACCAGCGGCGCGCCGTCGCCTGCCTGCGATTCCCCGGCGAAAATCTCGACCTCGGAGTCGCCCTGGCGCAGCGTCAGCCGGATCGGGCGAATGCCGACATCCTCCGCCACGTCGCGCCGAACGTCCTCGATGGGAACATCGGCCTCCGCAAGCAGGCTGCCGTCATCGCGCGCCGCGGTCAGCCGGAAAGTCTTGCTCGCCTGGTCGAGCCAGACATGATCGACCATCGGGTGGCTGGCCGCGACCTGTTCGATGGCGGCGCCGTGCGACTGGCACAGCTTACGTCCCGATTCGTCGAACAGCGCGATCGGCGGCCGCGAGGGCGCGGCGACGGCCTGACGAGCAAGCGCGCTGCAGAGATAGGGAACGTCCTGAATGCTCGCCGCCGGCAGCCGCACCGCATCGAGGCCCCGGTTTATCCGGGCCTCGATCTGCGAAACGTAGAGGGCGGCGGCCGTCTGGGCGGCAGCGCGGCGCTCGGCCGAGGCCGAGCGGGCCATATCGAGCGAGGTGAGCAGCGCGATGAGGCCCAGCGGAAGCATTGCCGCCGACATGATGATCAGCATCTTCGTGCCGCTGGGCAGCCGCGCGAAAGACAACCGGTTGGGAAAACCCACCATCAAAAGCCTCCCCGACCCCTGAGGCGGATCCGCAGGGGAACGGAAGGTTTAAGGGACATGGTCAGTTCAACTTGTTCAACAGATCCAGGAATTCGTTTGGAATCGGCTCGTCCACGGCCTGCGAATAGACGGAACGCAGAGCATCGCCCACGTTCGCATCGCGGGGAGATTCCTCCCGTCGCCGCTGCGTGGACTTGCTTCCACTCTTGTCGCCCTCGGGCGTCCCTGAACTTTCCTTTGCCAACCGGCTTTGGCCCCTGACCTGCATGTGGTTGTCCAATGCTCTCCCACGCAACGGTGCCGATGGACTCCGCCCCGCCTGGATCGATCCGGACACGTATCATTTTCCCGATGGTGGTAAAATGTACGCGTCGCCGATGAAACAAAAAACTCCGACGATTGTTCCCTAGCCCGAGCGCCTCTTTTTTTCAGGTTCAAATTTGAGGCGGCGGGTGTCTTCCGCGTTACCGGTGGGGCTGCTACCTTTCCCGACGGTACGATGGTGGTCAGCCGCTTTCATATCTTCAGGGAGTGTTGATACACATGTCGCTCGGTCAGAAAATCGCCCCGCACCTGCCGTTCCTTCGTCGTTACGCCCGCGCCCTGACCGGCAGCCAGCAGCATGGCGACACCTATGTCCGCGCCACGCTGGAAGCGATCGTCGCCGCACCGGAGGATTTCCCCAAGGACGTGGACGTTCGCGTCGGCCTGTACCGCACTTTCCAGGCTATCTGGAATTCCGCGCATTATGACGAGTTCGCAGAATCCGCAGTGGATACCGATGTCGAACGCGAGGCTATCGCCAATGCGCGCCTGAGTCGCATCACCCCGCTGTCGCGGCAGGCGCTTCTGCTCACGGCCATGGAAGGCTTCACCGTTCAGGATGCCGCCTATCTGATCGAGACCTCGCCCGAAGAGGTCGACGCGCTCGTCGCCGAGGCCATCGCGGAGATCGACCGCCAGACCCAGACCGACGTGCTGATCATCGAAGACGAGCCGATCATCGCGATGGATCTGGAAACGATCGTTCGCGATCTCGGCCACAATGTCAGCGGCGTCGCCGTGACCCGCGACGAGGCGGTCGCCCAGGCCCATGCCCAGCGCCCCGGCCTCGTGCTTGCTGACATCCAGCTGGCCGACGACAGCTCGGGCATCGACGCGGTCAAGGACATCCTGGCCGAGTTCAGCGTGCCGGTCATCTTCATCACCGCCTTCCCCGAGCGGCTGCTGACCGGCGAGCGTCCAGAACCAACTTTCTTGATCACCAAGCCCTTCCAGCGCTCCACCGTAAAGGCCGCGATCAGCCAGGCGCTCTTCTTCAACGCCGCAACGATCGAGGCTTGAGGTTAGAGGTTTCGGCTCCGTTTCGATTGGAACCGACTTGCCGCTGCGTCGTTGGTGCGGCGTGGCGGTGACGGTGAAGTTCCCGCCGAAGAGATGGGGAGCCGATGGCTGTACTGGCGAAAGTAGCGGCTTATCCGAAGCCGAGCGGGGTAGCTGACGACATGGACGACGAAGACAATCTTCTCGAAACCAGCGAGCCGGTGCCCCATGCGGCGCTTTCCGACGAGGAGTTCAAGATCGAGCTGGCGCGGGTCATCCCGCATCTGCGCGCCTTTGGCCGCTCACTGTCGGGCAACCGCGATCTCGCCGACGATCTGGTGCAGGAAACGCTGATGAAGGCCTGGGCTGCCCGGGCGCGTTTTCAGGCAGGCACGAACATGCGCGCCTGGACGTTCATCATCCTGCGCAACCTTTTCCTCTCGCAGATGCGCCGTGCGCGCTTTCGCGGCGAATGGGACGAGAATGCGGCCGCCAAGATTCTCTCGGCACCCGCCTCCCAGGATCGCCACATCGAACTCGCGGACATGCAGCGTGCGCTGCTCCACCTGCCCCAGCCGCAGCGCGAAGCGCTGATTCTGGTCGGAGCGGGCGGCTTCTCCTACGAAGAGGCTGCGGATATCTGCGGCTGTGCGGTCGGTACGATAAAGAGCCGCGTGGCCCGTGGCCGTACCGCGCTCGAACAGTTGCTCGATCATGGCCAGTTGCCCTCGCGGCGCGACCACCACACCGATCCTGCAACCTCGACGCTCGAACAGATCATGGCGGACGTAGACCAGTTGAGTCGCGACTGACCGGCCTGACACCTATGGCGGTGAGGCTGCTGGCCTGGCGCCCGGCAAAATGTCCTGTTCTCGAGAAATGTTGAAAAGAGCCCCCTGTCCCATCCGGACTGGGGGCTTTTTTACGACCCGTCGAGCTTGCCCAACAGGCGGCGCATATCGTCCGGCAGCCCACAGCTGGCCGAATCAAATGCGGTGCGCAGTGCGTTGCCCAGCCCCTCATACCGCTGCGGCGGTTGAACGATGCGTCCCCGGCTGAACCGGGCCATCGTTGCTGGGTCGGAGGAGGGACGCTTTTCCATAAATCAGATAACGCATTGAACCGCGCAAGTTTCCGGATGTTGCACTACCGTTCAAATACCCTATCCATCGGCGATGGACCCACGATCCCGGCATGAGAAGCTGGACGACGCCCTGCGGAGAGTTGGAGACCATTCCCCCTTCCTCGCGGGCCTCGTCAAAAGACATCCCGACATCGTCCAGCGGCTTCATGCCGCCGGACTTTCCGACACGATCGCATCGGGCCTAGACGAGGCGCGAGGGGAAGATGTGGGGCGCATGCTGCGCGTCCAGCGGCAGATCGTGTCGCTGGCGACAGGTCTGGCCGATCTGGCAGGCATCGCTTCGTTCGAGGAGGTGGTGTCGCAGCTCTCCGCCTTCGCAGACCATGCGCTCGACCTCGCCATCCGCTCGGCCATTCTTGAGCGGGCGCCAGGGGAGGAGCCACGGGGAATGGCGGCGCTGGCACTCGGCAAACACGGCAGCCGCGAACTCAACTATTCGTCCGACATCGACCCGATCCTGATCTTCGATCCGGGCACACTGCCCCATCGCACACGCGAGGAGCCGGTCGAGGCGGCGGTCCGGATCACGCGCCGCGTGCTGGAACTGCTGCAGAACCGCGATGCCGACGGCTATGTCTTCCGCGTCGATCTACGCTTGCGCCCTTCACCCGAGGCCTCTCCCCTCGCCCTGCCGATCGACGCCGCGCTGAGCTATTATGAGTCGGCCGCGCTGCCATGGGAAAGGGCTGCCTTCATCCGCGCCAGGGCTGCCGCAGGCGATGTCGCGCTGGGGACCGAATTTCTGGAGGCCATTCGGCCCTTTGTTTGGCGCCGGTCGCTCGATTTCGGAGCGGTGCAGGAAATCCGCCAGATCTCCCGCCGGATTCGCGACCATTTCGCGCAGAGCCAGATGCTCGGCCCGGGCTATGACCTGAAGCGCGGACGGGGCGGCATCCGCGAAATCGAGTTTTTCGCGCAGATCCACCAATTGATTCACGGCGGACGCGAACCCGCGCTGCGGGCCCCGGCGACGCTGGATGCGCTGCAGGCGCTGGGCGAGGCAGGGCGGATCGATCCGCAGACCGCACGCGATCTGGCATTGGCCTATCGGCTCTATCGCACGATCGAGCATCGGCTTCAGATGGTGGACGACCTGCAGACCCACCGCCTGCCAAAGGATGCGGACGCCCTGACCAATGTCGCCCGGCTGCACGGCCTGAGCGACGGCGACGCGCTCGTCGATCTTCTCCAGCCGCATGTCGAGCGCGTGGGGGCCGTCTATGATGGGCTCGACGGCGACGCGGAAGAGCGAATGCCTATGGAGGCCGAGAAGCTCGAGGCCGCACTGGCCGAGGCTGGTTTCGACGACCCCGCCGCAGCGCGGCTGCGTATCGAGACGATGCGCGAGGGCAAGAGCCGTTCGCTGCGCACCGGCGTCGCGCAACAGGCGCTGGAGGCGATGCTGCCGACCCTCGTCAGGGCGCTCGGCAAGGCGCCCGCGCCGCAGGAGGCGCTGAGCCGCTTCGAGGATCTGGTCGCAGGCCTGCCGAGCGCGATCAACCTCTTCCGCCTGCTGCAGGCGCGGCCAGCACTGGCGCGCGCGCTCATAGACGTTCTCAGCCACGCGCCCACCTTGTCGCAGGCGCTGGGTCGCCGACCCGCCCTGCTCGATGGGCTGATCGACGCAACCGCCCTGGAACCGCCGCCCTCGGTCGAGGTGCTGGTCGCCGAACTCGCCCATGGCGAGCGCTCGGAGAATTACGAACTGCTGCTCGACAGGGTGCGTCAGATGGTGGGGGAGCGGCGCTTCGCCCTCGGCGTGCAGCTGATCGAAGCGGCCTCCGACCCGATCGAGGTCGGACATGGCTATGCGCGGGTAGCGGAAGCGGCGCTCGACGTGCTCGCACGCGCGACGGTGGCGGAGTTCGAGGCGGCCCATGGCAAGGTGCCGGGCGGTGAACTGATCGTGATCGCTCTGGGCCGACTGGGCGGAGGCGCCCTCACCCACGCGTCCGACCTCGATATCGTCTATCTGTTCAGCGGCGACATCATGACCGAGTCCGATGGTGCCCGCCCGCTGGGCGCCACCACCTATTTCAACCGGCTGGCCCAGCGCGTCTCGGCGGCGCTTTCGGTCTCGACCGCGGCCGGCCCCCTGTACGAGGTCGATACGCGGCTGCGGCCATCGGGGACTCAGGGGCCTCTGGCGGTGTCGATCGAGAGTTTCGAGCGCTATCAGCGGGAGAGCGCCTGGACCTGGGAGCATATGGCGCTCACCCGCGCCCGGCCCCTCTTCGGCTCGCCCCCCGCGCGCGGCGCCGTGCAGAGGATTATCGACGATATCCTTCAGCAGGAGCGGGACGATAGCTCGCTGACCGCCGATGTCGTCAAGATGCGGGGCGATATCGCGCGGCACAAGCCGCCATCGAGCGCCTTCGATGTCAAACTCGTCGAAGGCGGCCTGGTCGACTGCGAGTTCACTGTCCACCTGCTTCAATTGCGGCACCGGCGCGGCCTCAGCCCCCGGCTCCGCGTGGCGATGCGGGCACTGGCCGAAGACGGCCTGATCGATCCCGCGCTGATCGGCGCGCATGAATTGCTGACGCGATTGCTGGTGACGCAGCGGCTCGTCTCTCCCGCCTCGGCCGAGCCGCCGCCAGCGTCGCGCGATCTGGTCGCGCGCAGCTGCGGAGAGCCCGACTGGCCCGCCTTGGTTAAAGGCTATGAAAGCGCGAAGATGCTGGTCCGCAGCGAATGGATAAGGGCGGCCGGCATCGCATGATGCCCGGAAATCCGGGGCTCGAGCTCGCCTCGCTCAGCCGAAAGAATAATCAGGGTTTCCCGATTTTAACCAGTCTGATCGACGCTCGCTTAAAGACTGGCTGCTATTCCAGGCAGCATCAAGTGTGCGTAGCGTAAGCGTAAGTGGACCGGTGGTCGTATTCACCGAAGGGCGCCCCAGCGTAACGGGGCGCCCCCAGTCCCCCCGCCGTGCCGGGTCCTGCCGGAGGGCGACGCCCTGGATGTTGCCGTTGTCCGCTGGGGAAGGTTGAAACCTCCCGCCCTGCCGTCCTAAGGACGATAAGAACAGGGAGACAGGCGATGCTCAACGAAGGCGACAAGGCACCGGACGTGACGCTCGAACTGCCGGACGGCAGCAGCACGAGCATAGCGGCGGAAGCCGGCAAGACGCTGGTCCTCTATTTTTACCCCAAGGACGATACGCCGGGCTGCACCACCGAGGCGCAGGCCTTCTCCGCTCTTGCCGACGATTTCGCGGCGGCCGGCGCATCGGTGATCGGCGTATCCAAGGACAATGCCGCGCGCCATGCCAAGTTCATTGGCAAGCATGGCCTCAAGCTGCGGCTGGCGTCGGACAATGACGGTAGTGTCTGCGAGGCCTATGGCACCTGGATCGAGAAGACCCTCTATGGCCGCGCCTATATGGGCATCGACCGCGCCACCTTCCTGATCGACAAGGACGGCCGGATCGCCCGCATCTGGCGTAAGGTGAAGGTCAAGGGCCATGCCGAAGAGGTATTGGCCGCCGCGCAGGCGCTCTGACGGACTCAGACCCGGCGCTGCGCTATCGTCCGACGCCGGGCATACCAGAAGCTCCAGGTGGTGAAGCCGCCGAGCAGGGCGAGCGCGAGACCGGAGATGGTCATCGCGATCCTCCAGCCGAGCCCGCCGACCTTTGCCGCGTGTAGCGGGTAGAAGAGGTTGAATGCCTTCGCCTGCCAGCCCAGGGCACGCGCGTCACGGGCGGCGACCAGCGCACCGCTGTCCGCCGCGAACCACAGGGTCGACCGGCCATTGGGCAGCCACTCCTCCGGCTGACGCATCCTCACCGTGATCAGCCCACTGCCCTTGCGGGGTAGCGAGACGAGGCGAAGCTCGGCATCCGGAAACCGGCGGTGGGCAGTGGCGACGATCGCCCGCCAGCCGATCTGCTCGGACAAGGCCGCTTTGCTGCCCGCCGGCGGTTTCAGCGCACCTTGGATCGCAGCCGGCGCGCCGGGCCCCAGGGTCAGGGCGGCGAACGGTCGGAAGACGAGCACCGCGCCGGTGTAGAAGGACAGCAGCAGCAGCGGCGCGACGAGGATGCCGAGATCGCGGTGGTGGCGAAGGACGGCAGGCCGGGTCATCCGCGCCGGCCACAGCCGAAAAACGAAGGTCTTTCGTGTCCGCCACCAGAGGGTGACGCCCGAGATCACGAAGAACAGGCCAGCCGCGCCCGCGATGCCGATGACCGTTTCGCCGACATCACCCGCCAGCAGATGATGATGAAGATCGAACAGCCAGAGCTCTGGCCGTTCCCACTGGCTCGACCAGCGGGTGACGATCGCGCCGCTCTGATCCGCATAGGCACCAGATCCGCCCTTGCCCGACAGCCTGACCAGGCCCAGCGTATCGCTGGCGAACAGGATGCTCTGCGGGCGCGACGCGGGGTCGGCCATCAATCGCGCCGTCAGTTCGCCGAGGGCCACCGGATCGGCGACCCGCGCGTCGCCGGCATGGGGCAGCCCGATCCACGCGTCGCGGTGGACGAGGACCGCGCCCGACAGGCCGAGGATGAGCAGCAGGATGCCGAGCACCCCGCCGATCCAGCGGTGAAGCTGATCGATCAGCCTCAGAACCGGTAATCCCAGGTCAGCGTGAAGTTGCGGCCCCGCCCGGCGAAATAGAAGAAATTGTCGGTCGCCCGCTGGGTGTCGCTCGCATAGTCGATATATTGCTCGTCGAGCAGGTTCTGGACCGAGAAGGTGAAGCCACCGATCCCCGTCTGATAACGGATGCTCGCATCGGTCAGGTTGTAGCCGCCGAAATCGTTGCGCCGATCCAGCGTGATCTCGCTGCTCTTGAATGTCCGGCTCAGATAGAAATTGCTCTGGAGACGCGCCGAAATGGCGCCGCGCTGGTAGATCGCCGCGAGGTTGACGCGATCGGGCGAGATATTGGCGCCGTCGAGGTCGGTTCCAACCTTGCCGTCCGCAACCGCACTCGCGTCATAGCGGCCCTTCAGCTGCGCATAGCCGACCGACAGCTTCAGCCCCTTGACCGGCATCTGCACGCCCGCGTTGATCTCGAGCCCTTCGATCTCGACGCGCTGGCGCAGCACGTTGAAGATGCCGTCAGCGTTGGCGACGAGGATCTGGCCCTGCTTGCTGCTCGACCAGAAATAGGTGACGCTGGCGTCGAGCGGGCCGCGCTTCACCTCGAGACCGACCTCACGGTTGTTCGAAATGACGGGCGTGATGTCTAGGAAATTATCAAGGTCGACGCCCGGCTTCCCGATCGCCCGCGTGATCCGGCCGATGTCCGCGACGGTGAACCCCTCGGCATAGCTCGCATAAGCGCGGATGCCTTGCCACGGCTCCACCACGACACCCCCATTGAGCAGGACGTCGTCGAAGCTCGGCGTACCGCCCGACACCGCGACGCCACCGACCGGCGTCGTTGTCGACGCCAGCGTGACATAATCGTCGATCTTGATCCGGACATTCTCCCAGCGCGCGCCGGCGGCCAGCCGCACCCTCTTGTCGAACAGCGCCAGATTGGCCTGGGCAAAGGGTGCCAGACTCCGGAAGTCGGTCGGCGGGACCCAGGTACGGCCCGTGGCGATCAGGCGCTGCTCGGTCTCGTCGACCAGGGCGTCGAAGCCGAGCGTGGCGGTGAGCGCCTCGAAGCCCGGCATGGCCCGCTCATAGCTGAACTTGGCGCCCAGCTTGCGCGACCTGTTCTGCGACTGATCGAGCAGGGTGCCGACCGGTGCGATGCGCACGTCCTGGAAGGTCGCGATCGGTGCCGGTTCGCCGCCGAAGGTGTCGCGCGTGCGGTTGAAGAAGATCTGGCTGACGAAATTGCCGCCATGCAGGTCGGTGTCGGTGACCGACAGCGCGAGGCTTTCGGTACGGCTCTGCGCCGGATCGAGCGGCGGCGTGCCGCGCCGGGCGCTCGTGGGCAGGCCAGTGTTCCTGTTGCCCGCGACCGCGATGTAATCGCCATCGACCTTCAGTTCGTAGCGGCTGGCGATCAGGTCGATGCGCCCGGTATCGCCCAGCTGATAGCCGAAGCGACCGAACAGCGAAAAGCTACCCGAATCCTGCGTTTCGCCCTGGGTCAGGTTGATGCCTACGCGGCGCCCCTTGCCGTCGTAGAAGACGCCGCGCTTCTCATAGGCCGCGCCCACCGAAGCGTCGAAGCGGTCCTGCTTGTACTGGACCAGGCCGGCGGCCTTCCCGCCGATCCCATCCTTGGTGAAGCCGTCATCGGCATTGCCCTGCAACAGGACGCGACCGCTGACCCCTTCCCTCTCGGGTGCACCGACCGTCACCTGGTTGACGATCCCGCCGGTACCGCCAATGCCCTGCAGCGCGTTGGAACCGTAGATCAGCTCGACACGGTCGACGAAGAAGCCGTCGATCGTGAAGCCGTCACGGCTGCCGTCGCGCAGCGGGGTCGTCTGCGGAATGCCGTTGATCGCATAAAGCGGGCTGCGCCCACGGAGCGTCTCGCCCGCGCCCGACAGCTTCTGGCGCGTCGGAGAGAAGGAAGGCGTCAGGGTCGCAATCGCATCGGTGACCGATCCGGAAATCGCGATCTGCTGGTCGAGGTCCGCCTTGCCGACCACGTCGACGGTGAGCGGAAGCGCATTGGCAGGCAGCACGCTGCGCGCGGCCGTCACGACGATGTCGCCACTATCCCCCTCGCCTGCGCCCGGCGCGGTCTGGCCGAAGGCAGGAACGACAGCGACGAAGGCCACCGAGGCGGCCAGGCGGGACAGGTGACGCATAGGATTCCCCTTCGTTTCGGGGAGCCGCTAATGCGCTACCATCTCTAATGCAAGTGATTAGCAATAGAGCTTATGACAGATAGGAGCGGAAGGTCTCGACCACCCGGGCATAAAGATCGCGCTTGAAGGGGACGATCATGTCGACCAGATCGGCCGGATCCGCCCATTTCCACGCCCGGAATTCAGGCTCGGCCGTCTCGAGATTGACGTCGTCGTCCGTGCCGAGAAAGCGGGCGACGAACCAGTGCTGCGCCTGGCCCCGATATTTTCCGCCCCAGATCTTGCCGACCAGTTCGGGTGGCAGATCGTACAGCAGCTCCTCCGGCGCCTTTCCCAATATCTCGACGAGGCGGGGCGGGATGCCGGTTTCCTCCTCGAGCTCGCGCAGTGCGCCAGCCAGGGGATCTTCGCCCTTGTCGAGCCCCCCCTGGGGCATCTGCCAGGCCTCGGCGAGATTATCGATCCGTTGAGCCACGAACACCTGGTTGTCGGCGTTGAGCAGCATGATCGCGGCGGCAGGGCGGTAGGGCAGCGTCGGCTTCACGGACGATACTCCTCGATCAGGCTGCGGAAGGCCGCGAGCGAACCCTGGAGATCCTGCTCGGAGGACGGGATGCCCCGGCGCAGGGTGAGCCAGCCGTGGATATTGCCCCTCGCCTCCCTGTAGGTGACCGGCACGCCCGCCTCGATACAGGCGATCGCATAGGCGCGGGCCTGATCGAGCAAAGGATCGAGCGTCGCCCCAACCACCAGCGCCGGCGGCATGCCGCGCAGATCGCCGCGCCCGGGCGACGCACGCCAATGGTTGAAGTCGGGCGCATAATGCTCGTTGAACCAGCGCAGCGTGTCGAGCGTCAGCATGTAACCGGCGCCCAGCTTCTCGGTCGAAGGAAAGCGCTTGCGCAGGTCGACCGCCGGATAGAGCGGCCAAAGTGCGATCACGGGCAGCGCAGCCGGCTCATTGCGCAGTGCCATGGCGGTCACGATGGCGAGCGTCCCGCCGCCGCTGTCGCCGCAGAGCGCGAGCGAATCGAAGCGGCGGCCGAACAGCACGGCCTGCGCCGCGGCCCAGCGGGTCGCGATCTCGCAATCGTCGGGGCCGGCCGGCCAGGGATGCTCGGGGGCCAGCCGATAGTCGACCGACAGCACCGGCAGGTCGAGGCCTCTGGCGATGTCGGCAGCGGCGGCGTCGTAAAGATCCAGGTCCCCGAGCACGAAGCCGCCGCCATGATAGAAGATCACCAGCGGACCATCGTCGCGTTCGGCGCGCGGATCGTAGAAGCGCGCGGAAATGGTGCGGCCGTCATGCGTCGGGATCAGGAGATCCTCGCGGGTCGCAATCGGCGGGCTGTCGACATCGGCGATGTCGCGCAGACGCGCTGACATCATGCGGGCGGTCGGGGCATCGACCTCATGGGTCTTGGGACCGGGCCGACCGTTGATGTCGTCGAGAAAGGCGCGGACGTCGGGGCGGATGAATTCTTCGTTCATGGCTTTCCATCGGCAAAAGGCGCTAGCGTCGCAAGATGCTCCGCGTCGTCCATCACCCTGATTATGTCTCTCCGCCCGCTGCGGGAAGCCGTTTCAGCTTCGACAAATATCAACTGGTCATGATGGCTCTGCAGGACAGCGGGGTGGACATGGAGATTCATTGCCCGGAGCCGATGCCTCGGAACTGGATCGAGGCGCTGCACGACCCCGATTATGTCGATGATGTGCAAAGCTGTCGGGTGTCGGCAGCGATCGAACGGCGGATCGGTTTCCCCGTGACCGAGCATGTCTCCCGCCGCGCCTTTCTGGCACCGGGCGGCACATGGCTGGCGGCGATGCTGGCGCTGCGTCACGGGTTCGCGGCCAATGCCGCGGGCGGCAGCCATCACGCACAGGCGACGCACGGCGCTGGTTATTGCGTGTTCAACGACTTGGCGATCACCGCCAACCGGCTGATCGCCGAAGGCCATGCGGAGCGCGTCATGATTGTCGACCTCGACGTTCATCAGGGCGACGGCACCGCCCTGCTCCTCGACGACCGCCCCGACATCTTCACCTTCTCGATCCACTGTCAGAGCAATTTTCCGGCGCGCAAGGCCCGATCGGATTTCGACCTGGGCCTGCCCGACGGCACCGGCGACGCCGATTATCTGACGGCACTGGCGACGCACCTTGCCCCCGCGCTCGACACCCATGCGCCGGATATCATCCTCTATCAGGCGGGCGTGGATCCCCACCACGACGACCGCCTCGGCCGGCTCGCGCTGACCGACCAGGGCCTGGACCGGCGCGACCGGTTCGTGATGCGGGCAGCCTGCGAACGCGGCATTCCTCTCGCCAGCGCAATGGGCGGCGGTTATGGGGACGACCGGCGCGCAGTGGCCCGGCGACATGCCCGATCCATGCTGGCGCTGCACAAGCAGTTCATCGAAGGACCCCCGGCGGCGTGAGCAGCACCGACATTTCCGCAGCCTGCCGATCGGTCCTCGACCAGCCCTCCCCGCGCGCGAAGGTCAAGGCGGCACGCAAGGCTGCACGCGACTGGCGACTGAGCCGCCTGGCCCGAGGCTTCGATACGCCCATGCCGGATCAGCCTGCTCGCACCGGACGTCCTCCCCTTCTGCCGCCTTCACGCATGCCCAAGCGCGGGCGAGCCGGGTCTCCCCGCGCGCGCATCGCCATGCTCCATGCGCTGGCCCATATCGAATATGTCGCCATCGATCTTGCCTTCGATCTGGTCGGACGGTTCGGCGCCCATTTTCCAACCGCCTTTGTCGACGAATGGATGGCGGTCGGCGCCGAGGAGGCTATGCACTTCGCGCTGATCGAACGGCGGCTCAACGCCTATGGCGCATCCTATGGCGACCTGCCTGCGCATGACGGTCTATGGGAGGCCGCGGCGGCAACGGCGCACGATCCGATGGCCCGCCTGGCCGTCGTGCCGATGGTACTCGAGGCCCGGGGTCTCGACGTAACACCCTCGCTGATAAGCCGTTTCGACGCAGCAGGCGACGTCCGCTCGGCCCAGGTCATGCGCCGGATAGCCGAGGACGAGATCGACCATGTCGCGGCCGGGGTTCGCTGGTTCGCCTATCTCTGCGAGCGACAGCGATTCGATTGCGCAGTGCAGTGGAGCGACCTCGTCGGCCGGCATTTTCGCGGAATGGTTAAACCTCCGTTTAACGATTCGGCGCGCGAGCGAGCCGGTTTGACGAAAGCGATGATGGCTGGGGTTGCCGCATCCTGTGATCTCCAACACAAGGGCGGCGTCGCATGAGGGGGGGCAATTCCTGATAGCGGCGAAACAGGGTCGACCGGTTTCCCGGTTCGAGTCATCCGGTCGCGGGGGAATTATGCACCTAGTGGACAATGCCGTTCGTTTCGCACGCCGACTTGCCCGGGCTCTCAGCAGCGCACAAATCAAGACATTCGCCGCCGCACTTATCGTTACGACGTCGTTCCAGCCTGCGATGGCGCAGGATTCGGACATGTCTGAGAACGCACGTGCCGCTGCACAGTTCCAGGCGATCTTCCAGTCCTGGAAGAAGCTCGATGCGGTGAACGTCGGTGGAGCCGCGGGAGCGATCTCCATTCCGTCGATCCAGCCAATCGCCAATTTCACCTTCACCAGCGCCTTCGGCGTCCGCTCGGACCCGTTTCGCGGCGCCGCTGCGATGCACGCTGGCATCGACCTTGCCTCGCCCACCGGTACGCCGATTTACGCGACCGCCGACGGCGTCGTCGATCGCGCCGAGTGGTTCGGCGGCTATGGCAACATGGTCGAGATCGATCATGGCAAGGGTGTCGCCACCCGCTACGGCCATATGTCGCGCATCTCCGCACGTGACGGCCAGCGCGTGAAGCGTGGCGACCTCATCGGCTATGTCGGCTCGACCGGCCGCTCGACCGGCAGCCACCTTCATTATGAGGTCCGGATCGACGGCCGCGCCGTCAATCCCCTCCCCTTCCTGCAGTCGGCCAACTATCTGATGGCTGCTCGCGAGGAGAGCCAGGCGGTCGCTCTCGGCGGTCCCGAAGAATAAGATTTATCCCAATGAAGGGTAGAAGGGCTGCCGGCGATTGTCGGCGGCCTTTTTCGTGCCTATCTATGCAGCCATGGAAGCGATCACCGACATCGACATCACGCCGTCTGCTGCAGCGCGCGTAGCCGCAATCGCGACCAAGACCGGCAAGCCGCCGATCCTGCGCCTTGCGATCGATGGCGGCGGCTGTGCCGGCTTCCAATATAAGTTCGAGCTCGCGGATGCGCCGGCCGACGACGACATCATCGCGGTCCGCGATGGAGTATCGCTCGTGGTCGATCCGGTGAGCCTCGATCTCGTGCGCGGCGGCGCGGTCGATTATGTCGAGTCGCTGGGCGGCGCCGCCTTCCGCGTCACCAATCCGAACGCGGCATCCGGCTGCGGCTGCGGGTCGAGCTTCTCGATCTGACGCCGGCATGATCGCGCGCCCGTCGCGTCGACGGGTGACGGGACCGATGCGGCACGCTATCCCGTCGAAATGAAGATAGCGACGTTCAACATCAACGGGATCAAGGCCCGACTCCCCCGCCTGATCGAATGGCTCGAACAGAAGGCGCCGGATGTCGCGTGCCTTCAGGAGATCAAGACCTCCGACGAGACCTTTCCGATCGCCGAGATCGAAGCGGCAGGCTATGGCGCGATCTGGCACGGCCAGAAGGGCTTCAACGGGGTCGCCATCCTCGCGCGCGGCGCCCAGCCGGTCGAACGGCGCAAAGGCCTGCCCGACGATCCCGATCCGAGTCACAGCCGCTATATCGAAGCCGAGGTGGGTGGGGTCATCGTCGCCTCGATCTACCTGCCCAACGGCAACCCCGTGCCAGGGCCGAAATTCGACTATAAGCTGGCCTGGTTCGACCGACTGATCGACCATGCCGGCGCGCTCTGGGCGACCGAAAAGCCGGTGGTGCTGGCCGGGGACTACAACGTCATTCCCACGCCATCGACCGACGACGTCTTTTCCGAGCGGGCCATGGCGAACGACGCGCTCACCCAGCCCGAAAGCCGTGCGGCCTTCCGACGCCTTTGTGCCGCCGGCTGGACCGACGCGCTGCGCACCGTCCATCCACATGGGCCGGTCTATACCTTCTGGGATTATCAGGCGGGCGCCTGGCAGCGCGATGCCGGTTTCCGCATCGACCATCTCATGCTGAGCCCCGCCGCTGCGGACCGGCTGATCGACGCCGGGGTGCATAAGGATACGCGCGGGCTGGAAAAGGCGAGCGACCACGCTCCGACCTGGATCACGCTGCGATAGAGACAAGGCGCCAAGGTTCCTGCGCAACAATAACGTCTCCCCTATAGTATATCGACGAAGATAACAGGCACGGGGGACAGGGACATGGCGACCAGGGCGGGCAGCGCGCGCAGGCTAAGTGCGGAACGATGGTTCTTCGGCGGAACGGCGATCGCGATGGCCGGGTCGATCATCATCGGCTTCCTGCCCAGCTACTATCTGCGCGGGGTCGTCGATCCGGGCCACCCGATCCCCTCATTGACCCCGCTCGTCCATCTCCATGGCCTGATCTTCACGGCTTGGATGCTGCTCTATGTGGCGCAGGTGCTCCTGATATCGGCCGATCGCCGTGACCTGCACCGCCGGCTGGGGATGGCGAGCGTGGGTCTGCTCCCCGCGATGGTCGCGATCGCGCTTGTTTCCGCGCTATACCAGGTCGGCCGCGCATCGGGCCCGCCGATCGTCGCGCCGCTGAGCTGGCTGGCGATCCCCCTCATCAGCGTGCCCGTCTTCGCCGGGCTGATCGGGGCTGGGCTCACCAAGCGATGGGACGCTGCCAGCCACAAGCGCTACATGTTCCTGGCGATGCTCGAAATGACGAGCCCCGGCTTCGGCCGGTGGCCGTGGCCAGCCTTCGTGCCGGGCCCGGTGATCATCTTCGGGTTCAGCGACCTGTTCCTGCTCGCGCTGATCGGGTGGGACCTGAAGCGGCATGGCAGGCTGCATCGCGCGACGCTGATCGGCGGAGGGATCGTGCTCGCCTCGCAGGTGCTGCGCTTCGCGGTGTGGCAGACGGGGCCCTGGCTGAGCTTCGCCCGTTGGGCCGCCGGACTGGTCGCCTAGCAGCTCATCCGGCGCGGTTGCGCGCCACGCTGGCTTCCATCCGTGCGAGCTGCTCGGGCGTGGCGGCGGGTTGGCGCGCCTTCCAGTCCGCATAGGGCATGCCGTAGACGGCCTCGCGCACGCTGTCCTTGTCATGCTCGCCTGCGACCGCCTCTGTCAGCCAGTCCGACAGGCAGTTGCGGCAGAAGCCCGCCAGTCCCATGAGATCGATGTTCTGTGCATCGTCGCGATGTTGCAAATGCCGCACCAGCCGGCGGAACGCGGCAGCTGCGGCGCGGTCGTCGATATCGTCGATCGTCATTGTGATTCTCCCAAAAGCCTCTCCTAGCGCTGCCGCCACGCCAGTAGCGAGAGGCCGAACATGACGAACAACGCGCCGCTGGTGCGATTGACCCAGCGGTGCCATTCGGGGCGGCGGAGATGACGGGCCAGCGTCCGGCCGCCCGTGGCATAGGTCATGTACCAGCCGGTCTCGATAACGACGAAGGTCGCCAGCAGGATCGCGAATTGCGGCGCCTTGGGCAGGGTCGGGCTGACGAACTGCGGGAAGAAGGCCGCCGCGAAGATCAGCGCCTTTGGATTGCTGATACTGATGAGGAAGCCCGAGCGGAACAGCGTCGCCGCGCTTCGCGCTGCCCCCGTCGACAGCTCATCCGACAGGTCGACGGGTGGACTGTCGTCCCGCCAGCTCTTGATGCCGATCCACACGAGATAGGCGGCACCTGCCACCTTGATCAGGGTGAGAAGCTCGGGAAGTGCGGACAGCAGCGCGCTCATGCCCATCGCCGAAACGCCGAACAGAAGCAGCAAAGCGAGCATGCAGCCCGCCATGGTTGCGAAAGCCCGCACGAAACCATGCCGCATGCTTTGTGTCATGACGTGAAGCATGTTCGGTCCCGGCATGGCGGACACGAAGAAGGTCGCCACGACGAACACCCACCAGTTCTGCAACGACACCTGTGCCCCCTGCCCTCGCACTGACCGCCCGCCGGGCGGATTGCTTACAGGTCCTTCGAATAGATACGATAGACCTTGTTCACCCGGCCATCGATCGTCTCCGCGATCGAGCGCATCCCCTGATTGTCCTCGAGGATCCAGCCGAACTCGCCACGCGTCGCGCCATAGTCGGCGACCGAATCGCGGCGGATATACTCGATCATCATGAAGGCCAGCTGCGACGCAAGCCGGGTTGCCTGCAGCTTCTTTACCACCCCCATCAGAGGTACGCGCATCGTCTTCACACGCGGCTTGCGCAGGCGCCGGAGCAGCTTGATCCAGTTGAACGGGAAAAGGCTCCCACCAAAGTCGGCGGTCATCTCGTTCAGGTCCGGCAGCGTCATCATGAAGGCGACCGGTTCGCCATCGACCTCGGCCACGCGGATGAGATCTTCGAAGACGATCGGCTTGAGCTTCTTGCCGGTGTGCGCGATCTCGGTGGGGGTGATCGGAACGAACCCCCAATTGTCCGACCAGGCATCGTTGAGGATCGCCAGGATCAGCGCGGCTTCCTCGTCGAAGCGGCTCTTGTCGACCTTGCGGATACGGATTCGCGCATTGCGCTCGCCGGAACTCACGATCCGTTGGACGAGCGGCGGGAAATCTTTCGTGATGTCGATTTCGAAGGTCAGGAGATCCTTTACGCCGCTATAGCCGAGCGCTTCCACCCAGCCCTGATATGCGGGGTTGGCGTGGCCCATCATGACCGTCGGCGGATGGTCATGGCCCTGCACGAGCAGCCCCGGCTCTTCCCAGATCGAGCAGCTGAGCGGCGCCATCGCCGTGGTCATCCCCTTGTCGCGCAGCCATTGCTCGGCCTGCCCGATCAGGGCCGTCGCCACCGCGGCATCCACCGCCTCAAGCATGCCCCAATTGCCGATCCCCGGCCCACCGCCCTGATCGGCCGGCATGGCGAGCCAGAGATGGTCGATATGCGCGGAGATGCGGCCGACGAGCTGTCCCTCGCGCTCGGCGAGGAACAGCTGCTGCTCGGCATGCTCGTAAAAAGGGTTCTTGCCCGGAGTAACGAGCTCCAGGGCTTCCATGCGCAAAGGCGGGACCCAGTTGGGGTCACCGCCGTTGAGCGTATAGGCAAGATCTACGAACCGCTTGCGGTCGCGTTTGCCGATGACCGGCCGGATGCGCACGGTCATCAGTGCGGGATGCGCTGGCTCGGATGACCCATGGCGACGCCACCAGACAGGCGCGCGACCCAGGGATAGCGCTCGGCCACCTCAGGCGTGTAGCCCAGGTTGAACACGGTCTCGCTCTTCTTTTCCTTGAGGATCCGTTCGTAATAGGTGCCGAACAGGCGGTCCCAGAAATAGTTGGTTATTCCGAAATTGCCGCGCTCGTCATGGAAATGATGTGCCATGTGACGGGCCTTCATGTTCATCACCCACTTCATCTTCGGCTTATAGGCCAGATGCTGGATGCAGTGGAAGAACTCGTAGACGCAGGTCGTAATCAGCCCGGTTGCGAAAGCCGCCAGCGCGCCGCCGACACCGCCGAGGGCGTAACCGATCGGGGCCGTGGCGATGGCGATCGTGGGCAGCGTGGTGTGGAGCGCACCGAACAGGATTTCGAGCCGGTTAGGATCCTGGTGGTGATCATAGTGGATCCGCTTCCAGGTGGCGGCAAGAAACGGCACCTTGAACATCCAGCGGCTGTGCAGAACCCAGCGGTGGAGGCAATACCAGACCAGCGGATAAACAAACACCGAAATGCCGATGGCCGCCAGCGTGGGAAGCAGCGGCGCCGGATAGCGGAAATAGAGGGCGATCGAGACGAACGCACACGACAGGTAACCGATGATCGCCGGATATTGGAAAAAGGCGACCCACAGCTCCTTGAGCGTCATGCGATCGAGATGGTGCTCCTTCGACCAGAAGGCCGGCTTGATGGCGGAAAGCTTCACGCGAAACCTCAATGGATAGATGCCAGCCCCTCGTGGGACCACATATGGCATTGCGATCTGGATTGGCAATGCGGCGCTTTTGCGACCGTCGCGGGACGAAAGCTATTCCTCGGTCCGGATCAGTACGGTCTCGCCGATCAGCAGGAACAGCAGGAACGGCGCCCAGGCCGCAAGAAAGGGCGGGTAGGCCCCGAGATTCCCCATCGCCAGCGCGAAGTTATCGGCGACGAAATAGGCGAAGCCCAGCGCCATGCCGATGACGGCACGGACGAACAGCCGTCCCGATCGCGCCAGCCCGAAGGCCGCGACCGCCGCGAGCAGCGGCATCAGCACCGCCGACAGCGGGCCCGACAGCTTGTGCCACAATCCCGCGCGCAGCGGCCCCGTGGGACGGCCCGCCGCCTCAAGATCCTGAATCGCCGAACGGAGCTGAAGGATGGACTTGGATGCCGGATCGACACTCGCCAGGGTGAAGCGGTCGGGCGTCACCCCCCGGGCAAAGGCGAACAGCGGCAGCGTGGAGGTCGTGCCGCGGGTAACGTCGAAGCGGCTTGCCCCGGCGAGTTGCCAGCCACCCGCCTTCTGGACGCCGAGCTTGCCCGTCACGATCGACAACAGGCGGCCACCGTCGCGATCGTAGATCGTCACGTCATCCAGCTGCGTCTGGGCGCCGCGTCCGCGGGCGGCGGCGGCATGGATCAGGTCGTCGCCGTCCCGCACCCACACGTTCGACACGATGCCCCTGTCGCGCGGGATCGGACCATAATTGGCGTTCTGCCATGCGGTCAGCGTGGCGGTGGAGCGCGCGACGACCCGCTCGTTGAACACGAAGGACACGAGCGCCACGCCCAGGCTCGCCACGACCAGCGGTGCGAGTATCTGGTGCGCCGAAACGCCCGCCGCCTTCATTGAGATGATCTCGCTGTTCTGGTTCAGCGTTACGAAGGTGATCAACGTCGCCAGCAGCGCCGCAAAGGGCAGAAAACGGGCGATGATCTGCGGGGTCCGCAAGGTGGCATACAACCAGAGCTGCGCGTCGCCATTGCCGGGATAGGCGAGGATATCGCCCGATTCCCCCAGAAGATCGAGCGCGAGCAGAACGATGACCAGCGCCGCCAGCACCGAGGCGAAGCGGACGAGGAACATCCGCGCCATGTAGAAGGTGATCGTCCGCGATGCGAAGAAGCTGATTCCGTTCATGCGCGGCCCCTCCGACCCAGCCGGCGAATCCAGCCGACTATCGCCTTCGCCGCCTTGTCGGCCGCGCGCTCGAGCGCGCCGATCGGCTGCCCTCCGGGTACATAGGCGATGGTCCGATACATCCACCATACCAGCGCAGTGAAGAGCAGGAAGGGCGTCCACAAAGCGATCAGCGGATCGATCCGCCCGAGCGCGGCCACCGATGCGGCATATTCGTTGATCTTGTGCTGGGTGACGATCATCACGATCGACAGGAACACGCCCAGCGCCGAAGACGACCTCTTGGGCGGCACGGCCAGCGCCAGGGCCAGCATCGGCAACAGGAACATCGTCGCCACCTCGACGAGGCGGAAGTGGAATTCCGATCGGAACTGCGCCCGCTGCTTCGCCGGCGTCTGCGGCTGGTGCGCGGTCACGACCAGCTCGGGCATCGTCATCTCAAGATCGCGTCCGCCTCTCTGACGAAAGGCCTCCATCTTGGGCAAGTCGATCGGCAGGTCATGCCCGACGAACTGCAGGACGCGCGGTTCCTTGAAGCTTGGTGCGTCATGGACCAGCACGCCCTTCTGCAGGCGCAGGATGATCGTGTCGGGATCGTCGGTCGCCAGGAACTGGCCATGCTCGGCGGTCACCGCGAGGCTCTTGCCGTCGGTGCCCTCGGTCATCAGGAAGATGCCAGAAAGCTCGCGCCCGCCGTCCCGGCTGGATTCGACGCGGATCGTCATGCGCTTGCCGAGCTTGGTGAACTCGCCGACCTTGATCGAAGCCCCCAGCGCGCCGGAGCGCAGCTCGAAGCGCAATCCCTCATATTTGTAGCGCGAATAGGGCTGTATGAAGCCGACGATGGCGAGGTTCAGCAGAGCGAGGGCGATCGCGTAATAATAGGGTACACGCAGCAGCCGGCCATAGCTCATCCCCACCGCGCGGAACACATCGAGCTCCGACGACATGGCGAGCTTGCGGAACGCCAACAGGCATCCGAGCATCAGCCCGATCGGGATGCCGAGCGACATATATTCGGGAATCAGATTGGCGAGCATTCGCCACACGACGCTGACCGGCCCGCCTTCCGACACCACGAAATCGAACAGACGCAGCATCTTGTCGAGCGTCAGCAACATCGCGGCGATGACCAGCGTCGCTATGAGCGGCGTGGCGACCAGACGGGCGAGATAGCGGTCGGTAAGCGTGTCAAATCTCAACTTTTCGACGCCCCATGACCATGTTCTGGCCGCAATCGCAGCCCACTTTCCGACTCATGGGGGCATGTGCCGGCCATGCGTTCGCGCTTGGCTATAGCTTCCAGGAGTAATGAGGTCATGTCGAAACTTGTGGCGGGGATGGCTGGACTGATGATCGCGATGGGTATGCCCGTCGCGGCCGGTGCCGCCGTGCTCGGCCCCGACGCCGCCGCCTGCACCGGCAACGCGCCCGCAATTCTTGTTCATGTCGAAGGACTTAAGTCGCGCAGCGGCATGTTGCGCGTGCAGTCCTATGGCGGCAATCCAAAGCATTATTTTGACAAGGGCAGCTATCTTCGCCGCATCGACGTCCCGGTTCCCGCCTCGGGTCCGGTCGACGTCTGCGTCAAGCTGCCTGCGAACGGCGCCTATGCGGTTTCGGTCCGCCACGATGTGGACGGTTCGGGCAAGACGGGCATGGAGGACGGTGGCGGCATGTCCGGCAATCCCCGGCTGTCGCTGCTCGACGTCCTGTTCAAGCGCAAACCGGATCCGCAGAAGGTCCAGATCGAGGTGGCCGGAATGACGCGCGTGTCGATAGTGATGAATTATGTGAAGGGCGGATCCTTCGGCCCCGTCGCCATGGCGGCCCGCTGAGCGATGGCCACCGTCGCGCTCCTTTCCAACCCACGCTCGACAGGCAATCTGTCGATGCTGCCGCGGATGCGGAGCTTCTGCGCCTCGCAGAGCGACATCTTCCATTATGAGGTCGAGTCGGTCGATCAGATCGGCGAGGCGCTGCGCACCATTGCCCGGGTCAGTCCCAAGGTGCTCGTGGTCAATGGCGGCGACGGCACGGTTCAGGCCGCCCTGACCGAACTCTATCTCGGTGGCCATTTCGATGGCTCGCCGCCTCCGGTCGCAGTGCTTCCGAACGGCAAGACCAACCTCATCGCCCTCGATCTCGGCGCGGTCGGCGACCCGATCGCCGCGCTTCGACGCGTGATGGAGATCGCACGCACCGGCATCGAGGAGCATGTCGTCGTCCGCGAGCTGATCGCGCTGTCCGACGGCTCGGACGGGTCGCGTCCGGTGCTGGGCATGTTCCTCGGCGGGGCCGGTCTCGCCGACACGATCCTCTACTGCCGCAACAAGATCTATCCACTCGGCCTGCCGAACGGGATCAGCCATTTTCTGACCGCGATCGCCGTTCTTGTGACTCTGATCCTCGGCATCCGCACCGCCTTCCTGCCGCCGGCAGCACGCCCGATGAAGGTGTCGATGATGCGCGCCGGGCAGATTCAGGGCCGCTTCTCGCTGCTGATCGTGACCACCCTCCACAAGCTGCTTCTGGGCAGCAGCACCGGGGGCAGCACCGCATCGGGTGCGCTGCAGCTCATGGTTGTCGAACAGCGCCCCCTGCCCCTGCTGCGCGCCCTGTTCGCCGGTATCTTCGGCCGGGTTGGCCGGGACCGCATGGACGGCGTCCATTTCGAATATGGCGACGAGATCCAGATCGAGGGCGAGCGCTCGAGCGTGATCCTCGATGGCGAGATCTTCCAGGCCGATGCCGGCAAGCCGATCGTGTTGAAGACCACGCCGCCCGTGCCCTTCCTCCGTCTGGCCGCCTGACCGGAAAGCCCATGCCACTGGAAACGCTGGTGGCGACGGAGCTGGCCGAGCCCGTCGACCCGAGGGTCACGACCATGGCCGCTGCCCTGGCCGCGCGCTATCCCGGCGCCTCGCGATCGGTCCTCTTCTACGGCTCCTGCCTGCGCGAGGCCAATCTCGACGGGCTGATGCTCGACTTCTATCTGATCGTGTCGGACTATCGCGCCGCCTATGGCGGCGGTTGGCTCGCCTTCGCCAATCGCCACGTGCCTCCCAATGTCTTCCCGTTCGAGCATGACGGGCTGATCGCCAAATATGCCGTGCTGAGCGAGGCCGACTTCCGGCGCCTCGCTTCCGCCTCGACGCGCAATGTCTCGGTCTGGGCGCGCTTCGCCCAGCCCTCGCGGCTGGTCTGGTCCGCCGACGAAGCCGCCGCCGAGGAGGCCGCTCGCGCCATAGCGGGAGCCGCACCCGCGCTGCTGGCCGCAGCCCGCCCGCTGCTTCCGGACGCGCTGAGCATCGCCGAGCTGTGGGAGGGGGCCTTCGCCCTGACCTATGGCGCCGAGCTTCGCGCCGAACGCAAGGGCCGCGCTTCATCGGTGGTTGCAGCAGACCCCGGCCGCTACGCCCGCTTCACGGCACCGGCGCTTGCCATGGCCGGCCTGGGCGCCGCTATCGAAGGGACCACGGTCCGCTTCGCCGAACCCGTGACCATCGCAGAAAGCCAGGCAGGCCGTGGCGCCTGGCGCCGGCGTCGGCGGGAAGGCAAGGCGCTGACCCTCCTGCGGCTGGCGAAGGCGAGCACCACCTATGCCGGCGGCATCGACTATCTGGCGTGGAAGATAAATCGCCACGCAGGCGCGGCGATCCAGATCAAGCCGTGGCAGCGACGCTGGCCGATCCTCGGTGCGTTGGCGCTGCTTCCCCGTCTGATCGCGCGAGGCGCCGTCCGATGACCGAGCGAAGGCCGGCCTGAACGGTTTCAGGCGGCCTGCGACGCCGTCCTGCCGGGACGACGCCCCATCGCTCGCCCGATCGCATTGCCCAGGGCCGAGATGGTGAAGGGTTTGCGCAGCACCTCATGGTCCGCGAAATCTTCGGTCTGCCCGGCCTCCCCGACATAGCCGGTGACGAACAACACGGCGATTTCGGGATAGTCTCGGCTGATCGCGGCGATAAGCTCGGGGCCGGTCATGCCGGGCATCATGACATCGGTCAGCACCAGGTCGAAGCTGCTCCCGTCCGCCAATATCGCCAGTGCTTCCTCACCCGAGCCGCAGGCGCTCACGACATGGCCGAGTTCGGTGAGGCCTGCCCTCGTGGACGCCTGCACCCGCGGATCGTCCTCCACCAGCAGGATCTCCAGCGCACCGGAATCCGGGCGGGCGGCCACCGACAGCTCCAGGCCGCTGCGCTGCACGGCCATGCCCTGATAGCGTGGCAGCAACAGCGAGATGGTCGTCCCCTTGCCCAGCTCCGACGCGATGTGGACATCGCCCATCGACTGACGCACGAAACCGAAGATCTGGCTGAGGCCCAAACCGGTGCCCTTTCCTACCGGCTTGGTCGTGAAAAAGGGTTCGAACGCACGCTCCATGACCTGCTTCGACATACCGCAACCGGTGTCGGAAACGCTGATCCTGACATAATCTCCGGGCTTGAGCCCGCCGCTGGCGGCGGAATCCAGCGCGACATCCTCCACGGTGATATCGAGGCGCCCTGCCCCCTCCATGGCGTCGCGGGCATTGACCGCCAGGTTGAGAATCGCATTTTCCAGCTGATGCGTGTCGGCCCATATCGGCCATAGCGCGCTGGCAGCATGGACGTTGACGACCACGCGCTCGCCCAGCGTCCGGTCGAGCAGCACCTTCATGCCGGCGACCAGCTTGGCGGGCAGCACCGCATCGGGCAACAGGGGCTCGGCGCGCGCGAAGGATAGCAACCGACGGGTCAATGCCGCCGCCCGGTCCGCGCCTTCCAGTGCCCCGTCAATATACATGCCCGCTTCGGCGGGGTGTTTCGCGAGCTTGCGCCGCGCAAGATCGAGACCGCCCACGACCACCGACAGCATGTTGTTGAAATCATGCGCGATGCCACCGGTCAGCTGGCCGACGGCCTCCATCTTCTGCGCCTGTGCCAATTGCGCCTCGGCACGCGCGCGGGTCTCGCTCTCTTCGAGCAGCCGGCGATTGGCCTCGCTCAGTTCCCGGGTGCGTTCGGCCACGGCCGCCTCCAGCTGCGCCGCACGATCGGACTCGATCTCCATCGCCTCCGCCGCGTGCGCGCGCTGAGCAGCCGCAGCCGCCGCGAGCCAGCCCAGCAATATGGCCAGTCCCATCAGCGAAAGGCCAAGCACCGACAGGAGTGTCGCGAACCAGTTGGCACGTTCAGCGGAAAACAGCGTGGCTTCCGACCGCTGGCCCAGCCGCTCGCGCTCGCGCGCCGCGATGTCCTCCAGCGTCTTGGAAATGGCAGGAACGTTGGACGATTCGCCGGCCTTGCTGAACATGCCGATCGCGTACCAGCCCTTGCCGACATTGGCGAAGGAGGCGGCGGCGGCAAGTTCCTTCTCACGATCGGCGGCAAGGGCTTCCAGCTTGCGGACGAGCCGCTGCTGGCCGGGCTGGCTCGCCGTCAGTCGATCCAGCTGGCGCAGCTGGCTCATGGCCCTGCGCCACTCGTCATAATAGATCGTGCCGACCTTGCGATCGCCACTCACGACATAGCGGGCCAGGGCCGCCTCGGATCGTGCCATCGACGCATCGAGCGAGCGCGTCAGCACCATGATGTCGTAGCTGTGCTGCTCTCGACGCAATGCCGCGTCGCGCGCATCGTTCGACCGCGCGACCATGGTGACCACGGCGATCAGCAGCCCGATCGCACATATCGCCAGCAGGGCCGCTGCGATCGATCGCCTCGTCCCCTGCGACAGGTTCCGTACCCATGCGACGGAAGCGTTGAGCGTCATAACCGCCTTGTATCGCAGCCGAAGCGACCGGGATAGTGCATCCCGGGTCGCCGAGCTTCGATCAGGGAATGACGCCGATCGCCTGACCGGCGCTCTGGAACGTCGCCAGAATCTGGTCGACCTGCTCGTCGCTATGCTCGGCGCAGAGCGAGCAGCGCAGCAGGAACGTCCCAGCCGGCGTCGCCGGCGGCCGCGCCGTATTGACGTAGAGGCCCGCTTCCAGCAGCCCCTGCCACAGGGCCACGGCCTGGGCCATGTCGGTCAGGATCACCGCGATGATGGCCGACTGGGCGGTCTCGGTTCCGAGCTTGTAGCCCATGTCGCGCAGGCCCTGGTGAAGCCGGCGCGAATTCTTCCACAGATGCGCCCGCTTCTCGCCCGCGTGCATCAGCTTGCGGATCGAGGTCGCGGCGGTCGCAACGACCGACGGCGGCAGCGACGCCGTGAAGACATAGGGCCGGCAGACGAGGCGCAGCACTTCGAACTTCGGATGGTTCGAGACGCAGAAGCCACCGACCGTGCCGACCGACTTGGAAAAGGTGCCGACGACGAAATCGATGTCGTCCGCAACACCGGCCTCCTCGAACACGCCGCGGCCATGTTCGCCGAAGAAGCCCATGCCATGGGCCTCGTCGCACAGGATCATCGCGCCATGCTTCTTCGCGACAGCCACCATCTCCGGCAACGGCGCGATATCGCCCATCATCGAATAAACGCCTTCGAGGACGACCAGCTTGCCCGCTTCGGCAGGCAGGCGGCCAAGCCGCTTGTCGAGGTCCTCGACCGAATTGTGGCGGAAGCGGACGATCTCGGCGTTGCCCAGCCAGCATCCGTCATAGATGGAGGCGTGGCTGTCGGCGTCGAGGATGATGTAATCGCCCTTGCCGGCCAGCGTCGAAATCATGCCCAGATTGGCCTGATAGCCGGTCGAGAAAACGATCGCGTGCTTGGTCCCGTAGAACTCCCTCAGCGCGTCCTCGCACTCCTTGTGGCCCTGATAGGTACCGTTCAGCACGCGGCTGCCGGTCGTGCCCGAACCATAGGCGTCGAGGGCGGCCTTGCCGGCGGCGATCACGTCCGGGTCGAACGTCATCCCCATATAGTTGTAGGTGCCCAGCAAGATCGTCTTCTTGCCGTTGATCAGCGCCTCCGTCGGCGACAGCACCTTTTCCATGACGATCGCATAGGGATCGCGCACCCCGGTCGCGAGCAGCGCCTCGCGCTCGGCGATGAGAGGGTCGAATTTCGAGAAGAGATCGGTCGTCAAGGTCAGCCCCGCAGCTTCATGACAGCATCAACGAGCTGGCCGACGGTCTCGATCTCGGCCTGCATGTTCATCGTGATGATAATGTCGAATTCGTCTTCGACCGCCGCCACGAAATCCATCACCGTGAGGCTGTCCCATTCGAGATCGCCGGCGAAACTGGTCGCGTCGGTCAGGTCGATCCCCTTCTTGTTGAAGGGCTCGATCTGCTCGGCCACGCGGGTGAAGGTATCGTCTCTGCTGCTCATCATCGTTCCTCAGTGCGATTGCGCGAGCATCGGCAAGGCCGACCGCTCGCCACCCGCGGCAAAATGGCCGATCCGCAAGCGCGGAACCGGCCTTGCCCGTCCTGCCACGCTCTAGGATGACAGAGCCGCGCTTGCCAAGCGAATGCGGCGGCATCGCGGCAGACCGGCGGCGATCGTCGCCTTTCCGGCGCATAGTCGCGATAAAGTCTCTTTGCCGGCCCCCGGTGCCATGCCATTAACGGGCGGGCATTCAGGGGGCATGATGGCAGCCGACGAGACAAGAGCGCCACCGAGAGGGCAGTTCGCGCCCGATGCGGTCCATCTTCTGCGAACCGCACAGCAGATCCAGTATCAGCTGAGCCAGATGGCCGACCAGAAGGCGAATATGCTGATGGGCGCGACCTTCGTGATCTTCACGATCACGGTCGGCCAGATCAAGGCAGGCGGCCATGCCCCTGTCGCGCTGATGATCCTGGGTGCGGCCGCCTTTCTATCCGCGCTGCTCGCGGTGATGGCGGTACTGCCGTCGACCAAGGTTCCGCCGCGCGCCGACGGCCCTGCGAACATGCTGTTCTTCGGATCCTTCACGCAGATCGAGGAAGAGGAGTTCGTCAAATTCGTCCTGGATACCGTCACCGACAGCGACGCGGTCTATGCCGCCTTCGCCCATGACATCTACCAGAATGGCCGCGTGCTCGCCCGTAAGAAGTACAGGCTGCTCGGCTATGCCTATCGGGTGATGCTCGGCGGGCTCATTCTCAGCTTCCTCGCCTTCATGGCGCAGCTGGTGATCGATTTCGGCTGACGAGCGCGCTCAGAGCCAGCCTTGTCCGCGGTACCAGTCGGCGGTGGCACGCAGACCATCCTGAGCCGCTACGCCAGGTCGCCAGATCGTTTCGGGAGGGCGGGTACGGACCACCCAGTCGGGATGACAGAAATAGCGGACGCGGTCGCCGGTCAGCTTCGCCTTGTCGCCCAGTCTCTGCCGCTCGACGAAGGCGGCCAGTTGCAGCAACGGCTTCGGCGTGGACAATGTCAGGATCCCGGGGCGGCCCACCGCTGCGCCGATCATTCGACCGAATTCCTTGTGCGTATAGCCGTCGACCATGCCGTCGTCGGGTTCATAAGTCTGGGCGTGCGTTTCGGGCGCATCGATGAGGGCGATCATCAGTCGCGCCAGGTCGGCCGCCTCGATCAGCGACAGACGCCCTTTCGGCGGTAGCGGCAGGATGCCACGGCGCGCGGCGATGCGGAACAGCTCGAGCATCTCCCGATCGCCCGCGCCATAGATGGCCGGTGGACGCACGATCGTCCAGTCGAGCGAGGATTGCACGACCATCGCTTCGGACGCCCGCTTGGACCAGCCATAATCGGACAGATCGGGCTCGCGCGCCGACAGGGAGGAAATATGGACGAAGCGCCGTACCCCGGCGGCTTCGGTGGCGGTGGCGAGCGAGGCCGTTCCGGTGACGTTGCCCTCGACGAATCCGGCCAGCGTCGGCGCGTTGACCACGCCCGCGACGTGGATCACCGCATCCACGCCCTCGACCAGTTCGCCCAGTGCGACATGATCTTCGAGCGTACCGCGCACCCATTCGACATTGGGCAGCGGAAGCTGCGGCCTGCGGGCCAGCGCGCGAACCTGATGACCGGCTTCGGCCGCAAGGCGCAGCACATGGCCACCCAGAAAGCCCGTGCCCCCGGTAACCGCCAAGATCACAGCAGCACCATATGGTCGCGGTGCACCAGTGCCGAGCGCGGGGCGTAACCGAGCAGGTCCTCCAGCGCCTCACGGCGGCGACCGACGATCTTCGCCGCATCGTCGGCATCATATTCGGCAAGGCCCCGCGCAAAAGCTTCGCCCTCCGGACCGCAGATGTCGACCACGTCACCGCGCGAGAAGCGCCCTTGAACGCCGGTGGCCCCCGCCGCCAGCAGGCTGCGCCCTTCGAGCAGCGCTGCCGCTGCGCCGGCATCGACCAGCACTTTGCCCTTTGCCGTCAGCCGGCCCGCAAGCCACGCCTTGCGCGCGCTGCCGATGTGGCTTCCGAGGAACACCGTGCCGCGCCCATCGGCATCATAGGCCGAAAGGGGATGGTCACGCTTGCCGGAAATAATCGCCAGATGTGCGCCCGAGCGCTGGGCGATGCGCGCCGCTTCGAGCTTCGAGATCATACCCCCGGATCCCATGCCCGAGGCCGACCCGCCATCGGCCATGGCCCGGATTCGCGAATCGATCCGGGAGACCTCCGGCACCAGACGTGCGGTCGGGTCCCGATGGGGGTTGGCGGTGTAGAGGCCGTCGATGTCCGACAGCAGGATCACGCCACCCGCCCCCGCTGCCTGGCCGATGCGCGCCGCGAGTCGATCATTGTCGCCGAAGCGAATCTCTTCGGTGGCGACCGAATCATTCTCGTTGATGACGGGAATGACGCCGAGGCTCAGCAAGCGGTCGAGGGTCGAAGCCGCGTTCAGATAGCGCCGCCGATCCTCGAGATCGTCGAGCGTGACCAGCATCTGCGCTGCCGTAAGCCCCCGCTCGTGAAGCAGTTCGGCCCAGCAATGCGACAAGGCGATCTGGCCCGTCGCGGCAGCGGCCTGCGCGTCCTCGAGGCTGGCCCGGCCGCCCTTGGCAAGGCCGAGCCGGCGGGCACCGAGCGCTATCGCTCCGGACGACACCACCGCGATCTGCTGGCCCGCCGCGTGACGCTGGGCGAGATCGGCGACGACCCCCTCAAGCCAGGAACGGCGAACCTTGCCGTCGGGATCGACGAGCAACGCCGATCCGATCTTGACGACCAGGCGCGGGCAGGCGGCAGGTGCGAAACGGGCGGCGGACATCATCGTCAGATCGGGGACCAGGGCTCGTCATTCTCATTGGCGGCGACGGCTTCGGGCGGCGGGCCCAGCGTTTCGATGATCCGATCGAGTATGGCGGGCAGGCCCTCACCGCTTGCGCCGGACAGGAGCATGACCTCGGCGCCGCTCTTTTTCGCGAGCTTCTTCGCCAGTTTCTCCAGCGCCTTGGGCTCGACCGCGTCGATCTTGTTCAGCGCGAGCACCTGCGGCTTGTCGGCCAGTCCCGCACCATAAGCGTCGAGTTCGCCGCGCACGACCTCGAAGGCATCGATCGGGTCGTCGCCGGTCGCATCGACCAGATGCAGCAGCACGCGACAGCGCTCGATATGGCCAAGGAAGCGATCGCCGATGCCGGCGCCCTCGGCCGCGCCCTCGATCAGCCCGGGAATGTCGGCGACGACGAATTCCCGCCCCTTGTGCTCGGCCACGCCGAGCTGGGGCCGGATGGTCGTGAACGGATAGTCGCCGACCTTGGCCTTGGCATTAGACACCGCATTGATGAAGGTCGATTTGCCCGCATTGGGCAGCCCCACCAGGCCGCAGTCCGCCAGCAGCTTCAGCCGCAGCCAGACCCACATTTCCTCGCCCGGCCAGCCGCTGCCATGCTGGCGGGGAGCCCGGTTTGTCGAGGTCTTGTAGCTGGCATTGCCCCGGCCGCCGTCGCCACCGCGAAGGAATATCTCGCGCTGGCCGGGGACGATGAAGTCGGCGAGGACCTCCGACTTGTCTTCCGACAATATCTGCGTGCCGACCGGGACGCGGATCACGAGATCCTCCCCACCGGCACCGGTCCGGTTCGATCCCGCTCCACCATGGCCGCGCTGCGCCTTGAAGTGCTGCGTATAGCGGAAGTCGATCAGGGTATTGAGACCCGGGACCGCTTCGAAGATGATGTCTCCGCCCTTGCCGCCATGACCGCCGTCAGGGCCACCATATTCGATGTACTTCTCACGCCGGAAGCTGACGGCACCGGGGCCGCCCGATCCGGAGCGAATGAATATCTTTGCTTGATCAAGAAAATGCATCGCGCGCCTTTATACCAATTGGCGGCGAAAAGAACCCATCGGTATACGAACTGTCGAATATGCCCGCTCACCAGCCCCGCATTATGCGCAACTGGTGGGCGAGCGTCGCCCGCGCGGAGTCGCGTGGCAGATCGAGCGCATCGGCGATCGACTCGCCAAGCAATCCCTCGCCGAGCGCGGTCAGGACCAGAATATGGGTAATCTGCCGTAGCGGAGCACCGCGATACTCGCCGAGTTCCTCGACGACATTATGCACCGCCTCGAGGATCGGAACGAGTCCCTCGCGCTCCCCCGACAGCACCATCCACGACACGAGCGAAGCAAGCCCCTGCTTCTCGAAGATATCGAAGGTTATGTCGACGACCTCGCGCAGGTCGCTTTCGTTCCGCCGCGCGTCGACGACCTTCTGCTCGATTTCTTCCACCGCCCGGCTGACGACCATCTCGGCCATGGCGCGGCGCAGTTCGCCCGCCGACCCGAAATGGTGAAGTATATTGGCGTGGGTCCTGTTGATACGCTTGGCGACCGCCATGAGCGTCACCGCCTGCGGCCCCTCCTCGATCAGGATGGTGCGCGCGGCGTCGAGCGCGCGGAAGCGCATCTCCTCGGTGGACAGGCGCAGACGGACATGCGGCATCGTCGGGCCCTCCTGAGGCGTTGGAAAACAACCGGAGGCCTAAGGCGCCGGTTGTCGGTTCCCGGCCACTAGCATCACCCGACGCAGCGATGGGCCAGCATTTTCTGTAAGCGGACGAAGCAAGGCTTTGGCGGCACGCGATAAATGCGCGTTTACGCCGCCATTGCCTCCTCGCGATCATAGCCTATGCGGACATCGTCTCCGACTCGACCGGTCGCAAAGGCGGGCCGTTCGAAATCGACGCAGTTCACGACCGCGTCGCGGGCACGGCATATGCGCGTACTGACCCGGCCCGTCGGCTGGAAACCCAGCTTGGCAAGAACCCGGCCCGACGCGGCATTGTCCGAAAAATGTCCCGCCGTCAGGCGCGGCACGCGCAGGCAATGGTCGGCGATGTCAATCATCGCACGTCCGGCTTCGGTCGCGAAACCCAGCCCCCAATAGGGCCGAGCAATCCAGTAGCCCAGTTCGACGCCGCCCTCGCGGGACGCGAAGGCAATCCCCCCGACGAGCCGGGGCGCACCCAGAGTGCGTGCGAAGATCAGGAAATTGGGCAGCGGACCATGGTCAGCCGCAAGAAAGGCCTCGGCATCGTCGAGCGTATAGGGCCAGGGGGCATGCGCAAGCCGCGACACGATGGCGAAATCGCCGATCGCCGCCGTCAGAGCCTGGGCATCCTCTCTCCAGCCGGGACGCAGCAACAGCCGCGGGGTACGAGCGAACATCTCTTTCTCCCTTATCGCTGCCCCGGAAACGCCTTTGAACCCAAAAGGTTACAGCGCAGCGACACTTTTTTGAGGGAGAAAATAAAAAGGGAGAGGTGCGACCCTCTCCCTCATCGGTCCGGCAGGGCCGGACCCGGGGTCGCCTCTCCGGACGACCCTCGACGGATCATCCGTTTACTCAGCCGCCTCGGCGAACGCCGCGACGCTGACATATTTGCGGCCAAGCTTGCCGCTGTGGAATTCGACGCGGCCTTCGGCGAGTGCGAACAGCGTGTGGTCCTTACCGATGCCGACATTGCGACCCGGATAGACCTTGGTGCCGCGCTGGCGGACGATGATGTTGCCGCCGATGACGGTTTCGCCACCGAACTTCTTCACGCCGAGGCGGCGGCCTGCCGAATCGCGACCGTTACGCGAAGAGCCGCCTGCTTTCTTATGTGCCATGTCAAACTACTCCGTTTGGCTCTTCGATCAGGCTTCGGCGGCGGCCGGAGCGTCGGCCTTTGCCTTGGAAGCCTTCTTCGCCGGGGCTTCGCCGCCGACCGAGAGGATCTTGAGGATCGTGTGCTGCTGGCGGTGGCCGTTGCGGCGACGATAGTTGTGACGACGGCGCTTCTTGAAGACGATGACCTTCTCGGCCTTCGCCTGCGCGATGATTTCCGCCGAAACGCTGAGGCCCTTGACGTCCTTCAGCTCAGCACCCTCGCCTGCGAGAAGAACGTCGTCCAGCGACACGGTGGAACCCGCATCACCCGGAATCTTCTCCACGACGATCTTGTCTCCCGCGGCAACGCGATACTGCTTGCCGCCCGTGCGCACGATAGCGAACATGGCCCTCATCACTTCTTCAAAAGCTGTTAGCGAGAACAGGGGACACTTGGCCACCAGCCCACGCAGGAAAGCGGCTCGCTAGAGGTCGAAGGCCCGAAAGTCAACCTCTATGCGCGCGCCGACGTGAATCGCCGGGCGCTTACCGGCGGAGCCGGAACGACTCAGTGGCGGTGCTGGCGGCGAAGCTTGTAGCGGCCTTCGGAGAATCCATCGAACAGCCCCGAAATCGCGGGGTGGTCGACCTGCTCGTCACTGTCGTCGCGCATCAGGTTCTGCTGGCTGACATAGGCGATGTAGCTGCTGTCGCTGTTCTCGGCGAACAGATGATAGAAGGGCTGGTCCTTCGCCGGCCGCATGTCGGCCGGAATCGATTCGTACCACTCGTCGGTGTTGGCGAACACCGGATCGACATCGAACACGACTCCACGAAACTCGAACAGCCGGTGCCGCACGACGTCGCCGATGGCGAAACGCGCGTGCGCAACGGGCGGAGGAGCAATTCCCTGGGGCAGCAGGCCGGGGGCCTGCGCAATGGCAACATTCTTATCGATCACGGGATTTAATGTAGGGAAGTCTCTCCCACTTGCAAGCAGGTGCTTGGCAAGTGCGAAACTCTCAGCTAATGGCCCGCCCCTATCGACTGGCGAGCGGCTTCACGGTCCGTTCGTTCCACCTCTGCGGAGAGGTGCCGGAGTGGTCGATCGGGGCGGTCTCGAAAACCGTTGTGCGGGTAACCGTACCGTGGGTTCGAATCCCACCCTCTCCGCCATTTCCTCGATAATATTCCACAGATGAGTGCCGTCCCCGGTCTACAGACCGAGCCGGGCGAGAAGCGACGCCATACGGCCGGCGAACCATCGCGGGTGAAACGAATCGCGCAGGCGGCGTTGCGCCTCCTCCACCATCGCCACGCGCCGCTCTTCGTCTTGCAGATAAGGCAGGCAGGCGTCCTCGAGATCGGCAAAGTCCCACCGGACGGGAACATAGGTAAGGCCAGGGACGAACAGATCGGGATCCGTGCTTATGTGCCCGCTGTCGGGTTTCACCAGCAGGCACCCCGCCTGGATCGCCTCGAAATCGCGCCAGCAGAGCTCGCCATAGCCGAAGGGGCTCACACAGAGGCGTGCCGCGCGCAGCTCCGCCTGATAGGCCGCCTGGGATACGCGTTCGCGCGGTACGGCGACGCGCCAGCGCGACCCAGCCGATTCGAGCGCCTTTATGGCGGGGGCGCGGAGCGCCTCGAGCCAGTTGCCCGGCGCGACGTGGACGCGGCCGCACAGGTCGATCGACCGATCGACCCGCGGCGACACGGTCGGCAGGCGGGCGATCTCGTCGTCGAGCGCGATGCTCCAGCCGAGATGCAACCGCTCCGGTGAGCCCAGCGGCCTGGGCTGGCCTATGGGGATGATGTCGTCGGCAAAGGACCATCCGCCGTACCGCGCGGCGTAATCGGTCAGGTTGCTCTTTCCCGTGAAGGAACGACCATAGGCGGCGGGATCGGCGAAGAGATGCTTCTTCACATAGAGGTCGACCAGATCGACAATCTCGGGCCACAACACCGCGCTGTCGTCGTCTCCGTCGAAATAGACGAAACGCGGCGTTCGGCCGGTTTGCCCGGCGTCCCGGAGCCGCCCCACGATCCTCTCAGCCTCCACAGCAGGGCGGCGAAAGGAGAGCTTGATCCCTATCACGTCGTAACGCGGCAGAACTGCCTGGACGTCAGCCCCCTTCCCCTCCAGCGGCAACCAGTCCACGGCCAGCCCCAATTCCCGGCGAAGATGCCATCGGTGGCGCCAGATCGGCGCGAACTGCTGCTCGCTGGTATATTCCCGGCCGTCGCTGAGGAGGAGCAGGCGCACGAGAGGCCGGGAGAAACCGGCGCGGGCTGCCGCAGCGAGTCCGTCGAGACGACGGAGGAGCCGCCGGTGCTTCGATATCACCGCCTGGCTCGCCGATAGGTGGCAAGCGCCTGCGCGACGACCTGGTCCATATTATAATAACGATAGGTTGCGAGCCTGCCCACGAACAGGACGTCGGGCAGCGCGTCCGCCATCGCCTGATAGGCGCGGAAACGCGCCTGATTCTCGGCCCGTGGAACGGGATAATAGGGGTCGCCCTCGTCGGCGGGATATTCGTAGCTGATGCTGGTCGACGGGGACTGCTGGCCGGTCAGATATTTATACTCGGTAATCCGGGTATAGGGGACCTGCTGGTCGGGATAGTTCACCACTGCAGCCGCCTGGAAACGCTCCATCCCCAGCGTCTCGTGCCGGAAGCTCAGCGAACGATAGGGCAGCGGCCCATGGCAGCGGCCGAAATATTCGTCGATCGGCCCGGTAAAGACGAGCCGGCCAAAGGCGACGGCCTCCCGGACGTCGAAGAAATCGACCCCCGTCGCCACGGTGATGTTCGGATGATCGAGCATCCGCATGAACAGGGCCGTATATCCCTCGGCAGGCATCGCCTGGAAGCTGTCGGTGAAGTAGCGGTCGTCGAGGTTGGTGCGCACCGGCACCCGCGCAGTGACGGACGCATCGAGCTGCGATGGATCGAGGCCCCACTGCTTGCGGGTATAACCGCGAAAGAAACGCTCGTAGAGCGCCCTTCCCACCCGGCCAACGACGACATCCTCCGATGTCCGCACCGGCGAGACCGGCTCCGCCACGCTCTGGAGGTAGGCTTCCGCTTCGGCCTCGCTCGACAAGGACAAGCCATCGAGAAGGTTCAGCGTCGCCCGATTGATCGGAAAAGGCAGGTCCCGCCCGTCGACATGCGCGAGAACGCGATGCTCATAAGGGCGCCATGCGGTGAAGGCCGACAGATAGTCGACCACGTCCTGGCTGTTGGTGTGGAAGATATGCGGGCCGTACCGATGGACGAGGATGCCAGCCCCGTCCCGCTCGTCATAGGCGTTCCCGCCGATATGCGCCCGCCGATCGAGGACGAGGACGCGAAGCCCGGCATCCGCCGCGAATCGCTCCGCCATGACCGCCCCGGCAAATCCGGCGCCGACGACGAGCACGTCCCATCGACTGCCTGCCAGCGCGGAGATGCCGGCGACCTGCTTCACCGGCCGAGCCAGCGCTTTCTCGCCGCCAGAGCGTAGATGCCGAGCGCGACGGCCGCGAATAGGAACCACTGCACAGCATAGCCGCGATGATTGTTCGGGATCGTCTCGACCGATGGCGGGGTGCTCGGCGCATAGCCGGGCAACGGCGTTTCGAGGACGATCAGCCACGGCAGCGGCTCGCCGTTCGCACCCGCGAAGCGGTCCGCAAGCACCTCGTCAGGGATCAGCACGCCCATCCCCCGAACAGCCGAACCGGTCTTCAATGGCGGCAGGCTCCTGCCGACGGGCTGCCAGCCGATATCCGCCATCATCAGCCGTCCGTCGTCCAGACGGCAGCCGACGATCGTCCGGAAACCACTGTCACCGTCAGGGCCGGGGCCGCCGATCTGAACCGGCTTCCCGGTAAGGGCGCAGTCCAGCCGGGTGCGGCGGAAGGCAAGAGACGCAGGCTCCGCATCGACCGGAAGGCCCATGATGGCCGGTGCCGTGCGTGCCGTCCGATATTGCGCGAGCAGGCCTTCCTTCCATTCGGCGCGACGCAATTGCCACAGTCCCAGGCCGATCATTGTGGCGACGGCCAGGAGAACGACGAAGGTCGGCAATAGGGGGAGCCTGCGCATCAATCGTCCTTCATGATCCGGCCTTCGCGCGCGGCGTTGCGGAACTCCAGCGCGAGGAGCAGCGCCTTCGCGAACCTCAGAGACGTCACCGTCAACACCAGCGTCAACGGAGCCCACAGGAAGAAATGCACGATCAGCGGCGGCTCCCAGCGGAGCTCGACGAGAATCGCAAGCAGGCTGACGATGGCCCCGACGATCAGAATGAGAAAGGCAGCGGCACCGTCTCCAACATTGAAGGTCCGGTAGTCGAGGCCGCAGCGCGGGCATTGGTCGGCAAAACGCAGGAAGCTGGCGAAGAGGCCCGGACTACCGCACCGCGGGCACAGGCCGCGCAAAGCCGCATCGAACGGCCGGGGTGCCGCGTCGCCCTGCTGATTCGTCATGTCCTGCACCCCGCAAAAGAAAAGGCGCGGCGACAGGTTGCCCCGCCACCGCGCCCTTGTTCGGTCAAAGCTGGCTCAGCCGTGAACCGGCGCGCCCCAGCCGCCCCAGACATAGACGACGATGAAGAGGAACAGCCACACGACATCGACGAAGTGCCAGTACCAGGCAGCGGCTTCGAAGCCGAAATGCTGCTGCGGGGTGAAGTGGCCCTTATAGGCGCGCACGAGGCAGACGATCAGGAAGATCGTCCCCACGAGCACGTGGAAGCCGTGGAAGCCGGTCGCCATGAAGAAGGCCGCGCCATAGTTCAGACCTTTGAAGGCGAACGGGGCGTGCATATATTCATAGGCCTGCACCGAGCTGAACACGAGGCCCAGGATAATGGTCAGCCACAGGCCCTTCTTCAGGCCGTCGCGATCACCATGCAGCAGGGCATGATGCGCCCAGGTCACCGTGGTGCCCGAGCAGAGCAGCAGCAGCGTGTTGAGCAGCGGCAGGTGGAAGGCGTCGACGACTTCGAGGCCCTTGGGCGGCCATATGCCAGCAGCCTGGGTGACGCTGTTCGGACCTGCGATGACCGAGGTAACGCCCTCATTATATTCGAGCGCAACCGGGAAAAGCGAAAAGTCGAACCAGGCCCAAAACCAGCCGACGAAGAACATCACCTCCGAGGCGATGAACAATATCATGCCGTAGCGGAGGTGCAGCTGAACGACCGGCGTGTGATCGCCGGCATGCGCCTCGCGAACGACGTCCGACCACCAGCTGTACATGGTGAAGAGGACGCCGAGCACGCCGGCGAAAAAGACGTAGCCGCCAAAGGCTGCCTTGTGCATCCACATGATGGCGCCCGACGCCATGACCAGCGCCGACATCGAGCCGAAGAACGGCCAGATGCTCGGCGGTAGGATATGATAATCGTGGCTCTTCGCTCCGGCCATTTTCCGTGCCCCTGATATTTTGCTGGAACGTCCTTAACCGCCCACCCGTCCGGAATCCACAGCGGATTTGTCGGGGTAGAAGGTATAGGACAGCGTGATTTCGTTGAGTTTCCCGGCTTCCTTGTCGGTCAGGATGGCGGGGTCGACATAGTAGATCACCGGCATGCGGATCGTCTCGCCGGGCTTCAGAGTCTGCTGCGTGAAGCAGAAACACTGGATCTTGGTGAAATAGGCGCCTGCGATCTCGGGCGTTACGTTGAACGCTGCGGTCCCGGTGATCGGGCGATCGCTGAGATTGGTCGCGGTGAAGAACGCCATCTGACGCGCGCCGATCGCCACGCGGGCGACTTTCTTCTCCGGCCCGAACTGCCAGGGCAGGCTGGGCGAGACATTGGCGTCGAAGCGGACATCGATCAGCTTACCCACGACAGCGCCCGGTGCGACACCGGTCTCGCTGCGCTGGGTGGTCCCTCCGAAGCCGGTCGCCTGGCAAAACATGCGGTACAGCGGCACCGACGCATAGCCGAGCGCCAGCATGCCGAGCGCGATCATGAGCGCGATCGCGCCCACGCGCTTGTTTCGGGCTTCAGGCGCGATCACAGCATCTTCGCGATCGAGATCGCGTAGAAGAGGATGACCATGCCGCCCAGAATCAGAGCGGTCACCAGCGCGCGCGACTTCTGGCGGCGACGGATTTCCTGCTGCTCTTCAGGCGTATAGCTCATGCAAGCACCTTGTCGGCCACGACGAGACCGAAAACGAGGAAGAGATACAGAATCGAGTAGCCGAACAGCTGACGCTCCGGCTTCATCCGCTTGGGATCGGCTTCGCTGCTCAGCCCGACGCGCACCGCCAGCAGCAGGAAGATGGCCGACAGCAACGAAGCGCCGACGCCATAGATCGCCCCGGTCAGGCCCAAAGGCCATGGCGCCACCGCTGCGGCAACCATCGGCACCGTGTAGAGCATGATCTGCAGACGGGTGACCCGCTGCCCCGCAACGGCCGGGAGCATCGGCACGCCGGCGCGCGCATAGTCCGGGTTGATGAACAGCGCGAGCGCCCAGAAATGCGGCGGCGTCCACAGGAAGACGAGGAAGAAGAGCAGCACGGGGAGCGTGTCGACCCGACCCGTCGCGGCGGCCCAGCCGATCAGCGCCGGAAAGGCCCCAGCCGCGCCGCCGATGACGATGTTCTGCGGGGTCCGGCGCTTCAGCCAGACGGTGTAGACCACCACATAGAAAAGGATCGAGACCAGCAGGATCGCTGCGGCCAGCAGGTTGACCGCCAAGCCCATCAGCAGAACCGAAAAGCAGGCGAGGCCGACGCCGAAATGAAGCGCCGTCTGGCGGTCCATCCGGCCGGCGGGCAGCGGACGACCTGCGGTCCGCGCCATCATCGCGTCGATGTCGGCTTCATACCATTGGTTGAGCGCACCCGCCGCGCCTGCGCCCAGTGCGATGCAGAGCACGGCGGTGAAGGCAAGCACGGGATGGATCGCCTGCGGTGCGGCAAGCAAGCCGCACAGACCGGTGAAGACCACGAGAGTCAGCACGCGCGGCTTGGTGAGCGCAAGGAAATCGCGCCACTCGGCCGTTGCGGTCATATCTATCGGGAAAGCCTTACTCGCCATCGCTCTTCAATCATCGTTACATGAAACCGCCGCTTGGACGCTGGAGGTCGAAGCGGCGGTTCATCGTCAGGAAGTCACCGTCGATCAGTGGCCGTGATCGTCCCCGATCTGCGGCAGCTTCTCGAACTGGTGGTAGGGCGGCGGGCTCGACAGCGTCCACTCGAGCGTGGTCGCGCCTTCACCCCAATAATTGCCCTCGGCCTTCTTGCCCGCGAAGAGCGACCAGAAGACGTTGATGAAGAAGAAGATCATGCTGAAGGCCATGATCTCGTACCCGTGGGTCGCGAGCGAGTTCCACTTCTCGAACGCATCCGGATAATCCGGAATACGACGCGGCATGCCATCGAGACCCAGGAAGTGCATCGGGAAGAACAGGACGTTCACGCCGATGAAGAACAGCCAGAAGTGAACCTGGCCCAGGAACTCGTTGTACATGCGGCCCGACATCTTGCCGAACCAGTAGTAGAAGCCGGCGAAGAGCGAGAAAACCGCTCCAAGCGACAGCACATAGTGGAAGTGCGCGACCACATAATAGGTGTCGTGCATATAGTTGTCGACGCCGCCATTCGCGAGGACGACGCCAGTGACGCCGCCGACGGTGAACAGGAACACGAAGCCGATCGCCCAGAGCATCGGCGTCTTGAAGCTCATCGACCCGCCCCACATCGTCGCGATCCACGAGAAGATCTTGATGCCGGTCGGGACCGCGATGACCATCGTCGCGGCGGTGAAATACATCTTGGTGTCGACCGACAGGCCGGTCGTGAACATGTGGTGCGCCCACACGACGAAGCCGACGACGCCGATCGCGACCATGGCGTAGGCCATGCCGAGATAGCCGAAGATCGGCTTCTTCGAGAAGGTCGAGATGATGTGGCTGACGATGCCGAAGCCCGGCAGGATCATGATGTACACTTCGGGGTGGCCGAAGAACCAGAACAGGTGCTGGTACAGGACCGGATCGCCACCGCCCGACGCATCATAGAAGGTCGTGCCGAAGTTACGATCGGTCAGGAGCATCGTGATTGCGGCGGCGAGGACCGGGAGGGCCAGCAGCAGCAGGAAGGCGGTAACCAGCACCGACCACACGAACAGCGGCATTTTGTGCAGGGTCATACCCGGCGCGCGCATGTTGAAGATGGTGGTGATGAAGTTGATAGCACCCAGGATCGACGAAGCGCCCGCGAGGTGGAGGGCGAGGATGCCCATGTCCACAGCCGGACCGACCGAGCCGCTGGTCGACAGCGGCGCATAGACCGTCCAGCCCGTGCCGGCGCCGTTACCGGTGCCGCCTGCGACGAAGGTCGATCCGAGCAACAGCGTGAAGGCCGGGATCATCAGCCAGAAGCTGATGTTGTTCATGCGCGGGAACGCCATGTCCGGCGCGCCGATCATGATCGGAACAAACCAGTTGCCGAAGCCGCCGATGATCGCCGGCATGACCATGAAGAAGACCATGATCAGGCCGTGCGCGGTGATCAGCACGTTCCACATGTGGAGCGCGGTGTCGAAGTCGGGCGCACCGCCCATGAGCTTAACCCAGATCGGGAGAAACTGGATGCCAGGGTGGGCGAGCTCGGCGCGCATCAGACCGGAAATTGCGCCGCCGACGATGCCGGCGAAGATCGCGAAGATCAGGTAGAGCGTACCGATGTCCTTGTGGTTGGTGGACATGAACCAGCGCTGGAAGAACGCCGGCTTGTGATCGGCATCATGATGCGCATGATCGTCATGCGCCTGGAAATGCGATGCGTTTGCGGTGATGTCAGTCATCGGATCGTGCCTTAGTTCTGCGCAGTTGCAGGCTGGGACGTCGCCGGAGCCGCGGGAGCGGTTTCCGTGGCGGGCGCGGCCGGCTCGGCAGCGGCGGGCGCAGGCGGGACAGCCGCCTCGGCGACCTTCTCACCCGGCAGGCTGCCACCCTTGGAGCGGACCCACTCGGCGAACTTTTCCTTCGAGACCACTTCGACCGCGATCGGCATGTAACCGTGACGCGCGCCGCAAAGCTCGGAGCACTGGCCATAATAGAGGCCTTCGCGCTCCGCCTTGAACCAGGTTTCGTTCAGACGGCCGGGAACGGCGTCCATCTTGGTCCAGAAGGCCGGGACGGCCCAGCTGTGGATGACGTCGTTCGAGGTGACGATCATCTTGACCACCGAGTTGACCGGAACGACGACGCGCTCGTCGACCGCCAGCATGCGCGGCTCGCCACGCTTCTTGGCTTCGGCATCGGGCAGCATGTTCGAGACGAGCTCGAAGTCGCCATTATCGGGATATTGATAGGTCCAGTACCACTGGTTGCCGATCGCCTTGATGGTCAGATCGGCCTTGGGCTGCGCATATTGCGCGGCCACCAGACGGATCGAAGGAACCGCGATCACCAGCAGGATCAGGACCGGGAACAGAGTCCAGACGATCTCGATCAGCGTGTTGTGCGAGGTCTTCGACGGGACCGGGTTCGCCTTCGCGCGGAAACGAATCACCGCATAGACCAGAAGCAGGAGAACGAAGATCGTGATGATCGTGATGATCGGCATCAGCAGGCTGTCGTGCAGCCATTGCGCGTCTTCGCCGACTTTCGTCACCTGGGGCTGAAGCTTGAAACCGCCGGGGATCGGCTGACCGATATCGGCTTCCGGCGCACGGTGTTGGAAAGCCGGAGCGGCCGGAGCCGCAGCGGCAGGCGCAGCCGCTTCGACGGTGGTGCTCGCCGCCGGTGCTGCCTCCTGCGCGTACAGCGCTGCCGGCGTCGAAGCCAGCGAGAGCGCCATCATTATAGTCTTCAACGTCTTCATTTCACCCCCGTGAAGCACGAAGTGCGCGTGCCTTCCTGTTGTCGGGCCCTACGAATTCCAGCGCCTTATAGGCGCGGCTCCCGGCAGCCTCAAGCACCGCTTGAAGCCGAATGCAAGCAGTTGAAGCGATAATCTCATCTCACTATCTGGTCGCAATGCTGCACTCCGGCAGCCGAAGACAGGATCCCGCAGATGAACGACGAACAGGTGCTGGCCGAATTTCGCGCGGCCGAAGCGCTCCTCGAAGGCCACTTCATCCTGTCGTCCGGACTGCGCAGTCCGCGCTATCTTCAATGTGCGCGAGTGCTCATGAACCCCGCCAGAGCGGCACGTCTTGCGGAGGCTTTGTCTCTGAAAATACCGGATAAAATCAAAATCCAGCTTGGCGCCGTCGTATCCCCCGCCATGGGCGGCGTGATCGCCGGACATGAGATGGGCCGCGCTCTGGGACTGGACGCGATGTTCGTCGAACGCCCCGACGGCGTGTTCCATTTGCGGCGCGGCTTTCGGCTCGAACCCGGCCAGAAGGTGCTGCTGATGGAAGATGTCGTCACGACGGGACTGTCCTCAAGGGAAGCCATCAAGGCGGTGGCCGAAGCCGGCGGCGAAGTGATCGCCGCGGCCGCGCTGGTCGATCGATCGAACGGCGCCGCCGATCTGGGCGTGCCCTTCTTCCCGCTCATCCAGCTCGACGTCCCGACCTATGCGGCCGACGCCCTGCCGCCCGAACTGGCCGCGATCCCGGCGATCAAGCCGGGCAGCCGCGCTGCGGTGGCCGCATAGCATGGCGCCCCTCGGCAGACTCCGCCTTGGCGTCAACATCGATCATGTCGCCACCATCCGCAACGCGCGGGGCGGCATCCATCCCGACCCGATCCGTGCCGCGCAGATTGCCAGCGCGGCCGGCGCCGACGGCATCACCGCGCATCTGCGCGAGGACCGTCGCCATATCATGGACGAGGATATTGCCGGGCTCATCGGCGGAATCGCTCTGCCGCTGAACCTGGAGATGGCCGCGACCGAGGAAATGGTCGCGATCGCGTTGCGCCACCGTCCCCACGCAGCCTGCATCGTCCCCGAGCGTCGCGAGGAAGTGACCACCGAAGGCGGTCTCGACGCGGCCGGGCAGCATAACCATCTCAAGCCGCTGATTTCGGAACTGCGCAACGCCGGCATCCGCGTGAGTCTGTTCATCGAGCCGGACCACCGCCAACTTGATGCCGCCGCGTCGCTCGGCGCGCAGGTGGTGGAGTTCCACACCGGGCGCTATGCGCACAGCGAGGGCGAGGAGCGCGCTGTAGAGCTTCGCCGCATCACCGAAGCCGCGGCACTGGCGGTGAAGAACGGGATCGAGCCGCATGCCGGCCATGGCCTGACCTTCGACAACGTCACCCCGATCGCCGCGATCCCCCATATTGCCGAGCTCAACATCGGCCATTTCCTGATCGGCGAGGCGATCTTCGAAGGGCTGGGCCCCGTCGTCCAGCGGATGCGTCAGTTGATGGACGAGGCGCGGTGATCGTCGGGATCGGATCCGATCTCTGCAGCATCGAGCGGATACAGGGGTCGCTGGACCGGTTCGGCGAGCGCTTCGTCAACCGCGTCTTCACCGATACGGAGCGCGCCAAGGCCGAGCGGCGCGTGCTGACAAGGGCCGCCACCTATGCCAAGCGATTCGCCGCGAAGGAGGCCTTCTCGAAAGCCGTCGGCACAGGCTTCAAGGCGGGCGTGTTCATGAAGGACATCGGCGTGGTCAACCTGCCCAGCGGCGCGCCGACGCTGCTTTTGACCGGTGGCGCCAAGGCAAGGCTTGACGCGTTGACGCCGCCGGGCCACGCGGTTGACGTTCATCTGACGATGACGGACGATCATCCCTGGGCGCAGGCGTTCGTCATCCTGTATGCGCGCCCCTTGTGAGGAGGAGATCGCGTGAGCGATCGACCGAGTGATCCCATGGACAATGCCAGCGACGTTCCCGCCCCCACGGCCGAGGCTCCTGCCGCGCCGAAGAAGGAGGGCACGGACTGGTGGGCCGAGATTCGCGGCATATTCTGGTTGATCCTCGCGGTGCTGGGCTTCCACAGCTTCATCGCGAAGCCCTTCTACATCCCGTCCGAATCGATGATGCCGACACTGATCACCGGTGACCGGCTCGTCGTCACCAAATATCCCTATGGCTGGTCCTATGTGTCGCCCAGCTTCCACATCCTGCCCTTCATCAAGGGCCGGCTGTTCGGCCGCCTTCCGGAGCGCGGCGACATCGTGATCCTGAAGCCGCCCCAGTCGGACACCGATTTCATCAAGCGCGTCATCGGCCTGCCCGGCGATCGCCTGGAGGTGCGCGGCGGCGTGGTGGTGCTCAACGGGGTGCCGGTAAAGCGCGTGCCCGAGAGCCCTGCGATGATCGCCGTCGACGCGAATGTCGCCTGCGACCAGCCCGAGGTCGTCCGATTCCGGACCGTCGGCCCGGACGGCAAGCTGTATTGCGCACTTCCCCGCTTCCGCGAGACGCTGCCCAACGGCCGCAGCTATGACACGCTCGATCTCGGCTACATGCCCGAGATCGACGATTATCCCGCGATCACCATCCCCGCCGATCACATCTTCGTGATGGGCGACAATCGCGACCAGTCGGCCGACAGCCGCGTGCCCGCCTATCGCAACGGCCTCGATGGCCCGGTTCCGTTCGAGAATATCGGCGGCCGTGCCGAATTCATCACATTCTCGCTCGACGGTACGACGAAGCTGTGGAACCCGATCAGCTGGTTCACCGCTCTGCGCGGCGGTCGTGCGGGAACCAGTCTGCACCCACAGGAAGGCCGCTAAGGGCGAAATCGCGGTGCGTCAGGCAGGCGACTTAGGGTCGCATGCCTGGCGGCGCAGCGTGTATTCGGCAAAGGGCTGCTCGGTTCCCGACGGGCCGCGCGTAACGATGGACCAGCGCAGCGCATCGCCGCCAAGCCGCCAGCTGTTGAGGAACGTCGCGTCGGGATAGGCATAGGCCATGTCGAATCCGTCGGCTCGCATCCCGCCCTGCCCGGTCGCGGTATAGCCGCCCCCGAAGCTGTCCCCCCAGAAGCCGGTCAGCTTGCCCTGCGCCTCCCCTTTGTCGGTCGCGGCCGCGCCGAAGATCAGGTGCGCCGCATAACGGTCGGCGGGATCGGCCTTCGCCCTGCTGTCGGCGTCGACGGCCAGCAGGGCACCGAGCGCGATCGGCGATATGCGCATGGAGATCGTCACCGCCTTGTCCATCACCTTGCCCTCGCCGCTCCAGCATCCCTGCATATCTTGCAGAAGCGACGGCAGCGGCCCTGTGCCACTTTCCTGTGCCGCGAGCGGAACCGCGACGCAGCCAGCGAGCGCGAGGAGACAAAGGCGAAGGGTCATGTCGTGTTTTCCGGGTAATGCGACACCGCGAGAGGGCGGCACCACGGACAACGTGCCAAAAAGAAAGGGGCCGCATCGCTGCGACCCCCGTCCTCTCCTATCTGATCGAGACGCCTGGTGTCACATGCCACCATGGCCGGGGGGCATCATGCCGCCCATGCCGAGGGTCTCGGGCGAAAGCACTTCCTTCATCTTGACGTCGAAGACGACGATCGAGTTCGGCGGAACCTTGCCGGGAATGCCACCGGGACCGAAAGCCAGTTCCGGCTTCATCCAGAAACGATATTTGGCGCCGCTGTTCATCAGCTGAAGCCCTTCGGTCCAGCCGGCAATCATACCCTGGAGCGGCATCGGCGACGGGCCACCATGGCGCGCGCTCGATTCGAACACATCGCCATTGGGGAGCTTGCCTTCGAAATCGACCAGCACGAGGTCGTTCACGGTGGGCTTGCGGCCGCTGCCTTCCTCGAGGACGCGATATTGCAGCCCCGATGCCGTCTCGACGACATTGCCGCCGCGATTCGATGCGAGGAACTCTTCCGGGGTCATCGCCATGACGACCTGGCTCTGGGTGCTGACATAGGCAGCACCCACGGCGAGAGCGACGACCGCCGCGATGCCTACCCACAATTTGGTAAGCGATCCCTTCGCGATCGGACGAAGGGGGACGGCGGTTACTTCCGACATAGACGCTTCGCTCTCTCAGCCATGAAAAAAGACGGGGAGATCCGGACCGGCCGGCCTCCCGACACCGTTCTTACCGAACGCCGTCACGCTCCATCCGCTTGCGCTCCAGCTTGCGGGCGCGGCGGATTGCAGCGGCGCGCTCGCGGGCGCGCTTCTCGGACGGCTTCTCGTAGTGACGACGCAGCTTCATCTCGCGATACACGCCCTCACGCTGCAGCTTCTTCTTGAGCGCGCGAAGGGCCTGATCGACATTGTTGTCGCGAACGATGATCTGCATAAAAAACCCGGTCTCCAAAATCCTGCGGAGCGAGCCATCCACGCCGCCGATCCGACGGAGTCTCCAGCTACAACGCAAAAACGTTTGTCGTCGCGGAAGCTTTTTCCGCGCCGTGAAGTGCGGCCCCTATCAAGGGAGCCGTGATTCTTCAAGCGAAAGCATGTCTTTTTTCGCTGTGTCCCCGCAGGCGCTGGGTTATGAGGGGCCATGACCAGGTTCACCGTCAATGGCCAGCCCGTCCATTACAGGATGGATCCGTCGACCCCGCTGCTGTGGGCGCTGCGCGACGCTTCCAACATGACCGGCACCAAATATGGCTGCGGCGCAGGCCTGTGCGGCGCCTGCACGGTCCATATCGACGGCCAGGCTGTGCGATCGTGCAGCGTGCCGATCGGTTCCATCGAGGGTAGTTTCGTCACCACTATAGAAGCGCTGTCGCGCGACCGCAGCCATCCGGTGCAGCAGGCCTGGGTGGCCGAAAACCTGCCCCAATGCGGCTATTGCCAGCCCGGCATGATCATGGCCGCCGCCGCCTTGCTCGAAAGCAATGCCTCGCCCAGCGATGCCGAGATCGATGCCGCGATCACCAATATCTGCCGCTGCGGCACCTATCCGCGCATTCGCCGCGCGATCGGCCGCGCCGCCAGGATCATGAAGGGCGAAGAGACGGTGGCCGCCGCCCCGCCCCCCGGCATCGATCCGGCCGATGCGGCACGGGCCGTTCCTGCCCTCGACTCAAGGTCCACCGAATAAGGTCGTAATCGACTCCGATTCTTTCGGCAGGCTGACGCACGGGTTCAGCCGGCGCTAAGCCGCGCGCGGATACGAAAGGATCAGGCAGGCATCGCGCCCGCCGTCGGGAGATGTTTCGATGCGTAGCGTTTCGCGGATGATGACCGGCCTTTTGCTCGGTTCCGCACTGGTCCTGCCTTCCCTCGCCGCCGCCCAGGAAGCGCCGGCTCCTCGCCCGCGTGCCAGCCAGGGCGACATGCGCGGCGCGATGATGAATGCGGACAGCCGCCGCGAGGCGATGGAGCGCTATCGCGCTTCGCAGCGGGACGCCGGGCAGCCCCGCCCTGCCCCCTCTCCCCCTGCCCGCGACGGGAGTCGCGACGACCGTCGCCCGACGCCTGCGGCCCCGGAGAGGCAGGCGCCCCGCCCTGCGGCGGGAACGACGGCGCCCGCCTCGCCCGACCGCAATTGGTCTACCGATCGCCGCACCTGGGACCGGAGCGGCGACCGCAACTGGTCGACCGATCGCGAGCGCTGGGGTGGCGCCAACGGTCGCCCGACGCCGCCTCCGCCCGGCAATGGTGACGACCGCCGCGACCGCGACGGGGATCGCCGAAACTGGGAAGGGCGCGACCGGGACGGGCGTGATCGGGATGGCCGAGGCTGGGATGGACGCGGCGGCGATCGCCTCGATCAGAATCGCCGCGACCGCGACCGGGAATGGCAGGATAGGAACGACCGCGGGTGGGATCGTGCAGACCGCAATCGCGATGGCCGGTCGTGGGACAGGAATGACGGACGCCCCCACGACCGCCGCTGGGACAATAGCTGGCGCAACGACCGCCGCTACGACTGGCGCGGTTATCGCGACAGCCACCGCAATGTCTATCGCCTGCCGCGCTACGTCGCCCCCCGTGCCGGCTTCAGCTATCGGCGCTGGTCGCCCGGATACCGCTTCGATCCCTGGTTCTACGGATCGAGCTACTGGATCGGCAATCCTTGGCAATATCGACTGCCGCCCGCCTACGGCGATTATCGCTGGGTCCGCTATTATGACGACGCGGTCCTCGTCGACCTTCGTTCCGGCGAGATCGTCGATATCCTGTACGATTTCTTCTTCTGATCACGGCTTCGGCAAGAGAGTGGCCGAGAGGGGGCCCGGCGGCATGTCCGCCGGGCCCTTTTCCGTTTGGCCCGCTCTATCCCCACCGCCAACCGGCCAGCAGGTCATCCTTTCATTTCGCTGACGATCGGGTTCCTGCCGCGTTCATCGCGGCTGTGCGAATCAGTTGTTCAGTGCCGGAGGAGGAACAGGGCCCCCGTCACGGAGTTTTGACGAAGCGAATTTCGAGAGGAGTATATCTCATGCGTAAACCGATCATCCTGGCCCTGCTCGCTGCCGTGGCCTTGCCGTCGATGGCGTCGGCCCAGTCGCTGCGCGAAGCCCGCGAGAGCCAGCGCGACGTTCGCGAGGCCCAGCGCGACCTGCGCGATGCGCAGCGTTATGGCGACCGTCGCGACGTGCGCGAAGCCCGCGAAGAGGTCCGCGATGCGCGCCAGGAGGCCCGCGGCGATTGGCGCGACTATCGTCAGTCACATCGCGATGTCTTCCGTCGTCCGGCCTATGTCGGCCCGCGCGGCTATGCCTATCGCCCGGTGGCTCCCGGCTACCGTTTCGCGCCGGCTTATTACCACTCGCGCTACGTGATCGCCGATCCTGCGCGCTACCGTCTGCCCCGCCCGGGCGGCTACAACCGCTGGGTCCGCTACGGCAATGACGTGGTCCTGGTGAACGTCCGGACCGGTCGCGTGGTCGAAGTCCACAACCGCTTCTTCTGGTAATCCAGTGTGAAGCACAGGAGGCCCCGGCATCCCCGCGATGCCGGGGCTTCTTGCGTCTCCACTGTATGAGTGAAATAGCACGGGCATCACAGACAGGATGCCTGCTCCCATGATTCTCCGCCTTCCCCTGCTGGCCGCTTCGGCTATCGCAACGACCCTTTTTGCTACGGCGGTGCCCGTCGTGGCCGCAGCAGCCCCCGTCGCAACCCCCGCCTCTGCCTCAGAGCCCGTTTCCGAAGAGGACAAGGAATTGCTTGAGCTGTTCCGCCAGAGCGACGAAGCCTCGCTGCGCCGCAATCCTCTCAACGGGCTGTTTCGCGGCGACATGCGCTACGCTGATCGCCTGGGCGACTATGTCAGCGATGCCTATATGGCTGCGGAGAAGATTGCGGTCGAATCCGACCTGGGCGCACTGGCAGAGATCGATCGCTCGAAGCTCAATCCTACCAATCAGATCGCCTATGACGTGTTCAAATGGCAGAGCGAACTGAACCTCAAGGGCTTCGCCCCCGATCTGCTCGCCACCACCGTGGTCCAGCCGGTCGACCATTTCCAGGGCTTTCACACCTTCTATCCCAGCCTGGCCTCGGGCGAGGGTGCCGCGCCGTTCAAAACGGTCGCCGATTATGAGAACAACCTGAAGCGTCATCGCGATTATGTCGTGATGGTCGACCGCTGGATCGAGCGCTTCCGCCAGGGCATGGCGGCAGGGGTGGTCGAACCGAAGCTGATCGTGAACAACATGATCGAGCAAATCGACGCCCAGATCGCCCAGGGCGTAGAAGGCTCCATCTTCTATGGACCGGTGAAGAGCTTTCCAGCCGACATTTCGTCAGCGGACCAACAGCGACTTCGGGCCGAAACAGCCGCGGTCATCCGGGACGGCATTATTCCTGCCTACAAGCGCTTCGGCAATTTCCTGAAGACCGAATATCTGCCGGCAGCGCGCGACAGCGTCGGGCTTGTGGGCCTGAAAGGCGGCGACCGCCTCTACGCTCATCTGATCGAGGTGCACACCACGCTGCCGCTCAAAGCCGAGGATGTCCATCAGTTGGGGCTCCAGGAGGTCGCGCGCATCACGGCGGAAATGGAGAAGATCAAGACGCAGGTCGGCTTCAAGGGAAGCCTTGCGGAGTTCTTCGTCTATTTGCGCGAAGATCCGAAATTCCAGCCGAAGAACGCGGAATGGCTGCGCGACGAATATTTCCGCATCGGCAAGCGCGTCGACCAGCGCATTCCGGAGCAGTTCACGCTGCTGCCCAAGAGTCCGCTGGAGATCAAGGCAGTCGAGCCCTATCGCGAGAAGTCCGAGGCCGGAGGCAGCTATCAGTCGGGAACTCCCGACGGCAGCCGCCCCGGCATCTTCTATTTCAACACCTATGACCTGAAGTCGCGCACGACCCCTGGCATGGAGACGCTGTACCTCCACGAGGCGGTACCGGGCCATCATTTCCAGATCAGCCTCGCGCAGGAGAATGAGGCGCTGCCGGCCTTCATGCGTTTCGGCGGCAACACCGCCTTCGTCGAGGGCTGGGCGCTCTATGCCGAGACGCTGTGGAAGGATCTCGGCATGGAGACCGACCCCTATCAGCGCTTCGGCGGCCTGTCGGACGAAATGCTGCGCGCGATGCGGCTCGTCGTCGATACGGGCATCCACGCCAAGGGCTGGAGCCGCGACCAGGCGATCCAATATATGCTGACGCATTCTAATATCGGCCGCACCGATGCAACGGCCGAAGTCGAGCGCTATATCGCCATTCCGGGTCAGGCGCTCGCCTACAAGATCGGCGCGCTCACGATCCTTCGCCTCAAGGACAAGGCGCGCAAGGAACTGGGCGATCGCTTTGACCCGCGTGCCTTCCATGCCCAGGCGCTCGACACCGGCGCCCTGCCGATGACGGTGCTCGAAGCGAAGATCGACGACTGGATCCAGCGGACCCGCGCGGGACACTGATCATGGGTGGCCGCGCCGCGTGATACGCAACGGCGCGGCCGACATGCGCGGAGCCGCGCAATGCCAGTCCGAAAGGGGGTGGACCGGCTCGGAAACGCCGCAGAAAGCCGGGGTTTCCCTTGGCTTTCAAAAAATTGCGGTCAGGCCAGCGCCTCCGCGATCAGGCGGCGGCTGTTATCGATCCCATAAAGCGCAATGAAGCTGCCCATGCGCGGCCCCTGCTCGGCGCCCAGCAGCGTCTCGTAGAGCGCCTTGAACCAGTCGCGCAGCGACGCGAAGCCATAGGCCTCGTCCTTGCCGATCGCATAGACCTCGTTCTGGATATCCTCGGCAGTGGCTCCGGCCGGCAGAGCGGCAAGAGTTGCGTCCAGCGCCCGCAGCGCAGCCGCCTCGGTCTCGGTCGGCTTGCGCCGCTTCAGGGTCGGCGCAACGAAATCGCGATTATAGGCGAGGGCGTGGCCGATCAGGCGGTCGAGCTCGGGATATTTCTCGGCCGAGGCATTCTCGACATAGTTGGACAGATAGCCCCACACCTGCTCGCGCGACGCATCGCCCATGACCCCGACCAGGTTCAGCAGCAGGCCGAAGGTGACCGGCAGCGTGCTTTCGGGAACCGCATCATTGGTGGCACGGTGGATATGATGGACCGGATTGCCCAGCCGTTGCTCGATCGGCTGCGCCGGATAATTGCCCCGGAACTGCCAATATTCGTCGACCGCACGCGGGATCACGCCCATGTGGAGCTGCTTGGCCTTCTTCGGCTCGCGATAGGCGTAGAAGGCGAGGCTCTCCTCGGGCCCATAGGTCAGCCATTGCTCGAGGCTGAGGCCATTGCCCTTCGACTTGGAGATCTTCTCCCCCTTCTCGTCGAGGAACATTTCATAGTTGAAGCCCTCGGGCGGACGGGCGCCGAGTTCGCGGCAAATCTTCGACGACTGGGTGACCGAGTCGATCAGGTCCTTGCCCGACATTTCGTAATCTACGCCCAGCGCGACCCAGCGCATCGCCCAGTCGACCTTCCACTGAAGCTTGGCCTTGCCGCCAAGGACCGACTGGGTGATGCTCTCGCCCTCATCCTCGAAGCGGATCAACCCGGCGTCGGCGTCGACGACCTCGACCGGCACCTGCAGGACGATTCCGCTTCTGGGGCTGATCGGCAAAACCGGCGAATAGGTCGCCTGGCGCTCCTTGCGCAGCGTGGGAAGCATGATGCCCATGATCCCCTGATAATGGCGCAGCACATTCTTCAGCGCCTCGTCGAACTGGCCGCCCTCATAGGCCTCGGTCGACGAACGGAAGTCATAGTCGAAGCCAAAACGGTCGAGGAATTCGCGCAGCATCGCGTTGTTGTGGTGCGCGAAGCTCTCATATTTGCCGAACGGGTCGGGGATGCGCGTCAGCGGCTTGCCCAGATGCTCGCGCAGCATCTCCTGGTTCGGCACATTGTCGGGCACCTTGCGCAGCCCGTCCATGTCGTCGCTGAACGCGATCAGGCGGGTCGGCAGGTCCGACATCTCCTCATAGGCGCGACGAACCATCGTCGTGCGCAGCACCTCGTTGAAGGTGCCGATATGCGGCAGACCCGAAGGGCCATAGCCGGTCTCGAACAGCACATAACCCTTCTCCGGTGCGCCCTTCTCATAGCGTTTCAGGAGCTTGCGCGCCTCCTCATAGGGCCAGGCCTTGGAGACGAGCGCGGCATCGCGCAGCGCGGCGGGGGTGGTGCTGTCGGTCATGATCCGGCTCCTGTAGCGCGCGCGCCCGGCGAATCAACATCAGTGGCGGCGATGCGGAATCCTGCCTTATGCCTGTTCCCCAATCGTTCCTTAGCCCCTAGATGGACGCAATGGCCCTCGCCCTTCCCTATCCGGCGCTGCATGCGACCCATGGCGGCATCTGGCTCGCCTCCGCGCAGGGCGAGGTCCGCGGGATCGGGCGCGGCGAGGCGGCAGCGCGGGCAGCGGAAACCCCGATGATCGTGCTGAATGCGGCGGTCACGGCGAGCCGCCTGGGGATTGCCGATTTTTCGGGTCTGGATCTGCTCGAGCTGTTCGCCTTTGTGCATCCCGCGCGGTTTGCCGTGCCTACGCCCGCAGGCCTCGCACGCGCACTAGACCTGTCGCCACCCGTCGACGACGCGCGCGCCTCGATCTTCCTGATCGAGGCGGCACAGGCCCTGCTGGGACGCATGGCACGGCCCGAAGACTGGCCCGAAGCCTATGGCGCCTATAACAGCGCCCAGTCGCTGGCCCGCCTTCGCTGGCCCTGGTCGGGCCCGATCGGACAGATATTGAAGTCGCCGGCCCGCCCGGAGCGCGGCCTGTTCGCGCGCCTGCCAGAGTGGGACGAGGCGGGCGCCCGCGGACAGCCGCGCAACGTCCATCTGGACGAGCAGGAGGTGGTCCAGCGGCTGAGCGCCCTTGTCGGTCCCCAGGCGGAGAGCCGCGAGGGACAGCGAGCCTATGCGACCGCCAACGCCCGCGCCTTCGATCCCCGCTCGGGCGAAGGACGCCCCAATGTGGTGCTTGCAGAGGCCGGCACCGGGATCGGCAAGACGCTCGGCTATCTCGCCCCCGCCTCGCTCTGGGCGGAGAAGGCGGACGGGGCCGTTTGGGTCTCGACCTATACCAAGGCGCTCCAGCGGCAGCTCGACAAGGAGACGCGCCGCATCTTTCCCGACGCGTCCGAACGCGCCCGCCGGGTCGTGGTGCGCAAGGGCCGGGAAAATTATCTCTGCCTGCTCAACCTCGAAGATGCATTGCAGGGCGGTTTCCAGAACCGCGCCGCGATACTGGCGCAGCTGGTCGCCCGCTGGGGCATGTATACGCGCGACGGCGACATGGTCGGGGGCGACCTGCCCGGCTGGCTGCCGACGCTGTTCCGCCGCGCTGGATCGACGGCGCTGACCGACCGGCGCGGCGAATGCGTCTATGCGGGCTGCCCACACTACCGAAAATGCTTCATCGAGCGCGCGGCCCGCGCGGCCGACAATGCCGACATCGTGATCGCCAACCACGCGCTGGTGATGATCCTGGCCCAGCGGCGCGCCGACGAGGGACAGCCGCTGGGACGGCTGGTGTTCGACGAGGGCCATCACCTGTTCGACGCAGCCGACTCGACTTTCGCTGCCGCACTCACCGGCCAGGAGACGATCGAGCTGCGCCGCTGGATCATCGGTCCGGAATCCAAGGCGCGTGGCAGGCGGCGCGGATTGTCCGCGCGGCTGTCCGACGTCGCCAGCTATGACGAGGAGGGCGGGCTGGCGATCGAGGCGGCGGCGGCGGCGGCGACCCTGCTGCCGTCCGATGGCTGGCTCGGCCGGTTGGGCGAGAATCTGCCGCTGGGGCCGATCGAGCGGCTGCTCTCCGCCGTGCGGGCCACCGTCTATGCACGCGCCGACGCGCAGGATGCGGGATATGGGCTTGAGACCGACGCGGGGCAGCCCGAGCCGGAGCTGATCGACGCCGCGCGCCCGGCAGTCGAAGCCCTCGAGGCGCTGATGCGGCCGATGGCGAAGCTGCGGCAGCGACTTGCCGCCGTCATGGACGACGGCCCCGACTGGCTCGACGGGCAGGCCCGCGCGCGGATCGAGGGCGCGATCGCAGGGCTGACCCAGCGCGGGCAACTCGTCGCCTCGTGGATCGCCATGCTCGCCCGACTCGGCGGCCCGCTCGATCCCGATTTCGTCGACTGGCTCGCCGTCGATCGCGTGGAGGGGCGGGAACTCGACATCGGTCTTCACCGCCATTGGCTCGATCCATCCCGCCCGCTGGCGGAAACGGTTCTCAAGCCGGCCCATGGCGTCCTCGTCACGTCCGCTACATTGCGCGACGGCGAAGACTGGAGCGGCGCGGAGGCGCGGGCTGGGACGGTCCATCTCGACAACAGCCCTCGCCATCTGTCGGTCCCCAGTCCCTTCGACTATGCCTCCAGCGCCGAAGTGCTGGTGGTCACCGACCTCAAGCGGGGCGATGTCGCGCAACTGGGCCAGGCCTATCATCGGCTGATCGCGGCGGCCGGTGGCGGCACGCTGGGGCTGTTCACCGCAATCTCGCGCCTGCGCGCGGTCCATGCGCGCATCGCCGACCGGCTCGCCCGGGACGGGCTCCCGCTCTATGCCCAGCATGTCGATCCGATCGACACCGGAACGCTGGTCGATATCTTCCGCGACGATCCCCGCGCCTCGCTGCTCGGGACCGATGCGCTGCGCGATGGCGTCGACGTACCGGGCGATTCGCTGCGGCTGGTGGTCATGGAGGGCATACCGTGGCCGAGACCAACCGTGCTGCACAGTGCGCGGAAGGCAGCCGGCGGCGGTAGCGTCTATGACGACCGCATCGTTCGCGCGCGGCTGCGCCAGGCCTTTGGCAGGCTCATCCGTAGCGCCGAGGATCGCGGGCATTTCGTCCTGCTCGGTGCGGCCACCCCGTCGCGCCTGCTCGACGCCTTCCCGGGCGGGGTCCCGGTTCTGCGCGTTACACTCGACGAGGCCGTCGCGCGTATTGCGGGGCATCGCGCCCCGAATAGGCCTGCGACTGGAGTTGCAGCGGGCGCGCCTGAGTCAGCGCGTCTCCTGCCGGGTCTGGGCGAACAATAGCGCCACGAACCAGCCAGCGACGGCGGCTCCGCCGAGCCACAGCATGAAGCCGGCAGCGTCGCCCATCGCCGCCAGCACGGCCCCGGGCAGGCAGGCAAAAGCTGCCAGGACACGGCGGAGACTCTTCCCCTGCCCGTCTCCCGACAGCCGCGCCGACCGCCGCCTTTTCGGATCGCCCGCCGCGAGCAGCGCGATCAGCGTGGTGGTGAGCAGTATCGCTGCCGACGGCAGAAGCAGCGCCATCATTCGGCCGCCTGCAGCATCGGCGCCCCACGCTCTCGGCTGGCGGCATCGCCCAGCCCGCGCAGGCGCCACAACATCCAGCCGCCACCCAGGATGCAGGCGACGTCCATCGCCACGATGACCGGCTGCCCCACGGCCAGTGCCTGCGTCCAGCCGGGTCCGCCGGTCGCCAGCCGCAACAACGGCAGGAGGGCGAGCACCACCCCCGTGGCCTGCTGCAACGCACGGTCGAGCGTCGCCGCCGATCGAAGCGTGCACGCCAGAACGAGGGCGCTGCCGAAGCCGATCAGGAAGGCGGTGGGCGTCCAGAAGACGGCGCTGCCCAGGGGCATGCTGATCAGGAAGGCCGCAGCTGCGGCGACCAGTCCCAGTGGCAGGCCGAAACCAACCGCCCCTACCGTCCGCTCGAGCCAATCGAGCGCCCGGCCGGCTTCCCTTCGCCGCACCAGCCAGAGCCGCAGCCCGGTCAGCGTGACATAGCACATCGCGAATCCCAGCCCGAACCAGATCGCCTTGGACAGCAGCCCTGCGAAATTGCCGAAATGGATCGGCGCCATGATCGCCGCCAGCGTGCCGCCGGCAGACGGTGCGGTCCCGATCGACGGCTTTGCCCGGTCGAAGCGTCCCGTCGCCCCGTCATAGAGAAGCGTCGCGGGCTCCAGCCCGCCCTCGCCCGGCGGGTGGAAGCTGGTGACCTGCGAATCGGCCCGGCCGAAATGCTCGATAGACAGGAAGGTGGGCGCTTCGCCGGTTCGGCGGATCGAGTCCTGCGCGATGCGATCGAGATTACCGACCGCAACCGGCCGCTCATCGACGATGCGCGGGTTGCCGAACACCGCATCGTTGAGCGCCTGTACGTCGCCTCCAAAGGCGGCCATCGCGACGATCGGCACGCCGACCGTTCCGAAGAAGGAGAAGAAGCTTCCCGTGAAGGCGAGCAGGAAGGCGAAGGGCAGGCTCCACGTGCCCGCGACGCTGTGCCGATCGCGGTCGACAAGGACGGGATTGGCGCGGCGGCGGAGCGTGAAGATGTCCTTGAACAGATGCCGGTGGATCAGCAACCCCGATATGGCCGCGACGAGCATCGCCAGTCCCAATATGCCCGTCAGCAGCAGGCCCCAGGGATCGGGCAGATGCAGTCGAACATGGGTATCGACCAGGAAACTGCTCAGCGCGTCATCGTTGCGCGGGCCAAAAACCTCTTCGCCGGTGCCGCTGCGCTCGCTGGCCACGCGTCCCTGCGCATCGAGCTGATAATAGATGCCGCGCGAGACAAGATTGCCCGAGGCATCGGTTTCGTGCCGATGGAAGAAAACCCCCATATTGCGATCACCGACCTCGAAGAGATCGACGCCCTCATGATATTTTTCCGGCGTGCGCTCCCCGAGCACTCTGACGGCGCGGTCGAAGGGGCGCTCGAAGGCCGAGCTGGTCTGCACATGCCCCGCTGACCAGATGCCGATCTCCTCCGCAAAGACGGCAGCCATTCCCGTGATCACGACGGCGTAGAGCAGCAGGCCGAGCAATATGCCCGACCAGCCGTGGACCGCCACCATCAGCTTGGTGTCTTCTTTTTCGAGATGGATCATGGCCGGTGCCCCTGGGTCGCCTCGGGTGCGCGCTGGAGGAAGCGGTCGGCGACCAGCCCCGCGTGGATCACCGTGAGGCCTATGGACAGGATCGCGACCCGGCTCAGCCGGGAATCGAGACAGGCGTGAAAGAAGAATCCCGCCCACAGAAGCGGAACGAGAAGGAGCGGCAGGACGAGATTATCGATTCCGGCCGCGCCCCCGGGGAGCCACTGCGTCATCCCCGCCATCATCACGAGGGCCGATATCACGGCCATCGGACCGGCCAGCCCCACCCTTATCCATTTCCTCGCCGAAGTGCGCATCTCGATGTCCCGGCCCAGCCGCATCGCGGCCCGTTGACCCGATCAGATATTCGCAAAAACAACAGGCTGCAAGCCACTTGCAAATAAGAGTGATTCTCAATAGCTGGCACGCGGGACCGATCGACCGTCGTCAAAAACAGTGGGATATCGCAATGAAAGCAAGCGCCGCACTCCGTCTCGCCCTCGCCAGTTCAGCCATGCTGTACGGCATCGCCGCCCATGCAGCGGCCGCCGAAGCCGAAAGCGAGGACGCTCGTACGATCATCGTCACGGGCGGATATGAACGCACCAATGCCGGTACCAAGACCGACACCCCGCTGATCCAGACGCCCCAGGCCCTGACGGTCGTGACCGATGACGTCTATCTCGCCCAGGGAGCGATCTCGATCGCCGATACCCTGCGCTATGTGGCGGGTGTGGTCGCGAATCCCTACGGCCCCGACAGCCGCGTGGACAGCAGCTTCATCCGCGGCATCAACGCGCTGCAGTTCCGCGACGGCATGCGGGACATCTTCAGCTATTATGCCAGCATCCGCGCCGACCCCTATAATTTCTCGCGCGTCGACGTGGTGCGGGGCCCGGCTTCGGTCCTGTTCGGCCAGGGATCGATCGGCGGGTTGATCAACCTCTCCTCCAAGCTGCCGGAGTTCGAGACGAAGGGCGAAGTTTCGCTGCGCTACGGCTCCTTTGACCGCAAGGAAGCGCTGGCGGACTTCACCGGAGGCCTCGCGCCCGGGCTGGCTGGCCGGATCGTCGCGCGGGTTCGCGACGCCGACACCCAGACCGATCATGTGCCGGACGACCGCGTGATGCTCGCCCCCTCGCTGCGCTGGCAGCCGTCGTCGGATACCGACATCACGGTGCTGGGCCTCTACCAGGAGGATGACGGCGGTTCGACGTCGCAGTTCCTCCCGCTCGTCGGCACCATCTACGCGAATCCCAATGGCCGCCTACCGAACGACCTGTTCATCGGCAAGCCGGGTTGGGATCGCTATGACGGACGCCTGTTGCAAGGCACGGGCCTTGTCGAGCATCGCTTCACCGACCGGATCAAGCTGAACGTCAAGGCGCGTTACATCGACAGCGACGTCACCTATCTGACCCACTATCCGAACAGCTATTCCAATCCCGCCAATCCCTATCTGGATGCGGCCCAGCGCACGATCGGCCTCTATGCCGATGGCAGCCGGGCGCGCCTCAACATCTTCTCGACCGACAATAATATGCAGATCGGCTTCAACACGGGCGCGGCGATCGAGCATCTCGTCCTGGCGGGCATCGACTATAGCTGGAACCGCGTCCGCAAGGTCGGCGGCTTCGCCTTCGAGACGATCGACATCTACAATATCGATTATGCTGCGCTCTCGGACTTTGGCGGCGGCATTCCCACTGCGGCGGACCCGAGCTTCCTGTTCTCCAGTTCCGAAGATACCCGTCAGCGGCAGCTAGGCATCTACATCCAGGACCAGATCCGGCTGTGGGATCGTGTCTCGGTCGTGCTCGGTGGACGCCGCGATCATGTCCGCACCAAGGCCGCCGGCTCCGCTGCCGTGAAGGCCAATGCGACGACCTTCCGCGCGGGGATCATCGGTGAGATCGTCAAGGGCGTCTCGCCCTTCCTCAGCTATACCGAGTCCTTCGAACCCATCTCGGGCACGACCGGCGCGGGCAATCCGTTCAAGCCCAAGACCGGCCGCCAATATGAAGGCGGCATCAAGTTCCACCCAGACAACAATACACTGGTCACGCTGACCGGCTACCATATCCGCGAACAGAACCGGCCCGTGGATGATCCCACCACCGCCGACCCCTTCGACCAGCGCCAGGCAGGGTCGGCGACCTCCAAGGGCTATGAGATCGAGATCAACCGCAACATCGGCGATAACTACTCGCTGATCGCGACCTACAGCTACAACAAGGCCGAGGAGGCCGGCACCGGCACCCAGTTCGACAATGTCCCCAAGCGGTTGGCCACGCTGTGGGGGACCAAGAGCTTCGTGCTGAACGACGATACCGACGTGCGGATCGGTTCAGGCGTCCGCTACACCGGCGCCAACCGCTCGGGCAGCGTTCGCACGCCGTCCTATACGTTGGTCGATGCTCTGGTCGAGGTCAACTGGACCGACTGGTCGTTTGCGATCAACGCGACCAACCTCTTCGACAAGCGCCATTATTCGGCGTGTCTCTCGCGCGGGGACTGCTTCATGGGTGCAGAGCGCAACATCTTCGCGACGGTGACGCGGCACTTCTGATACGGCATCCGGCCGCCGCCCCTGTGGCGGCGGTCGGGCCGCAAGCGGACTTTCTTCCGTCGCCTGTTTCGGGCATCACGGCCCGAGGTCGAGGGAGTGTGTTGCCACCGTGAAGAAACTGACGCTTTTGCGCCATGCCAAGTCGGGATGGGACGATCCCGTAGCCCGCGATTTCGACCGCCCGCTGAACCCGCGCGGCAAGCGCGCCGCCCATCGCATCGGCGAGTATCTGCGCGACCACGCAATGCATTTCGACCATATCCTGTCGTCGCCTGCGGTCCGCTGCGTCGAGACGATCGAGCATGTCGCACAGGGTATCGGCGAGACGATCGCTCCTGCCTGGGACAAGCGCGTTTATCTCGCTTCTGCAGTATCGCTGCTCGATGTCGTCCAGGAGGCCGACGACCGTTTCGATTCGCTGCTTCTTGTCGGCCATAATCCTGGACTCGAGGATCTTGTGCTGATGCTCGTGCCAGACCGGACCGACGACGAGGCACGCGACCAGGTCGAGGAGAAATTTCCGACAGCCAGCCTCGCCGAGATCAGTTTCCCCGTGGAGCGTTGGGACGAGGTCCGCGCCGATGGCGGCACGCTGTCGCTGTTCGTCCGTCCACGCGATCTCGACCCCAGCCTGGGCCCCGACCAGGCCTGAGCCCGAGGCTGGATCAGTCCATGTCGGTTGCGAGGGCCTCGACGAGCGCTTCGCGAATTGCCGCCAGTTCGGTTCGGGCCGCGGCCGGCAGGCTCTGATTGACCACCAATACGGGTTGCGGTGCGATCGGCGCAGCCGCCATGCTGGGCGATTCGGATTCGATCGCGGGCGGGGAGTCGGAAGGCTCGACTGCCGTCACCACCAACGGCTCGTCGGCGGGCGCCTTCTGGGCGAGCAGCTTCTGCACGCCCCTTATGGTATAGCCCTGCTCGTTGAGCAGGCTGTGGATACGGCGAACCAGCGCGGCATCGGAGGGACGATAATAGCGCCGGTTGCCCGCGCGCTGCAGCGGCCTCAGCTGCGGGAAGCGCGTCTCCCAATAGCGCAGGATGTGCTGCTGTATGCCGAGCTCCGCCGACAGCTCCCCAATGGTCCGAAAGGCGTCGTCGGATTTTTCACCAGCAGAAGTCATTCAAGAAAAAGCCTTAATTCCCCGCAACGATCCGATCGCGGAGCATCTGGCTGGCCCTGAAGGTGAGAACACGTCGCGGTGCGATCGGCACCTCGACCCCCGTCTTGGGGTTGCGGCCGATCCGTTCTCCCTTCTGGCGAAGGATGAAGCTTCCGAAGCCGGAAATCTTCACATTCTCGCCACGGGCCAGGGCAGAGCTCATATGCTCGAGGATCTGTTCGACGACCGCTGCGGAGTCGGCGCGCGACAGGCCGATCTCGCGATGGACTTCTTCGGACAGATCCGCCCGCGTCAAAGTGCCCCCATTCAACGCCATAGAACCCCCCGGTCGGTTAGATTTCGGCTACCTTACGTACAGTAGCGCACGAATCAAAGCCGATTCCAAGGGCTTCAATACCGTATGGCCGCAGCACCCCAGGTGAAACCGCCACCCATCGCCTCGAGCACGAGCAGGTCGCCCCGCTTGATCCTGCCGTCGCGAACAGCCGTGTCGAGCGCGAGCGGAACCGATGCGGCGGAGGTGTTGGCATGCTGGTCGACCGTGATGACGATCCGCTCCGCCGGCAGCCCGAGCTTGCGGGCCGTAGCGTCAAGTATCCGGCGATTGGCCTGATGCGGCACGACCCAGTCGATATCCGCCACGGTCAGATCGGCGGCAGCGAGGACTTCGCGCAGCACCTCGGCGAGGTTCGTGACCGCATGACGGAACACCTCCTGCCCCTTCATACGAAGTTTGCCGACGGTCTGCGTCGTCGATGGGCCGCCATCGACATAGAGGAGCTGGTTGTGCCGGCCATCGGCATGAAGCCGAGTCGCGAGGACTCCGCTCTCACTCTCCTCGCCACGAAGGACGACTGCACCCGCACCATCGCCGAACAGGACGCAGGTCGTGCGATCCTCCCAGTCGAGGATCCGGCTGAACGTTTCCGCTCCGATCACCAGCGCGTGGTTCGCCGCGCCGCCGCGGATCATGCTGTCGGCGACCGTCAGCGCGTAGAGGAAGCCCGAGCAGACCGCCTGCACGTCGAAGGACACGCAGTCGTTGATACCCAGCGCCGACTGCACGATGGTGGCGGATGCTGGAAAGGTCTGGTCGGGCGTCGCGGTGGCGAGGATGATGAGGTCGATCGCCGAGGCGTCGATACCGGCATTCTCGATAGCGCGGCGGGCGGCGTCGGTCGCCAGCGTCGAGGTGGTCTCACCCTCGCCTGCGATATAGCGCATGCGGATACCGGTGCGCTCGACGATCCATTCGTCGGACGTATCCACGGTCTCGGCGAGCTCGGCATTGGACACCTTCCGGCTCGGCAGCGCCGACCCGGTTCCGGCGATTACGGCGCGGCGGCGCGGTTCAGCGCTCACGCGACGTCCTCCGGTTGCGCGATGCTCTTGCGGAAATCCTCGATATCGTCGGTGATCCGGCGGGTAAGGTCCTCGCGAGCGATCTTGGCGGCAAGACTGATCGCATTGGCGATTCCCTTCTCGTCGGCACCGCCATGACTCTTCACCACGAGGCCGTTCAGGCCGAGGAAGACGGCACCATTATGGTTGTTCGGATCGAGGTGGTGGCGCAGCAGCTGGAAAGCTGGCTTCGACAGCAGGAAGCCCGCCTTGGACCGGATCGAACTCGAAAAGGCGCGACGCAGCAGGTCGGTGATGAAGCGCGCGGTGCCCTCGATCGACTTCAGCGCGATATTTCCGGAAAAGCCGTCGCTGACGATGACATCCGCCTCGCCACGCCCGAGCCGATCAGCTTCGATGAAACCGTCGAAGCGCCATCCGCTGCCGGTCTGCTGACGCAGTTGAGCGGCGGCGTCCTTCAATTCGCCGGTGCCCTTGAGCTCTTCGGTGCCAATGTTGAGCAACCGCACCCGCGGCTGTTCGGTACCCAGGGCGAGACGCGAATAGGCGGCGCCCATCACCGCGAACTCGACCAGGTTGCGGGCGTCGCAATCGGTGTTGGCGCCCAGATCGAGCATCACCAGATCACGATCACCGAGCGTCGGCAGCAGCGCGGCAAGCGCCGGCCGGTCGATGCCGTGCATCGTCCGCAGCGACAGCTTCGCGATCGCCATCAGCGCACCGGTGTTGCCCGCGGACAGCGCAGCTGCCGCATCCCCGGCCTTCACGGCCTGGATGGCGGCACCCATCGAACTGGTCTTGGAGCGGCGAATCGCCTGACTGGGTTTGTCGTCGCCCGTGATGACGTCGTCGCAGTGGACGACGTCCGAATCGCCCATCCCGGGATGCCGACGCAGCTCCGCACGCAGCGCAGCATCGTCCCCGAACAGGGTGAATCGCAATGATGGGTCACGCTGGCGAGCAAGGGCAACGCCGGCAACGATCGTCGCCGGCCCACCGTCACCGCCCATCGCGTCAATGGCGATTCGCGGTGCTTCGTCCACGGTCATTCCCCGGATCAGGCCTGTTTCAGGCCTCGACCGAGACGATCTCGCGGCCGTTATAATGTCCGCAAGCGTTGCAGAGGTTGTGCGGGCGCTTCAGTTCGCCGCAATTCGGGCATTCCTGGAACGCTTCAACCGTCAACGCGTGATGGCTGCGACGCATGTTGCGCCGCGAGGGCGAAGTCTTTCTCTTGGGGACGGCCATGTCGGCACCTGTTCCTAGCTAAACAAATAAAGCGACGAACGCCCGTAACCCTTTGGGGGGTCGGGCTCGTCGCGAGCGCGCGACCTATAGCGATTTCGCTCCGCGTTGCAAGTATCGGTGCGACCTGCCAATCAACGCCCTCCAATCCAAGGAGGGGGATATGATCCTGCCTATCACGCTGACGATCGCGGGTGCCGCCGCGATCGTGAACATATGGCTCGCCGTCCGGATCGCGACCATCCGCGTCAAGGACAAGGTGCTGATCGGTGACGGCGGCAAACCCTTGCTGATCGCCCGGATGCGCGCGCAATCGAACTTTATCGAATATACCCCGATCATCCTCATCCTCATAGCGCTCATCGAGTTTGCTCAGGGGACTCAGAACTGGCTGTGGGGCGCCGGCATTATATATATAGCCGGACGCATTCTTCATCCCTTCGGGATGGACCGGCAGACACCCAACCCGCTCCGCGCGGCTGGCGTGCTCATCAGCTTCGTGGTCACCCTCGGCCTCGCCGGCTATGCGCTGACCATTCCCTACACGACGAAGAACGGCCTGATCACGACCGTCACCAACGACGGGCTGGCGCCCGGCCGCTGAACGGCATCGGGGGCGGCGGCGACGCTGCCCCCCTCGCCCGCGTCAGGCGCCGACGACGCGGTCCGCGACGAACGGATTGCTGGCGCGCTCATGCGCGAAAGTCGACATCGGCCCGTGGCCCGGCACGAAGGCGGTAGCGCCGCCGAGCGGCCACAGCTTCCGGGTAATCGACGCGATCAGATCCGCGTGGTTGCCCTTCGGAAAATCGGTCCGGCCGATCGATCCCTGAAACAGGACATCCCCGACCAGAGCCAGCTTCGACGGGGCATGGTGAAATATGACATGCCCAGGCGTATGGCCGGGGCAGTGGATGACGTCGAGGACGAGTTCCCCCACCGTGACCTTGTCACCATCGCCCAGCCAGCGATCCGGTTCGAAGGCCCGCCCCTCGATCCCATAGTTGCGGCCATCGTCGTCGAGCCGCGCGATCCAGAAGCGATCGTCGGGATGCGGCCCCTCGATCGGCACACCCAGTTGCTCCGCCAGGATGCCGGTCCCGCCGCAATGATCGATATGACCATGGGTGACGAGCAGCTTCTCGATCGTGACGCCATGCTGCGCGGCCGCACCCTTGAGCCGTTCGAGGTCGCCGCCGGCATCTACGAACGCCCCCTTCATCGTCTTGGTGCACCAGAGCAGGGTGCAATTCTGCTGCAACGGCGTCACCGGCACGATCGCGGCCTTGAGCGGTGGAGTGGCTTCATTCGTCATCCCGCCGACATGGCTGCCGCGAGGCCCATATGCAATATGCCGCGTGTCGGGCGCGCGCTCCGGACGGACGGCTATCCAGGCCCGGCTCCCCTGAAGCTGGCGATAAGCCCTTTTGCTCGCGGCGGTTTCGCACCATAGGGGAAGCAGGGCAATCGAGCGCCGCTCCCGCGGCGGCAGGGAGCAGCGGATCGCCATGACATCGGGGGCGTTCGACCTCGTCGAAACGATGCGCTTCGAAGCGCTCGACGGATTCGTCGAACTGGAACGACATCTCGAGCGAATGCGTCGAAGTGCCGACAGGCTCGGCTTCACCTTCAACCGGCACGACTGCCGTAACGAATTGCAGGCGGCGACTTTCCGCCTGACAAGCGACGCCCGGGTCCGCCTGCTGCTCGGACGCAGCGGCGCCATCGCGATCGAGATCCGCCCGATGCCGCAGGTGCCGGCAGAGCCGGTCGCCGTCGCGCTGGCAGACCTCCCCGTCCCAGCCGACGATCTGCGCCTGATCCACAAGACCACCGATCGTGACTTTTATGATTCCGCGCGACGGGCATCGGGCGCCTTCGAGGTTATTTTCCGCGCGGCCGACGGCGGCCTGACCGAGGGCAGCTTCACCAATATCTTCGTCACGCGCGGCGACCGGCTCGCCACACCGCCCGCCGGCAGCCTGCTCCCCGGCATTTTGCGCGAGCGCCTCATCGAGGAAGGCCGGGCGTTCGAGGAACGCCTTACGCCTGCCGATCTTGCCGACGGCTTCTTCATCGGCAACTCGCTGCGCGGCCTTATCGCGGCGCGCCTCGTTGCGGCAGCGCACAACGGAGGTTGAGGCAGAGCCCCCTCTCCCCTATAGCGCGGCCGTTTCCATCAGCGCAGCAACAGGAAAGCGCCTCGCCATGAGCCTCATCGCACCTGCCCTCAACCGCATCTCGCCCTCGCCGACGCTCGCCATGACGAGCCGCGTACTCGAGCTGAAGGCGAAGGGCATCGACGTGATCGGCCTTTCGGCGGGCGAGCCCGACTTCGACACGCCCGACTTCGTCAAGGACGCAGCGATCGAGGCGATCCGCAAAGGCCAGACGAAGTACACCAATGTCGACGGCACCGCCGAACTGAAGGCGGCGATCGCTGCCAAGTTCAAGCGCGACAACAATCTGACCTACGAAGCCTCGCAGATCAGCGTCAATGTCGGCGGCAAGCACACGCTGTTCAACGCCCTGGTCGCCACCGTCTCGGCCGGCGACGAGGTGATCATCCCGGCCCCCTATTGGGTCAGCTATCCCGACATCGTGCAGTTCGCCGGTGGCACGCCGGTGTTCATCCGCGCCGGTGCCGACCAGCTCTACAAGATCACGCCGGAGCAGATCGAGGCCGCGATCACGCCCCAGACCAAGTGGCTGCTGCTCAACTCGCCGTCCAACCCCAGCGGTGCCGCCTACAGCGCCGACGAGCTCAAAGCCATCGCCGAAGTGCTCCGTCGCCATCCGCATGTGTGGATCATGTCGGACGACATGTACGAGCATATCCTGTACGATGGCTTCGAGTTTGCGACGATCGCCCAGGTCGCGCCAGACCTCTATGAGCGCACGCTCACGGTAAACGGCTGCTCGAAGGCCTATTCGATGACCGGCTGGCGCATCGGCTTCGCGGGCGGCCCGGCCCCGCTGATCAAGGCGATGTCGAAGCTCCAGTCGCAGTCGACCTCCAACCCCTGCTCGATCGCCCAAGCCGCCGCGACGGCTGCGCTCAGCGGCGATCAGTCCTTCCTGGCCGAGCGCGCCATCGCCTTCCAGAAGCGTCGCGATCTCGTGGTGTCGATGCTCAACGAAGCTAAGGGCATCAACTGTCCGCGTCCCGAAGGCGCCTTCTACGTCTATCCGGACGTGTCGGGCCTGATCGGTCTCAAGACTCCGGCCGGCAAGACGATCGCGACCGATGCCGATCTGATCGACTATTTCCTCGACGACCATCGTGTCGCGGCCGTGCATGGCGCGGCCTTCGGGCTCGAGCCCGCCTTCCGCGTCAGCTATGCGACGTCGGAAGCGATCCTGACCGAAGCCTGCACGCGCATCCAGGCCGCCTGCGCGGCCCTTAGCTGAACCACAGCCGCCCTCCCCGACACGGGGAGGGCGCGGTCGCTGCCGCACCATCCCGGCACGACCGTGACGCCCCCGGGATTGAATCCGGTTGGCGGCTCTCCATCTGTGTGACATAATCGTCACAGGATCGAAAAAAGGATGACCTTTTGACGGACAGTCCTAACCGGCCGATGATCGCCGGCATTTGCGCGGGCATATTGCTGCTGGCGGCAGCGGGCATGATGGCAACGCGGAGCCCGGCAATCGCCCCGGCTCCAAGAGTCGCCGCCGGCCCGATCGTTCGGGTTCCGGCCCCTGCGGTCGATCCGGTCGAAGGGACCGCGACCGCGACCGCCGTGCTTGCCGGTGGATGCTTCTGGGGCGTGCAGGGCGTGTTCCAGCATGTCGAGGGCGTACGATCGGCCGTGTCGGGCTATTCCGGCGGCTCTGCCCAGACTGCCAATTATGAGGCGGTCGGATCGGGCAGCACAGGTCATGCCGAAGCGGTACGTATCACCTATGATCCGTCGAAGGTCAGCTATGGCACGCTTCTGCGGATTTTCTTCGCGCTGGTCGCGGACCCGACGACGCTCGATCGGCAGGGCCCCGATCGGGGCAGCCAGTATCGCACCGCCATCTTCCCGACGACGCCGGCCCAGCGTGCAACGGCCGAAGCCTATATCGCCCAGCTCTCCGGAGCGCGGCTGTGGAAGGCCCCGATCGTGACGAAGGTCGAGCGCTATCGCGGCTTCTATCCGGCCGAGCGCTATCATCAGGACTTCCTGCTGCGGAAGCCCGACTATCCCTATATCGTTTATAACGACCTCCCCAAGGTCGAGGCGCTGCGCGTCGCCTTTCCCGACCGGTTCCGCAAGCAGCCGGTGATGGTCTATCCCAAGGGCTGACGCCCAGGCTCAGGCAGCGAGAGGGAAACCCAGCAACCGCTCCTGAACCGCGATCAGCGCTCGTGCGCCTGCCCCGACGGTCCTGAGTATGACCGGATCGGCGGCGTCCATCCCGCCGGTCAATACGCCGAAGGAAGGAAGGATCAGCTTCGTTTCGCCCGCCACGAAACAGGGCCGGGACACCCGACGCCCCCGCAGCGTGACCATATAGCGGGGATGATAATGGCCTGAAATCTCAGGGCGAGGATCATGCCGGTCGGCCTCGTGCCGCAGGACCAGCCCGGCCAGATATGCCTCACCGACGATGTGGCCGCCGAGCGGATCGGCGATCGCATGATCATGGTTGCCGACGATCCAGGTCCAGCGAGTTCGCGCGGTCAGCAAGGCCAGCAGGCCGAGCGCTTCATCAGTCAGGCGCTCGGTTCCCTTCCGGTCATGGAAGCTGTCGCCCAGGCAATAGACCGCTTCCGCTTCCGTGCGCTCGACCAGCGCCAGAACCCGGCGCAGCGTCTCGATCGAATCATAAGGCGGCAGCATCTGACCGCGCCGCGCATAGCTGCTCGCTTTCTCGAGATGGAGGTCTGCAAAGAGCAGGCTGCGAGTCGGAGCATGAAAGAGCCCGCCCTCGCCGAGCGCCAGCAGATCGACCGAACAGAACGAAAAGGGAACCATGGCATTGCATAGCCCTGGGTCGGTGCGACGGGCAAGAGGCTGGGTTTCGAAACGCCTCAATCGTCCGTCGAAACCGACAGGATTTGGTGCTTGGCCCTTTCCCCGACAGGCGAAAATGCTCTAGCCCTGCGGGCATGGACCTGTACCTGCCCATTGCCGGATTGTCGGTGAACATCCTGGTAATCATCGGCCTGGGCGGTCTGGTCGGCATATTGTCAGGCATGTTCGGCGTCGGCGGGGGATTTCTGACCACGCCGTTGATGATCTTCTATGGCATCCCCCCGGCGGTCGCCGTGGCATCGTCGGCCCCACAGATCACCGGCGCGAGCGTGTCTGGCGTGCTTGCCCATGGCGCACGCGGCGGCGTCGATTACCAGATGGGGGGCGTACTGGTCGCGGGGGGCGCGATCGGGTCGCTTCTCGGCGGCTTCCTGTTCCGCCTGCTGCAGGACATCGGGCAGATCGATACGGTCGTGAACGTCATGTACGTCCTGATGCTGGGCAGCATCGGTATCGTCATGGCGAAGGACGCCATCGGTTCCCTGCATGCCCAGTGGCGCGGCGTAGCCCCGCCAGCCAGCGGACGGCGGCACCATCCGCTGATTGCGATGATGCCGTTCCGCTGGCGCTTCTACCGCTCCGGCCTCTACATCTCGCCGCTCGCGCCCTTCCTGCTCGGCCTCGCCACCGGCATCATGACGGTGTTGATGGGCGTCGGCGGCGGGTTCATCCTGGTCCCGGCGATGATCTACATCCTCGGCATGTCGGCGCGCGTCGTGGTCGGCACATCGTTGTTCCAGATCCTGTTCGTGACGGCTGCGACGACCATGGTCCATGCGCTGACCACGCGCGCGGTCGACCTGGTCCTGACGGCGCTTCTTCTGGTCGGCAGCGTGACCGGCGCCCAGATCGGCACCCGCATGGCGCTGAAGATGAAGCCCGAATATCTGCGCCTCGCGCTGGCCTTCATCGTTCTCGTCGTCGCGATCCGGATGCTGCTGGGCCTGACCTGGCAGCCTCCCGAAATCTTCACGGTGCAGCCGCTGTGAGAGCGCTTCTTCTCGCCTGTCTCGCGCCGGTGCTGATCGCAGCATCCGGCCCCAAGCTGGTGCCCGACGTGTCCCAGCGCAAGATCGAGATCATCTACAGCTTCACCGGAGCGGAGCTGCTGCTGTTCGGGGCAATCCTCTATCCGGGCGGCCGCACGCCCAGCGACGACGCCCAGATCGCAGTGGTGGTGAAAGGTCCGTCAGAGCCCGTGCTGGTGCGCGAAAAACGCAAGATCGCCGGCATGTGGATCAACGCGGACAGCAGCGACTTCCGCTCGGCGCCGTCCTTCTACGCGCTTGCCTCGTCGCGCCCGATCGCCGAGCTCGTCGACCAGCGCACGGCGGTCATCTACGAGCTGGGCATCGACAATCTGCAGCTCTCGCCCGCCAGTTCGGGCAACCTCGCCGACGACCAGCGCTTCGAGGAAGGGCTGATCGAACTCAAGCGGCGCGGCGGCTATTATTCGGAGACCGACCGGGGCGTCGAGATCAGCGAGGGCGTGTTGTACCGCGCCCGCATCGCCATCCCGGCCCGGGTGCCGGTGGGGCGCTACACCGCCGAGACCTTCCTGATCGAACGCGGACGCGTCGTCGCTGCGGCGACGCGCGAGATCGAGATTCATAAGTCCGGGATGGAGGCTTTCGTCGCCCGCGCCGCAGAGCGGCACGGCATTCTCTACGGGCTGACGGCGGTTCTTCTCTCGCTCGGCCTCGGCTGGGCCGCCAGCGTCGCGTTCCGACGGCTGCGCGAGTAGCTTTTCGCCCCGTGCGCATTGGCGGCTTTGTTAACCGCCGTCCCGCTAGACCCCGGCCATGGATCGGGGCTTGAAATAATGAACGAGATCGTGCGCGGGCTGCGGCCGGCTAGAACAGACGGGGCCGACGGCGTGGTACTGGGCCATGTCGAGGCGGTTTCAGGGGGAGGTGCCCGCATCCGGCTCGATCGTCAGGGTCTCGCGCTGCTGGCGGGAGACGACGATGGCGCGCTGGCCATGGGCGGCGAAGTCGGGTCGATGCTCGCCATGTCGGTCGCGGGCCGCAATGTGATCGCCACGGTCCACGCGCTCGATTGCGATGGAGACAGCGTGATCGCGCATCTGGCTTTCCTGGGAGAGGGCGAACGCGACGCTGCAGGCCATCTCTCCGGCTTCCGCCGGGGGGTTACCCGCTTCCCCCTGCCCGGCACGCCGGTCACCGGCGTTTCCACCCCGGACATGGATGCCATATTCGGCGCGCGCGAAATTCCCAACATCGAGGTGGGCACCGTGCACCCGACGCGAAGCACGCGCGCCGCCCTGCACGTCGACGCCATGCTGTCGAAGCATTTCGCCCTGCTCGGCTCGACCGGTACCGGCAAGTCGACCGCGACCGCTCTCATCCTGCACCGCATCTGTGCCATGGCGCCGCACGGTCATATCGTGATGATCGACCCCCATGGCGAATATGCCGCGGCCTTCGACGCGGTGGGCGCCTCCTATGGCGTCGCCAATCTCGCCATGCCCTACTGGCTGATGAACTTCGAGGAGCATTGCGAGGTGCTGCTCACCACGAGCGGTGCCGAACGGCAGACCGACGCGGACATCTTGGCGAAATGTCTCCTCGCCGCGCGGCAACGCAACCGCGCGGCCGAAGGCGTCAGCCGGATTACCGTTGACAGCCCCATTCCCTATGTCCTCTCCGATCTCACCACGATCATCCAGACCGAAATGGGCAAGCTGGAGAAGGCGTCGAGCAACGCGCCTTATCTTCGCCTCAAGCACAAGATCGACGAGATCCGCTCCGACCCCCGCTATCATTTCATGTTCTCGGGGATGCTCGTCGGCGACAGCATGAAGAGCTTCATCAAGCGCATCTTCCGGCTACCGGGCGAAGACCGGCCGATCTCCGTCATCGACGTGTCGGGTGTACCCTCGGAGATCACGTCGGTTGTGGTCTCGGTGCTGGCGCGCTGCGTGTTCGACTATGCGATCTGGGCACGGAACACGGCGCAGCATCCGATCCTCCTCGTCTGCGAGGAAGCGCACCGCTACGTCCCCTCGGATCGACAGCAGAATAGCGGCCCGGTCCGCCGGATCCTCGAGAGGATCGCCAAGGAAGGCCGCAAATATGGCGTGTCGCTGGGGCTTGTGACGCAGCGCCCCTCCGATCTTGCCGAAGGCGTGCTGTCCCAGTGCGGCACGATCATCGCGATGCGCCTCAACAACGAGCGGGACCAGGCCTTCGTGCGGGCGGCGATGCCGGAAGGCGCGCGCGGGTTCCTCGACACGATTCCAGCCCTGCGCAACCGGGAGGCGATCATCTGCGGCGAGGGCGTCCCGATCCCGATCCGCGTGGCGTTCGACGATCTCGCGCCCGAGCTCCGCCCCGCATCGCACGATCCGCTCTTCTCGGAACTGTGGAAACGCGGCGGAAATGAGGACGCGCTCGTCGAACAGATCATCGGGCGCTGGCGCAACCAGGGTCGGTAAAGGCGCGGTCGGACCGTCAGCCAGGCTTTCGGCAGATGATTCGGCGAAGGCTCCACTGCACGACATGGCTCCCATCCCCTTCGGACAGGCCGACGATGTCGGCTAAAGCGTCGCAAACCTGTTCGGCCGATTGTCCGTCGATACCGAACAAATCGCGGCAATAGGCTCCCGCGCTGATCCGGTCGCCAAAGACCCAGGGTGTCTCGGCCTGACGGTCCTCGATGACCTCGAACCCAGCCGCGACCAGAAGTCTGGCCGTTTCCTCGTCCAGGAAGCGCCCTTCATGGCCCATGCTGTTATTCGCATCGACATAGACGTTCAGGAAGCGGTCGGCGCTGCTTCCGGCGCCGACATCGGCAATCACCAGTTGGCCGCCGGGTTTGAGCAGCCGGTGCATCTCGGCAAAAATCACCGAGAGGTCCGGTGCATGATGCAGGCCGGCCAGCGAAATGATTGCGCACGCAGTTCCAGCGGGCGCCGGTACGGCTTCCACCTGAGCGAGCAAGCTGCTCGACCGCTCGTCCGACGGGCAGCGCTGCTGGAAATATTCGGCGGGCTCGACCGCGACGTAGCGGATATCGTCGGCAATGTAGCGGCGCAGCCAGCCGCTTCCGGACGGCATGTCGTACACGACCTTGCAATCTGCATCGAGGCAATCGGCGACGACCGCGAACTCCGCGTCGCGCGCCTTGGGAAACATGTCCATCGCGCGATAGTAGCGATCGGCGCGGCGGGCGAAGATGTCGGCGTAGCTGTCGAGCATCAGCGGGCGATCATCGCATCGAATGCCGCCGTCGCCTGTTCGCGGGCGCTGTGCCCGTAAGCGAAGCGGGGATCATCGGACACGGGGAAGAACATCATCGTCGCATTGGCCTCGAACAGGATGACGCGGCCATCGGGCATGATGTCGAAATCTATACCAAAGAAATCGAGGGGCATACGCGCTCTGATATCCTGCAATATCCGCTGTACCTGCTCTGGCAGCGTTGCGAGCCCTCCCTCCACGACACGCTTTTCCTCGGCTATCTCGTCGGGGTGGTCCGGCATGACCCGCTCGCGGGCGGGGCCGTGGACGTTCCAGTTGTCCGAAACGAGGCGGTGGCGGATGACGGCGCGGTCACCAAAATAGAAGACGCGGAATTTGCGGTATAGTCCGGTCGGTTGGCGCAGGTCGAAAAACTGGGTAAGATAATGGGTCTGCTTGGGGTCGATCTGCCGCAACACGGCATCGCGATCGGCGCAGACCCCGTCCACCCGCCCGTCATGATGACCCGCGATGCGGAGGATGGCGGGAAAGCCGAGACCGGCCTTCTCGATCGCTGCGATCGCCACATTGGGCCGCCCCTTGAACTTGGCCACGGGCGGAACGATCAAACCGTCGATACCGGCCATGCGCGATGCCACCCGGTCACGCCGGCTCTCCATCACAGCCTCGGGCCGATTGAGCACCCGCCCCTTATAACCCTTGAGGAAACGCTCGGCCAATCCGAGAACCGTTGGGTTCAGGTCGGCATCGGTGATCAGGTTGAGAACGACGCCGACATTGTCCAACGAAGGCCGGGTCTTCAGCCGGAGGAAGTTGACAGGGATGTTGAGCCGGACGAAGTCGTTCTGATCCGCCGAATGCAGCAGACGGACGTCAGTCGTGCCGAGCACGCCTTGCCGCTCCTCGCCGGCCCACAGTTTCCCATGCTGATTGTCCGATCCGAACAGGACGCCAAGCTTGTTGCCGCCCTCTGTCTTCGTAACCAAAACTGCTTCCCCGACTTACGCCGTTGGCGGTTCACACGGTTCGGCGCCCGAACGCAATGAAGAAATGGCGTTCAGAACCACCCGAGGACAGCGCTCATTTGAACAGGCCGCCCAGGATTCCGCGGACGAGCTGCCCTGCAATGCCTCCCGATCCGCCGCGTCTCCGGCCGCCGCCCAGCACAGCGCGCCCGACTTCATTGGCGATCTGTCGCCCGATCGAGGATGCGGCAGCCCGGGTCGCTGACTGGATCGCCTTGTCGACGGCGGAGGGCTTTGCGGCCTCCCGCTCATCGGCTGCCCGGCGACGGGCCTGCTCGCGCGCCTCGGCTTCGCGCTGCCGGGCCTCGAGCTTGGCCTGGGTCGCTGCCGCCCGGTCGGCTTCGGCCTGCGCCTTTGCCGCACCCGCTGCGGCGACGGCGGCATCGGCGCGCGCGGCCAATATCTCCTCGGCCGACTCCCGATCGATAGGCTCGTCATATTTGCCCGCCACGGGCGAAGTCGACAGCATCAGGGCCCTTTCGCGCGCGTCGATTGGACCGAGCCGCGAGCCCGGCGGCGCAATCAGGGTCCGCCGCACGATCGAAGGGCTCCCGTCCTCCTGCAGGACGGAAACCAACGCCTCACCCACTTTCAGCTCTGTGATCACGCGGGCGACGTCGAGATCCGGGTTGGTCCGGAAGGTCTCCGCAGCCGCCGCGACAGCCTTCTGGTCGCGAGGCGTGAAAGCGCGCAGCGCGTGCTGGACCCTGTTGCCGAGCTGCGCCGCCACGTCCTCGGGGATATCGATCGGATTCTGTGTCACGAAATAGACGCCGACGCCCTTCGACCGGATCAGCCGGACGACCTGCTCGATCTTGTCGGCCAATGCCTTGGGCGCATCGTCGAACAGCAGATGCGCCTCGTCGAAGAAGAAGACGAGCTTCGGCTTGTCGGGATCGCCGACCTCGGGCAGCACCTCGAACAGTTCGCTCAGCAGCCAGAGCAAGAAGGTCGCATAGAGCTTGGGGCTCTGCATGAGCTTGTCGGCGGCCAGAATGTTGACATGGCCGCGCCCCTGCTCGTCGACCAATAGGAAATCCTCGATCGCCAGGGCAGGCTCTCCGAAGAAATGACCGCCACCCTGGCTTTCCAGCTGAAGCAACTGACGCTGGATCGACCCAACGCTGGCCTTGCTGACATTGCCGTAGCGCGCCGAGAGCATATCCGCCTGCTCGGCGCAGTGGGCGAGCATGGCCTGCAGATCGCCGAGGTCGAGCAGCAACAGCCCTTCCTCGTCGGCCAGCCGGAACGCGATGTTGAGCACACCCTCCTGAACCTCGTTCAGATTCATGAGCCGCGCGAGGAGCAGCGGCCCCATTTCCGACACCGTCGTACGGATCGGATGGCCCTGTTCGCCGTAAAGATCCCAGAACACCGCTGGATTGTCGCGCCAACCGAAGCTGTCCATGCCGATTTCCGCCGCACGGGCGACCAGCTTGTCGGCATTCTTCGCCACCGGCGATCCGGCCATGGCCATGCCCGACAGATCCCCCTTCACGTCCGCCAAGAAGACGGGGACACCTGCAGCGGAGAAATTCTCGGCAATCCCCTGGAGAGTGACGGTCTTGCCCGTGCCGGTTGCGCCCGCGATCAAGCCATGCCGGTTGGCGCGCCTCAGGTTCAGATATTGGGCGTCGATCCCCGACCCGGACGGGCTGCCGCCCAGAAAGATGCCCTGCCCATCGACCATGAAACGCCTCCTCCTGCGGAGGCTTCAGCCTAGCTTTGCAAAGGGCGGTACGGAAGCGCCGGCGCGCCAGGCTGCGACCATATGCGCAGATTTTACCTTCGACTGATCAGCCCTTACGCGGCTTGGCGCGATCGGCCGCTTCGGCGTTTTTCTCGGGCGTTTCGGACGCCGCGGCAGGGCCGGCCACGCGCACCGCAAGCAGATTGCTCAGCTTGGCCCGGAAGTTCGCCAGTTCGCGGCCGGACAACTGCTGCACCGTCGTGAACTTGAGCGAAGTCGGATTGATCGGCCGACCGTCGCGATACATTTCATAGTGGAGATGCGGTCCGGTCGAGAGTCCTGTGGACCCGACATAGCCGATCAACTGCCCCTGCCGCACACGCTCACCGACCCTCGCGATGATGCGGCTCATATGCGCATAGCCCGTTGCGATGCCGCCCGAATGGCTGATCCGAACATAGTTGCCGTGACCGCCATGACGACCGGCAAAGGCGATGACGCCATCGGTTGCGGCGACGATCGGTGCACCCATCGGAGCGCCGAAATCGACGCCCTGGTGCATCCGCGAATAACCGAGGATCGGGTGCATGCGCATGCCGAAAGTCGAGGTCAGATGCCCGAGGACCGGACGTTGCATGACGCCCTTACTCTCGCCGACGCCGGAGGCTTCATACCATTGCTGGCGCCCCCCGGCGGCCCACTTCAGCATCTGGACCTTCTTCTTGCCCTCGGTAATGCCGGCATAAAGGAGCTCGCCGACCTTCACTTCGCCGGTCTCGGCGCGGGCATGTTCGACGATCGCGTCGAAGCGGGCGTCCGAGCCGATGCTGCGCATCGACAGCTTCTGCGACACCGCTTTGATGAAGGTCTCGATCGCCCCGGCGGGCAGCCCGGCGGCACGCGCCGAGCGATAGAGGCTGGAGCCGACGCGGCCCTGAATGCGCAAAGGCGTGTTGTCCACGCGGATGGGGATGCGCTGAAGCCGGAGATCGCCGTCGACGCGCTCGACGGCGAGCTTGAGATCGAACCGGGCGCGGAAGCCGAGATTTTCGAGCGGGCGCGCATCGCGCTTGGACTCGCGGCGACCGAGGACCAGGTCCATCCTCGTACCTGCGCGCAGATCGTCCAGCGGGACGGCGCGCTCTACCAGCGTCGCGACCTGGGCGGCTTCGTTGCGCGCGACCCCGGCGCGTTCGAGAACGCGGACGAAGCCGTCGCCCTGTCCGAGCGTGGCGGTGAGTTCGACGCGCGGGCGTTCCGGCGTATCTCCGAGCGTTTCGACCTGCGCGGTCGGCGCGAGCCGGCGGCCGGTATCGGCGCCGAGGGCGAGCGGCGCAATCGCGAGGGTACGCGCCTGTTCATATTGCGCTGCGCCCATCTGCGGCTCGGCGGGCAGCCGGATCGGCCGGAAGTCGGGCACCATCAGCCCTGCGGCTGTACAGAGCGAAAGGCAGGTGAAGAGTCCGCGGAACCACTCGCGCGAACCGATGCGGGCACCGAGGTCCACGACGAGGTCCGCGCCCGCCAGACGATCGACGGCGGTACCGAGCGGACTATCGATCAGCTTGTCGAACTGAGGAAAACGGGCCGGCCGGACGAGCGCAACAGCACGGCCGCCGCCACCGGCGGCGAGCCCTTCCGTTGCCAGATCCTGAGCGCCGCCCCGAAACAAAAGCCCCCGCCCTTTCAACGAATCGCCTATCCGATTGCCCTGACGAGACAAATTCGTGCCGGACGCAGTCAGTCTGCCGCGACATAGTTAATGTCAAACTAAAGGGCGCGCGCTTTGTCGCCGGATGCGACGAGTCGAGTCCTTTGCGGCATGAGTCGAGTCGGCCTGTGGTTTCGCGCTTGCGTTCGTCACGCGACGGGTCGATCCTGCCCGCATGGCCAGCCTTAGCGCCCAGCCGGTCGTGGCCGTGCTGGGCCCGACCAACACCGGCAAGACGCATCTCGCGATAGAGCGGATGTGCGGCCATTCGAGCGGGATGATCGGCTTCCCGCTCCGCCTGCTTGCCCGGGAAGTCTATGACAGGGTCGTGGCGATCAAGGGCAAGGAACGCGTCGCCCTCATCACCGGAGAGGAGAAGATTCTCCCGCCGAATGCGCAATATTATCTGACCACGGCCGAATCGATGCCGATCGACCGCGACTTCGCCTTCGTGGCACTGGACGAGGCGCAGCTCGGCACCGATCCCGAGCGGGGGCACGTGTTCACCGACCGGCTGCTGCGCGCGCGCGGGCGCGAGGAGACGATGATTCTCGGTTCCGAAGCGCTGCGACCGATGGTGCGCGCGCTGGTCCGCGATGCGGAGATCATCGGCCGGCCACGCTTTTCTACGCTGAGCTTCGCGGGTGCCACCAAATTGTCGCGGCTGCCGCCCCGTTCCGCGATCGTCGCCTTCTCAGCCGAGGAAGTCTACGCGGTTGCGGAGATGCTGCGCCGCCTTCGGGGTGGCGCGGCGGTCGTGATGGGCGCGCTTTCACCGCGCACCCGCAACGCGCAAGTCGCGATGTTCCAGGCGGGAGAGGTCGATTATCTGGTCGCCACCGACGCTATCGGCATGGGCCTGAACATGGACGTAGCGCATGTCGCCTTCGCCTCGTTGCGGAAGTTCGACGGCCGGCGGACGCGACGCCTCACCATCGCCGAAATGGCGCAGATCGCCGGGCGCGCAGGCCGGCATCAGCGCGACGGTACTTTTGGCACGCTTGCACTGGAGGGCAGCAGCAGCGCACGGTTCGAGGACGAGGAGGTCGACGCGATCGAGGCCCATGCCTTCCAGCCGATCGACCATCTCTTCTGGCGCGAAGGCAAGCCGACCTTGTCGTCGCTCGACGGACTGATCACCGACCTCGAACGGCGTCCCGACCGGCAGGTTCTCCGGGCCGCGCCGCAGGCGATCGATCTGGCCGTGCTCAAGCGGCTGGCCGAGGAGGACTGGGTGCGCGAGCGGGCGCGGAGCAAGCCCGTTATCGCCCGCCTCTGGGCCGCCTGCGGCCTGCCCGACTTTCGTAAGACCGGCCCGGAACCGCATGGCCGTCTTGTCGCGCGCATCTTCCGGCACCTGAGCGAAGGCAACGGCTTCCTTCCGGTCAGCTGGTTCGCCGACGAACTCGCCCGCCTCGACAGCGTGCAGGGCGACGTCGAGACGCTCGCGGACCGCATCGCCGGCGTGCGCACCTGGGCCTATATCGCGCACCGGGCGGACTGGCTGCCCGATGCGGACAGCTGGGCAGAACGCACCCGCGCGCTGGAGGAAAAGCTGTCGGACGCGCTCCACCAGCGCCTGACGCAGCGTTTCGTCGATAGGCGCACATCGGTGCTGATGCGCGATCTGGGCGCCAAGGGCGGGGACCTGCTACTGCCGGTCAAGGTCGACGAGGAAGGTATCGTCACCGTCGACGGCGAGGCGATCGGGCGCCTTATCGGCTTCCGCTTCAAGGCCGATCATCTGGCTCGGCATGGTGACATGAAAAGGCTTATGGCGGCGGCCGAACGGCGGCTGGGGGTGGAACTGTCCAACCGCGCGCGCCAGCTGGCGGCCGATGGGGATGCCGAATTCTCCCTCGCCACCGATGCCGGGCGGCCGGTGGCCGTGTTCTGGCGCGGCGATGTGGTGGCCCGGCTGGAGAAGGGCCGCACGCTTCTGACTCCGCGCCTCAGGCTGCATCGCGCGCTCGACACGCTCACCCCGATCGACCGCGCAGGGGTCGAGCAGCGGCTCGCAATATGGCTGGAGGCCCGGATCCAGCGCGAACTGAAGCCGCTCGCGCGCTATTTCGATGCGGCTCGCGATCCCGCCTGTCCACCGTCGCTGCGTGCCTTGCTCTCGCCCCTTGCCGAGGCTGGCGGCATCGTCCCACGGGATCAGATCGCCTCGGCGATCGACCATCTCGAGCGCGAGGACCGGTCGCGCGCCGAACGGCTGGACGTCAAGATCGGGACGATCGACGTCTATTCGCCCACCCTGCTCAAGCCTGAACCGACGCGCTGGCGCCTCGCCCTGTTCGCGGCAGCCGAGGATCAGATGATGCCCGAATTGCCGGTGCCGGGATCGGTCTCCATGCCCACGCCGGGCGACAATAACGCCTGCGAGGCAATGACGCGCGCCGGGTATCGCGCGCTCGGAGCGCAGATGCTTCGCGTCGATCTGGCCGAGCGGCTCGCCCGGATCGCCCATGAGGCGCGCACCGGGCGCAAGCCCTTCACCCCGGATCCGGCGCTGTCCACGTCGCTCGGGCTACGTCCCGCAAGCTTCGCCCAGTTGATGCTGGCCCTGGGCTTCCGCACCACCCAGCCGGGCAAGGGCGAGGAATGGATGTGGAAGGGAAACCGGCCACCGCGCAAGTCCGAAACCCAGCGTCCCGGCAATGTCTTCGGTGCGCTGGCCGACCTCTATCCGTCACGGTCCTCCCGGAATGCGGCTCGATAAATTCCTCTGGTTCGTGCGCCTGACGAAGACCCGCGCCCTTGCGCAGGACCTGGCAGAACAAGGCCGGATGCGGATCGACGGACGCGTGGTCGACCGGGCCCATGCCGCGATACGCGTGGGCAATGTCCTGACCTTCGCCCTGCATGGGCGGGTGCGGATCGTACGCGTGGAAGCGCTGCCGGCACGACGCGGACCGGCACCGGAGGCGGCCGCCTGCTATACGGACCTTTCGCCGCCGCCTGTTGACGAGCCGCGAAGCGCAACCTAACGGGGTGCCGCGTCAGCCCCTGGGGAATAGTGGATAATGACCTACGTCGTCACCGATGCCTGCATCCGTTGCAAGTATATGGACTGTGTCGAGGTGTGCCCCGTCGACTGTTTCTACGAGGGCGACAACATGCTGGTGATCAACCCCAGCGAATGCATCGACTGCGGCGTCTGCGAACCGGAATGTCCCGCCGAAGCGATCCTGCCCGACACCGAATCCGGCCTGGAACAGTGGCTGGAACTCAACAATACTTTCGCCGCGCAGTGGCCGAACATCACGCGCAAGCGTGAAGCGCCGGCCGACGCTGACGAGTGGAAGGGCGTCGAGGGCAAATATGAGAAGCATTTCTCGCCGGAGCCCGGCCAGGGCGACTGATCGCCCGCTTCGCATCTGCAAAATGCGACCATCTTTGCCGCATCTGGGCCGGAACGGGCCCGGATGCTGGCTTTTCGCTTACTGATGTGTTACAGGATTCGCGTCCGGGCGCGATCCAGCGCGCCTGCAACAAGGAACCTGCGAGTCGCCGTATGAGGATTGCCGTCGGCCGCTAAGGGGAGGGCGGATCGGACGGAACTGATACGGCATCCCAAAGAAAGGTCTGCTAAATGGCTGCCAAGGCGCTGAGCTTCGTCGTCGGCGATTATGTTGTTTATCCCAAGCATGGTGTCGGCCGCGTGGTCGAACTGCAAAGCCAGGAAATTGCTGGAGCCAAACTCGAACTCTACGTTCTCCGGTTCGAAAAGGAGCGGATGACGCTCCGTGTCCCGACCAACAAGGCCGAGGCCGTTGGCATGCGGAAGCTCTCGTCCAACCTGACGATGAGCGAGGCACTTGCGACGCTCAAGGGCAAGCCCAAGATCAAGCGCACCATGTGGTCGCGCCGCGCCCAGGAATATGAAGCGAAGATCAATTCGGGCGACCTCGTGTCGATCTCCGAAGTGGTGCGCGACCTGTTCCGGGCCGACGATCAGCCCGAACAAAGCTATTCGGAGCGTCAGATCTTCGAAGCGGCCACCAGCCGCCTCGCCCGCGAGCTCGCCGCCATGGAAGCGGTCGACGAGCCCACGGCGCAGGAGAAGATCCTCGACATTCTCCGCAAGGCTGCGGCGATCCACAACAAATAAGACCCTTCCCCGGAAGGATGAATGAGGCGGCCTTTGCGGGCCGCCTTTTTCTTTGCCTTTTTCCTATGGTCGTCGCGCGTCGACCGTGTATTATCCATACAACACAGTTGAGAGGTCGTCATGCGCGCATCGGTTCTGTTGCTGATTTCCGCGGGGCTTTGTTCGCCTGCGCTGGCCGAAACGGCCGCCAGCCGCAATTTTGCCGTCGCAGGGTTCTCCCGGATCGTGGTCGAAGGCCCCTATGATGTGGAGGTCAGGACCGGCGGCCGGCCCGAGGCATCGGCGCGCGGGCCGCAGGACCAGCTCGATCGCCTGATCATCGCGGTGGATGGCGACACGCTGGTCGTCAAGACGCGCAGGTCGGCCTGGTCTTGGAATGCCGGGCGCAACGCCACGCGGGTCGCGATCACGGCGCCCGCGCTTCGCTCGGTCCAGCTCAGTGGATCGGGCAATATCGTGCTCGATCAAGCGAAGGGCCCCGCCTTTTCCGCCGGCGTCAGCGGATCGGGCGACATGCGTATCGGCCGCATCGACGCCGACAAGCTTTCGCTGCGCGTCACCGGTTCGGGCGACCTTGCGGCAAGCGGCACGGTCCAGAACGTCGAAGCCAGCGTGACCGGTTCGGGGGATATCATGGCACGCGACCTGACCACCGGAGGCCTGATCGCAACGGTAACCGGATCGGGCGATATCGACATCGGCGCAGCCAGGACCGCCAAGGCGACCGTCACAGGCTCGGGCGATATAAGGGTCGGCGGACGCCCCCGACTGTACCCAGCGCAAGACGGGGTCCGGGTCGATACGCTGCGGCGGCTGAACACGGTTCAGAGCAGCCCGAGGGTAGCCAGTTCCGCTTGCAGCGCGGCCGGGATCGCATCGGCATCGGCGGCATTCTCGCCAATGTCCCGAGGTGCGTCGGCGGCCGTCAGATAGCGCCACCCCTGGTGCGCCCGCCGCGGGCGAGGCTCGACCGGGATCAGCGTCGGCGCCAGGACGATCCCGCACCGACCGCCCTCTATATCCTCGAAGCCGATCAGAGGCTGCCGCAGCCCGAACCGGTGCTGCGATATCCAGTAGAGCGACCCGCCCGCCAGCTCCTCGAAGCGCTTCGGCTTGTAGCGGGTGGTCAGCACGATCGGCTCGCCGCGCTCGATCCGCGGCAGGAGCCGCGCCCGGAGGTCGTCGAATCCGTCGCATCCGAAGGCGATCTTGGTGATGTGGAGGTCGCTCATTTCCGCAATATCGGCGGAAGGCGGACCGGCTTCAACCGTGCAATCCCCAAAGGGCAGCCAGCCCCAGGAAGGAGAAGAATCCCATCACGTCGGTCGCGGTCGTGACGAACACCGCCGACGAGACCGCCGGATCGGCGCCCGCTTTGTCGAGGCCCACCGGCACCAGTATGCCTGCGAGGCCCGCCGTGATGTTGTTGATGATCATCGCGAGACAGATGACCAGGCCGAGATCGCGGTTGCCATAGATCAGGAACACGGCGAGGCCGATCAGTGCGCCGAGACACAGGCCGTTCATGATGGCGATCCGGAATTCGCGAAAGATCATGCGCGCGGTATTGGACGAGGTCAGCTGGTTGAGGGCGAGCGCCCGGACCGCCACGGCCATCGTCTGGGTGCCCGCATTGCCGCCCATGCCCGAGACGATCGGCATCAGAACCGCGAGCACCACCAGCCGCGAGATCGTTCCCTGGAAGAGCCCGACCACCGAAGCCGCGAGGATGGCGGTGCCGAGGTTCACGACCAGCCAGGTGAGCCGGACCTTCACCGTCTGCAGCACGGGCTCGTTGATGTCGCCGTCGCCCGCGCCGGACAGCTTCAATATGTCTTCGCCGGCCTCTTCCTGAATGATGTGGACGATGTCGTCGACCGTGATCATGCCGACGAGTCGCCCCGAATGATCGACCACGGCGGCGGAGATCAGCGCATATTTCTGGAAGCGGAGCGCGACCTCCTCCTGGTCCATGTCGACCGGGATCAGCGTCTGCTCGCGCGCCATGACATCGCCGACGGACACCTGGCGCGGGGTACGCATGATCCAGCTGAGCTTGCAGGTGCCGATCGGGCGGTGGCCCGCGTCGACGACGAACACCTCCCAGAAATCCGTGACCAGATCTTCGTTGCCGCGCAGATAGTCGAGCACATTGCCGACCGTCCAATGCTCGGGCACCGCGATAAGGTCGCGCTGCATCAGGCGTCCGGCGGACTCCTCGGGATAGGAGAGCGCCTCCTCGATCGCGGCGCGATCGTCGGGTTCCATCGCGCGGAGGACGGCGCGCTGGTCCTCCTCCTCCAGCTCCTCGATGATCGCGACGGCGTCGTCGGTTTCGAGCTGGGTGGCAATCTCCGCCACCTCGTGCGGCGCGAGCGCATCGATCAGCTCGTCACGCACCCATTCGTTCATTTCGGCGAAGACGTCGCCGTCGAGCAGGTCGGAGATAGCCGAGGCGATCGGCCGACGCATCTCCTGCGGCGCCAGCTCGAACAGGTCGGCGATATCGGCGGGATGAAGCGGGGACACCAGCGCGCGGGCGCCATCGGTATCGCCCTGTTCCACGCATTCTATGACCGCGTCGACGAAGCTCGACTTGAGGCGATCATCCTCGTCGTGGAGCTTCTCTGCAGCGGAGGAATCGAGGATTTCGCCGTCCGTTTCGCTCACGCCATCCTCCGCACGCCTGGCCGGAGCGCCGGTCTAGGGCGGTGACCGGCAAACGGCAATGGCGGGAATCGACGCGTTGGCGGCGCGGCGGCCTTTTGCGCCCGCTCCGCCGCGCAACGGATCAAACAACACTCGCCTCCGGCGCCATCTGCCGATAGGGACGGCAGCGGAGTCGTATCGACGAAAAGGAGTTCCCGATGGCCGCCGATCCCGAAAACACCCTGATCATGACGCTGGAGGGCGGCGATGTGGTCATCAACCTGCGCCCCGACCTCGCTCCCGGTCATGTTGCCCATATCAAGGAACTGACCCGCGAAGGTTTCTACGACGGCGTGGTCTTCCACCGCGTGATCGATGGCTTCATGGCGCAGGGCGGCGATCCGACCGGCACCGGCATGGGCGGCTCGGACAAGCCGAACCTGAAGGCCGAGTTCAATCGCGAGCCGCATGTCCGCGGTGTCTGCTCGATGGCACGCAGCGCCAACCCGAACAGCGCCAACAGCCAGTTCTTCATCTGCTTCGACGACGCACGCTTCCTCGACGGCCAGTACACCGTTTGGGGCATCGTCGAGTCGGGCATGGAGCATGTCGACGCGCTGCCCAAGGGCGAGCCGCCGCGCACGCCCGGCAAGATCGTCAAGGCGCGCATCGCCGCCGACGCCTGATCTGCAAGCACAGCTTGGAAATGCCTCTCCGGTTCACGCCGGGGAGGCATTTTTCATTTGGCTGTGTCAGACGGTCGAGATCGTCTCGAAAAGCCAGTCGTGGAAAATCCGCACGGCGCGCGTCGAGAGCGCCGGGCGGCGACAAGCGAAGAAATAGCCGTAGGGGCTGTCGATCGACTCATCGAAGATATGGGTGAGCCGGTCGTCATGCGCATCTTCGAGATGGCTGCGGAGCATGAATGCCACGCCCAGCCCCTGCGCCGCCGCATCGAGCATCAGCTGTCCGGAATCGAACACGTCGACCGCGGCCGGCTCCAGATCCGGCCGCCCCAGCGCTTCCCGCCAGATGGTGAAGAGCTCGGGCATGTCGCGGTGCAAAAAGATCGTGAGACGAGCGAGATCGTCGACTTTGCCGACCGGGTAGCGCCCCGTCAGCAAAGAGCGGTTAACGATCCCGACCACCGTGTCCCGGTCGATCCGTCGCGAATAGAGGCTGGAATCGACGTCGCGCGCCAGCACGATCGCAGCGTCGACGCCCTCCCCCAGCCGCGCCAGAGCATGGCTGCCCGTATCGATGTCGATGTGCAGTTCGGGATGCCGTCCGCGCAATTCGGGCAGGCGCCCCATCAGGCGCTGCGACGCGAACAGGGGCATGACTCCCAGGCGTAGCCGCACAAGTTCGGTTTCGCCGGAGCTGGCATCGATCGCCAGGGTGAGCTGGTCGAGAGCGGGCGCGATGCGCGACAGCAACTTCTCGCCCTCGGCGGACAATATCATCGCCTGGTGGCGGCGCTCGAACAGGCTACGGCCCATGAAGCGCTCCAGCGCCTGCACCCGGCGGCTCAGCGCGGGCGAGGACAGCGCCAGTTCCTCGGCTGCGGCCTTGACCGAGCCCAGGCGGGCGACCTGAACGAACGCCTCTATGGCGGTCAGCGGGGGCAGTCTGCGCATGCGACCCTTTCATTCCGCCGCCTTGCATTGCGATGCAAAATGCAATCCGTGCGCTCAGCAACGGCGTGGAAACATCTTATGGCAGCAATGGCGGGAGATTCAAGATTGCAGAAGTTGCAATCCACCCTCCCAATTTCGCACTTGCGAGATTTTATGCCGCATCGCAATAAGGACGGGCCTTTCAGGCATCCTCTCCTAAAACTTTACGGCCGGCGCCTTCGGGCTGCCGGCCTTTTTTTTGCTCAGCCCTATTCTCCCTGCAACCTGCGCCCTCTCTGAGGCGTCCTGTCGTTTCCATAGTCGGCATCGCTTGCCATGCGCGGCGGCTTTTGCGACGGAACGTGCAAAGACAGATCCGATGGGACGAACATGGGTGATTTGATGGCCGAACGATCGCTGGACGGCGGCGTGACCTCCCGCTCCGCGCGAAAGACGGCCAGCCCAATGGCGCTGTTCTTCCGCGAATTCCTGCGACATCCGGCCATGATCGGCTCGATCATTCCATCGTCCCGACGAACGATCGAGGCCATGTTGTCCGACGTGCGCTGGGACGAGACTCGGCTTTTCGTCGAATATGGGCCGGGTGTCGGGACCTTCTGCGACACCATCCTCGAACGCCTTGCGCCAGAGGCGACGCTCCTCGTCATCGACACCAACCCGGCATTCATCGACTATCTGCGACGGCGCTATACCGACAGCCGCTTTATCGCGGTGCACGGATCGGCCGCCGACGTCGGGGATATCATTACCGCCCACGGATTCGACAGCGCGGACTATGTGCTTTCCGGCCTTCCCTTCTCCACATTGCCAGCCGGCGTCGGCGCGCGAATCGCCGAGCAGACCTTCGAAGCGCTCAGCCCGGGTGGCAGCTTTCTCATCTACCAATATTCGCCCTATGCACTGCGGCTGCTGGCCCCGCATTTCCCGCGCGTCGATCGCGCCTTCGAATGGCTCAACATCCCGCCCTGCCACATCCTCAAGGCGCGAAAGCCACTCGAGACCTGACGCCTGACCTGATCGGCCACATCCCTGACAGGGCATTTTCCTTTACATTCGCGGCGGCGCCTGTTAGCCGCGCCCTCTTTCCGAATTACGAGTTAGAACGGAGCGTTCCATGGCGCGCGTTACAGTCGAGGATTGCGTCGACAAGATTCCCAACCGGTTCGACCTGGTGCTGCTTGCAGCTCAGCGCGCCCGCCAGATTTCGGGCGGCGCCGAACTGACGGTCGACCGCGACCGCGACAAGAACCCGGTGGTCGCGCTGCGCGAGATCGCAGAACAGACCGTCACCCCGCCCGACCTGCACGAGGCGGTCGTTTCTTCGCTCCAGCGCGTGCGCGTGGACGACGATGACGCTCCGGACGAGATCGGCTCGCTCGCGGCTTCGGCCGAAGCGCTGCGCCTGACGGCAGCAGCCCCGCCGCGCAACCAGAATATCGGCGGCGACTACGACTGATAGGTCGTATCTGCTGCGATGATGATGCGGCCCGCTTGCCCCACGGCAGGCGGGCCGTTTCGCATGTGGTGCATTTGTGACACGCAACGGGCCCGCCCGACGCGGAATCGATCTTTTCGCAGTTGCATCATGCCCGGCGGCACCCCAATCATGGTTATGTGCTGAGACAATATGAACTTGTAGACCGGGTCCTGAGCTACGACCCGGACGCCGACGAGGCCCTCCTCAATCGGGCCTATGTCTTTTCGATGCAGGCGCATGGCAGCCAGAAGCGGGCCAGCGGCGATCCTTATTTCAGCCACCCGATCGAGGTGGCCGGCATTTTGACCGATCTGCAACTCGACGACGAGACGATCGCGACGGCGATCCTGCACGACACGATCGAAGATACGGTCGCGACCCCGGAGCAGATCGAGAAGACCTTCGGTGCATCGGTCGCGCGGCTGGTCGACGGCGTCACGAAGCTGTCGAAGATCGAGGCCCAGACGGAGAATGAGCGCGCCGCAGAGAATCTGCGCAAATTCCTGCTGGCGATGTCGAGCGATATCCGCGTGCTGCTGGTCAAGCTGGCGGACCGCCTGCACAATATGCGCACGCTGCATCACATCGCATCGGAGCAGAAGCGTCGCCGCATCGCCCGCGAGACGATGGACATCTACGCGCCGCTCGCCGAGCGGATCGGCATGTACGAGTTCATGCGCGAGATGCAGACGCTGGCCTTCCAGCAACTCGAACCCGACGCCTATGATTCGATCACGAAGCGGCTCAAGCAGCTCAACGAAGGTGGCGGCGACCTGATCTCGCGGATCAGCTCGGGGCTGCGGCTCCAGCTCGGCCGCGCGGGGATCCAGGCCGACATTCAGGGCCGCGAGAAGCATCCCTATTCGATCTGGCGCAAGATGGCCGAGCGGCACATCAGCTTCGAACAGCTGTCCGACGTCATGGCCTTTCGTGTGATCGTCAAGGACATCGAGGATTGCTACAAGACGCTCGGCGTCCTGCACCGCCGCTGGCCGATGGTTCCCGGACGGTTTAAGGACTATATCTCGACGCCCAAGCGCAACGGCTATCGCTCGCTGCACACCTCGATCATCCATTCGGAAAAGATGCGGATCGAGGTGCAGATCCGCACGGAGGAGATGCACGCGGAGGCGGAGTTCGGCCTTGCCGCGCACTGGGCCTATAAGCAGGGCAAGCAGACCGATCCCAACGGCAACCACAGCTGGATCCGGGACCTCGTCGACATCCTGGAACATGCGGGTAATCCCGAGGAACTGCTCGAGCATACGAAGATGGCGATGTACCAGGATCGCATCTTCGCCTTCAGTCCCACCGGTGAGCTCATCCAGTTGCCCAAGGGCTCGACGGCGATCGACTTTGCTTATGCCGTCCACACGGACGTCGGCGACACGACGGTCGGCGCCAAGGTGAACGGTCGCGTGGTCCCGCTGAGGACCCCCATCGAAAATGGCGACCAGGTGCAGATCTTGCGGTCCAAGGCGCAGGAGCCCCAGGTGGAGTGGCTCGCCTTCGCCTATACCGGCAAGGCGCGCGCCTCGATCCGCCGCTTCGTGCGGCAGAAGGAGCGCGACGAAACGATCACCCTCGGTCGGAAATTCTACGACGAGATCGTTCGGCGGCTGCCCGCGGCATTGGGCACCGACGCGATGACCGACGCGCTCAAGCGGCTCAAACTGCCCGACGAAGACTCGCTGATGGAGGCGATCGCCCGCAGGCTCGTCGACGATGCCTCGGTGATGGACGCGCTGATGCCGGGCAGCGCCGAGAAGGCCGGCGTCAAGCGCCGCGAACCCGTCCAGCGGGATGCGATCTCGATGAAAGGCCTGACCCCCGGGGTCGCTTTCCAGCTTGCGAAATGCTGCAACCCGGTGCCCGGCGACCGCATCATCGGCGTGCGTCAGCCCGATCAACCGGTGCAGGTGCACACGATCGACTGCCGCGTCCTGGCCGAAAGCGACGAAACGAACTGGGTGGACCTCGCCTGGGGCGACGGATCGGACGGCGCCAGCGCGCGGCTGAACGTGATCGTCAAGAACGAGCCCGGCGCACTGGGGGTCATGTCGGGCATATTGGGCACCTACCACGCCAATATCGTCAACCTGACGCTGTCGCACCGCGACGCCGCCTTCCACACCTATGACGTCACCGTGGAAGTCGACGATCTCCAGCATCTGATGAAGATCATTGCTGCGCTGCGGGCGGCCGATGCCGTCTCCTCGGCCGAAAGAACGCCCTCGGGCTAGGCGAGAGCGTCCTGCCTCGCCGCAGCGAGCGGAAAGGCGCCGCGCACGAAGGTGCGTACGCGAAACTGGGTCTGTCGCTCCAGGTCCGCATCGAGAAGGCCGATCCCCATCGCGGTGGTGCGCGCCGGACCGCCCACGACGAGGTTGAGAAAGGCGGCTGCTGCGTCTTCGGCCTCGTCCGCATCGAAACCGCTACCGGCCCAACGGCGACGGAAGAGGTCGGCCAGATAGACGATCGTGCGCTGCGTCCCGCGTTGATAGGCGTAGCGACCGATTTCAGGGAGATGATAGGATTCGCAGTTCACAAGGCGCATCAGCCGCAAGCCCCTCGAACTGAGCAGGTTGGTGACAAGAAGACGGGCAATATCCTGAAGGCAATGCTCGACATCGTCGCGTTCCAACGCGCGAAAGCGTTCGATGGGGACCGCCCAGTCATCGATCGCTCGCTGCAGCGCTGCCTTGAACAGCCCCTCCTTGTCGCGATAGCGCGCATAGACGGTGCGCTTCGCCATGCCGACCGAAGCCGCGATTCCCTCGATCGTCGTCCGCTCGAACCCGTGGTCGAGGAACAGCGCCAGCGCATGGTCGAGAAGCTCGGCGTTGCGCGCGTCGATCTCCTCCCGGCGTGGCCGCCCCGGCCCGGGACGCCGGTGGTTCGTCAGACGATGGACGTTATCGAGCATCGCGGAGCCTCATCCCTGAAAGTCGTGGAAGGGAGGAAGGTCGCTCGCCCCAATGGGCGGCCATAGCTGACGGCCTGATCCGCGCGAGGCAGATGCCTATCTCTCGTGGCGCCATCAGGCTGGCCTCCCCATCGGGCCCCGTCCTGACGGCGAAGCTCCCGATCAAAGGCTGCACGCAATCCCCGTGCCTGACAAGCGGGAAGCTCAGCGTTCGACCGTCAGTCGGCCATCTTCGATTCGGAGTATATGGTCGGCGCGATCGAGCAGCCAGCCGCCATGACTGATCGACACGATCGTCATACGGCCGTGCAGCGCAGCGATCGCATCCGCGATGGCGGCCTGGTTGGCCGCATCAAGCGCGCTCGTCGCCTCGTCGAGCAGCAGCAGAGCCGGGCGATCGAGCAAGGCACGCGCCAGCGCGAGGCGCTGCCGCTCGCCCCCCGACAGGCGCACGCCATCGTCGCCGATCGCAGTGTCGAGTCCGGCCGGCAGGCTGTGGACGAACTGCGCCGAAGCGGCCTCGAGCGCGGCCAGCATCTGCTCCTCGCTCGCATCCGGAACGGCGGCCAAGAGATTCTCCCGCACCGTCGCATTGAACAGCATGGAATGCTGGTCGACATAGGCGACCGATCGTCGCCAGGCGATCCGCTCGCTCCCGGCGATGATCCGCCCATCGACCTCCAGATGCCCTTCATCGGGGGAGAGCAGGCCCGTGATCAGATCGGCAAAGGTGCTCTTGCCGCTGCCTGACGGCCCGATGACAGCCGTCGTGCTGCGCGCCTCGATCCGGCAATCGACATTGGCGAGGGCCGGCCGATCCCGGCCCGGGTAGCGCAGTGCCACCTGCGACAGGCCGATGTCCCGCTCCAGCCCGATACGGGGGGCACCGGGATCGATCGCCGGCTCGGCGACCGCATCGATCTCCTCGACCAGCTGTTGGACGGCATCGACGGTCGGCGCCGCGTGGACCCAGATGTTCCAGCTGTCCTGCGCACCGCCGATCATCGGGCCGATCCGAACGATGGCCACGAGCAGCGGCAGGAGCATGCCGATCGGCAGTCCGACCAGCGCATAGCCGAAGGCCACCAGCGCGACCGCGACCAGCGCGGTCACCAGCTGCGCAACACCGCCGATCAGCGCGACATCGCGTCCATGGCCGATCTGGACGTCGCGCAGACGCTGCACCGCCGCCCCGAGCTCGGCTTCCGCGGCCGGTTGCCGGTGAAGCAGCCGGTTGAGGCGGAGCTGGGTGACCCCTTCCTGTCCCAGGCGATGGACATGGTTGGACAGCGGCGTCACCTGTTGCGCCAGCCGCGCGACCCGGCCCCGCTGCTGGCGGAAGATCGCCGCAATCAGCCCCCCCGCCAGGATCGCCGCAAGCGCCGTCTGCCAGGAGATGAGGACAGCCACGGTAAGATTGACCGCGATCGATACCAGCAGACCCATCACCCTGATCGCGGAATAGAGACCGCTGCTGATGCGGCCGAGCTGGGTAGACATGGCGGCGACATGGTCGGCGCCGCGCCGTTGCGACAGCCAGCGCCATTCCGCACGCCCCAGAGCCCTGAAGATGCGCATCCTGAGTCCGTCGACTACATCCTGTTCAAGATGACGTCGCTGCACGCTCAGCACCAGATTGATGACGACGCGCAGGAGAACCAGCAGGAAGCCGAGCCCGAGCGCGAGGATAACGAACTGCGGCTTCGACAGGCCCAGCATGTCCAGATAGCGGTCGGCGCGCCCGTCGCCCGCTTCGAGCGACAGCAGCAGCGGCACCATGATCAGCAGGCCGACGCCCTCGGTCAGGCTCGACACGACGGACAGGCCGACGACGGCCCCAACGCGCCGCTGGCCTTGCAGAAGGGCACGCAGGGTTGTCAGCGCATCGGGTGCGTTCGCGGCGGTCGGCGGGGCGTCCATAGGCCGTCCATAGGCAGCTGCAGGCCGTTCATCCAGCACCCTCCGCCGCGCTTCGACATTATCCTTTGTCCAGCACCGCGTGGCGTGGCCCTGCCGTGACCGCCTCCAGCCGGTCAGGAGGCGTCGGCGATCGATCCCGCGGTCCTGACACCCGGTATCCCCCGCATCAGGGCCAGCAGGCCCGCGCCTGCCTCGACACCGCTCGGCATCTCCATCGTCACCGTCATCGTCCGGCCCTCGCGGCGCAGGTTCATCGTCTGCGGCAGGCGATCATAAGCGACGAGCAGGTCAAGCAGCCGGCCCGTTACGCCGAGATCGACCTCGGCCTCAAGGGCTATGCGTGAGCGATGGTCGGCCAGCGAAGGCGAATGGGTGGCAAGGCTCATGGCGGTTCCCGTCAGGTCTGTAACGATGCAGCTATTAACCTAAGCCCGCCGGAATATTCGTCTCAATCACCGATCATCTCGATCAATATGAGAATGATGTTTCTTACAGAGTGGTTTTCCGAGTATGTTTTTGCAATGAAACTCGACTCCTACGAACGCAAGATCCTCGCGCTGCTCCAGCAGGACTGCTCGCTCTCCGCGGCCGAGATCGCGGAGAAGGTCGGCCTCTCGACGACGCCCTGCTGGCGGCGCATCCAGCGGCTGCGCGAAAGCGGCGTCATCGCTCGGCAGGTCGCGCTCGTCGATCGCCGGAAGATCGGACTCAACGCGCAGATCTTCGCGCAGGTCAAACTCAACGCCCATGGCCGCCAGCATCTCGACGAGTTCACCGCCGCGATCCGCGAATTCCCGGAAGTGCTAGAAGCCTTCGTTCTGATGGGTCCGGTCGATTTCCTGCTGCGCATCGTTGCCGCCGACATCGACGCCTATGAGCGCTTCTTCTTCGACAAGCTCAGCCGGCTGCAGGGCGTGCAGGAGATCAATTCGATCGCAGCCCTGTCGGAGATCAAGTCGACGACCGCGCTGCCGCTGCCGTCCACCTGATCCTTACAGGCGCGCGAACAGCGAGAAGGACAGGACGTGGTTCATCCGGCGGCGGCCGCCGGTCTGGTTGACCAGCTGATTCAGATAGCCCAGTTCGATCGTCGTCTTGCCCACGACCGGAATCTCCGCGCCGATGAAGCTCCGCAACTGGTCGAAACCCGATCGGGCGCCCCAATCGGTATCGTTGAGCGCCAGAAAGCCTTCGGCATAGCCGAGCGCAGCCAGCCCGTTACTGGCGACGGGGACTTCGAGCCTGACCATTTCGCGCAGCCGGTGCCCGACATCGTCGCCATCGGCACGCCAGCGCTGCTCCAGCCGGGTGCGGGTGGAGATCTCCCCGCCCCAGGGCTTCCCCATGACCCAGCTGAGCTGCTGGAAGCTGCGATGCTCGCGCAGGTCGCGCGCACCTTCGCGCTTGGTGATCACGCGAGCATAGCCCTGGTACAGGGTCATCGTCGGCGACAGCTTCACGCCGATCGCCGGGCGCAGCAACAACTGGTCGAGCCGGCTTACGCCGTCGCCGAAGCGCGGCTGCACCTCGGCGAAATAGACGACCTTGCCCTTGAGCGATCCCATCAGCGTGAGATTTACCCAGGCTTGCTCGTCATGGGCAGTCTCGGCCAGCGCGGGCTGTGCAGCAAACATCAGGGACAGGACGGCCAGAGAGGCGCGCAGGATGTTCATAAAAGGGGGCTCTTGCTCGGGTGCGGAGCCCCCTCCTTGCCAGACACCCTGTTACGAAAGCGTTTCCCCATTCGATCCTAATGTCTCCCCGCTGTCGCGCCGCGCCCGTCGATAGGCGGCAGGCGAGAGGCCGGTCCACCGCCGGAAGGCCGCCCGAAAGCTTCCCGTATCGCGAAAGCCCGACCGCAGCGCGATCTCGTCGATCGACCGGCTGCCAACGGCGAGGGCTTCGGTGGCCAAGCCGCGCTGCGCCTTTTCGCGTAACATTCGTACCGAACAACCGGCCTCCGCCAGGTGGCGGCGCAAGCTGCTCTGGCTTCGCCCCGTCATCTCCGCCAGCTGCTCGAGCGTGGGCAACCGCCCTTCGCGCGCCAGCGCCATCGCGTAGAGCGTCCGCACGCGATCGGGCAGGGCCAGGCTGTCGGGCGAGGCGGCCAGGAAATCGAAGGGAAAATCGACCAGCAGCCGGTCGAGGTCGTCCGGCGTGCGCACGATCGGCATCGACAGCATATGGGCGGGCAAGGAGATGCGGTTGACCGCGCAACCGAAGGCCAGCTCGCCCGAGAAGAAGTCGGACACCGCTTCGGCGGCATAGCGTTCATCATAGGCCAAGCCGACCGAGAAGACATGTTCGCCGGTTCCGAGCAGCCAGCCATAGAGACGGCAGAACATCGACATGCCGGCCAGATCGGACAGGAAGCTGCTGAGGTTGGTCCGCCGTCGCAGCGTGTCGACCAGGATGTGCGCCGTCCCGTCGCCCCGCTCAAGTCGGATGGTCGAGATCTTCTCCAGCCGCGTCCGGAAAAAGGCGGCCTGCCGTTCGATCACCTCTTCGAGCTTGCGGCAGGTGATGACGCAATGGCACATCAGCCGGAACTCATCGGGGTGCATCTGCGGTTTGCGGTCCAGCCGGCTCGAATGCCAGCCTATGGTGACGATCGCTTCGCGATAGATGGCGACCAGCAGGCGCCGGTCGATCGCGGTGACCCGGCCATTTTCAAGATCGGCGGGCAGGAAGCCAGCCCCGGCCTTGCGCAGCAGGTCGGCCGGCTCGCCCCCGATACGCGATATCTTCTGCAGCAGCTTGAGCAGTTCGGACACAGGCCTGCCGCCCTCGATCATCCCACGCCCCCGAACGAAAACCCTATTCTCTATGAAGGAAGACCCTATCCTCTTCCACCCCCGCATGGTCCTATCACCGGAAGAAACGGACAGACGGAGGCGCGCGCATCGCCCCGATCGAACGGAGGATGAGGATGAGCGAGAAGGACGGGTCACCGATCTCCAGCTGGGCACCGCCCCCACGCCCGGAATGGCTCGCGCAGTTCCTCGCCGAGACCGCCGCCTGGGACGCGGACAGCGTGGCGCCGCTCGACGCGAAGGAACTGATCGCAACGGCGAGCGCTCGCACCGGCCTCAGCGATTTCGGCAGCGACGACTGGCGCGAACCGCTCGAAATCATGGTCAAGGCGATCAACGAGGAGGCCGAGCTCCACCTGTTCGGCCGGCTCTGGACCCGGCAGGAGCTGCTGCATTTCCTGGAGGTCAGGCTGCAGGTCGAGGAGGCCTATCGCCAACATCCAGAGATCGAGGACGAGGTGATCGACAAACCGGTCTTCGTGACCGGGCTCCCCCGGTCGGGCACCTCGATCCTGTTCGAGCTGCTGGCGCAGGACAAGCAGTTCCTCGCACCCGCGAACTGGGAGTTCGTCCTCCCCTGCCCGCCCCCCGAGGCAGCCACCTATCGTACCGATCCACGCGTGCCGCGCGCGCATGACATGATCACGCAGATGGGCCGGGTCGCGCCGACCTATCAGGCGATGCACGAAATGGGCGCCTGGATCCCGAACGAGTGCGGGGTCGCCTTCCGGCTGACCTTCCGGTCGCAGCACCTCGCCGCCGCCTTCCAGGTGCCGACCTATGTGAACTGGCTGTTCGGGGCGGACCAGACGCCCGTCTATGCCTATTACCGCCGGCTGCTGAAGCTGCTGCAATGGCGCAACCCGCGTGACCATTGGCTGCTCAAGGCACCCGAGCATCAGAGCTTCCTGCCGACGCTGTTCGACGTCTTTCCCGACGCCCGCGTCATCGTCACACACCGCGATCCCGTGAAGGCGCAAGGATCAGTCACGAACCTGCTCGGCACCATCTACTGGATGCGCAGCGACAAAGCATTCGACGCGCGAGCCTTCGAGGAACTGCTGACACCCGAAGGCACCGCAGCACGTCTGGAACAGATGATCGACTGGATCGAACAGGGCGCGATCCCCGCGGACCAGATCGTCCATTCGAACTATGCCGATCTGATCGACTCGCCCGTCGATGCGCTCGAAAAGCTCTACGCGAAGATCGGCTTCCCCTTCACCGATCAGGCGCGTTCGGCCGTGGCCGACTATCTCGCCCACAAGCCCAAGGGGAAGTTCGGCGCGCACGCCTATCAGGTCGACCAGCAGGACCGGACCCGGCAGCTGTTCCACCGTTACCAGAGCTATTTCGACGTACCGAGCGAAGCCTGAGCGCCGCCCACCAACCGTCCGGGAAAGGACCATGCCGATGACCACGGACCATGACCTGCTGCTGCGCAATGCGTGGAATGATTTCTGCGACTCGCTGAAGCGCGCCGGGGAGATCAGTTTCCGCGAGACCGCATCGTCCAATCCGGTCGACCGCGCCGCGGCGATCCGGCTGCTGTCGCGCAACATCGGCCTCGCACTCGCCTTCGAGCTGGAGAACAAGGACCCGCTCCACCCCGAGATCATGCATTATTTCGATCCGATGCGGAAACAGGGTGGGGACAACACGGACGCCCTCTATGTCGGTGCCCCGATCAACGGCACCGACACCTACCGGGTGAGCGGCAAGCGCGGGAACGCGCGCTATTTCAGCGTCACCGTGGTCGAGCGCGGCGCCACGCCCTGGGGCGGAGCGGTGCCCTCGGTCCTGTTCGGAGACGATCTCGAGGTCGACGAGGACGGCAATTTCGAGCTTTGGGTCGGGCCGGACGAGCGCCCCGGCAACTGGATCCGCACCACGCCCGACACCTTCCGCCTGACCTTCCGGCAGTTCTTTGCCGACTGGGAAGGCGAGAAGCCCATGGAGGCGCGCATCGACCGCATCACCGGCGACGGCGCCCCGCCCCAGCTGACGCCAGAGACGGTCGCCGACGGCCTGGCTGCCGCTGCGCACTGGCTCCACTGGTCGGTGACCTATTGGGCCGACATGATCGACAAATGGAAGGTCCAGCCCAACCGCTTCCTCTCCTATCGCCAGCTCGACGACAACAAGATCGACGCGACCCCGGGGGGCGAGCCGCTGATCTGCTACTGGATGCTGCCCGAGGATGAGGCTCTCATCATCCGTGTCCGCCCACCCGAAGCGCGCTACTGGGCGGTCGAGTTCGGCAATTACTGGTGGGAGACGATGGACTATCGCTATCGCCTCGCCAACACCAACTGCCACTATGCCGCGCTGGAGGAGGATGGCGAACTGATCGTGGTCGTCAGCCATGACGATCCGGGCGTCCCCAACTGGCTCGACCCGTCAGGGCATAGCGAAGGCTATGTCACCTATCGCTGGATGATCGCCGACCAGTATCCTGTTCCCACCTGCCAGCAGGTCAAGCGCGGCGAGCTGTTCGATCATCTACCCGCCGGCATGCAGCGGATCGGAGCAGAGGAACGGCGCGAGCAGCTGGCCGGGCGCCGCCGGGGCATCGTCCAGCGCTTCAAATGGTGAAGCGGGCGCCCGCCTTGTCCGCGGACGCCCGGTTTCAGCCTCAGGCCCAGCTATATTCCTCGCGCTTCGGCGCACTCATCGCCTCGGCGAAGGCATCGTAGCTCCACGGCCAGGTCAGCGGCACGCCATTCTTGTCGAGATACCAGCTGGTGCAGCCCGATCCGAAGATCGTGTTGCGGGCGGCGTCGGCCCGGCGGCGGTCATAATCGGCATGGGCCTCACGCGTCGGCGCGACGGCCTTGGCCTCCCCTTCGACGATCGGTGCGATCAGCTGGGCGATATAGCCCCATTGCCGCTCCGCAATGTCGATCAGCGAGAAATTGCCGACAGGCCCGGTTGGTCCATTGAGCATGAAGAAATTGGGGAAACCCGGCAGAGTGACGGCATAATGGGCGGTGGGTCGTTCGCGCCAAAGCTCGTCGAGATCGGCACCATCTTCGCCCAGCACGACGGTGGGACGAATGAAGCGGTCGGCGCGAAAGCCTGTCGCCATCACGATCACGTCGAGCGCATGTTCGGTGCCATTCGCCATGCGTATGCCGGTCGCGGTGATGCGGTCGATCTTGCCGGTCTCGATCTCGACCGCCGGCCGCTGCGCTGCCTCATAATAGTTCCAGGAGTAGATCAGGCGCTTGCACGCAGCGCGATAGTTCGGCCGCAGCTTCTCTCGCAGCACAGGATCATGGACATTATTCTCGAGATTCTGGCGGCACAGCTCCTCGATCTCGCGCATCGCTTCGGAATCGGGATCGACCAGCCCCTTGTTGAAGCGCCGCACGCCGTTCCAATAGTCGTCGCCATAGCGGATCGCATCGATCTTCGCGACGTCGCTGCGGAAGGCGGCGCGGTCCTCGTCGCTATAGGGGAATTGCTGGACGGGCATGATCCACTGTGGCGAGCGTTGGAAATGGACAAGCTTCGCCGCGCGGGTCGACAGTGCCGTGACGATCTGGACGCCGGTGGAGCCATTGCCGATGACGCCGATCCGCTGCCCGTCGAGCGCCACGCTGTCATCCCAGCGCGCAGAGTGGAATAGTGCGCCCTGGAAGTCCGCCATGCCTTCGATCTCGGGCATGTTGATATGGTGGAGCACGCCCGAGGCGGCGATCACGATATCGGCCGCGTCGGCGCTTCCGTCGGCCAGCCGCAGGTGCCAGCGGCCGTCGCGCCAGATGCATTCGGTCACTTCGCGCTCGAGCTGGATCAGGTCGCGCACGCCGAAATCGTCGATCACCTTCTCGAAATAGTTCTTTATCTCGGGGCCGGGAGCGTAAAAGGCGCTCCAGTCGGCATGCGGCGCGAAGCTGTAGGTATAGCAATGCGCCGGCACGTCACAGGTCAGGCCGGGGTAGCGGTTCTCGCGCCAGGTGCCGCCGATCGTCGCCCCCTTCTCATAGACGGTGACGTCCTTCTGCCCCTGTTCCTTCAGCTTGATGGCCGCGAGGATGCCCGACATCCCCGCACCGATGACCACGAACCGCAACGCCTTTGCCATGTCGACCCTGTCCTTTTCTCTAACGGGGTCGGATCGGCCCGAAGCCAGGCCGCTTGCCGATCCTCTCCCATATGTGACTTGGGCATAACGAGCCCGCCGGGGTCGGGCATCGTCCGCTTCGACTAGGCTGAACGGCCTATGTCCGAGCGGTCAGGGGGCGGTCTTGGTCTTGGTTCCCGTGCGATAGCGGTCGAACCAGGCGATGATCGCCGCCGCCTTCGCCGCCGACTGCGAGGGACGCGCCGCGATTCCGCCATGGCTCGCCCCCGGCACCTTCACCAGTGCGGTCGGAACACCCTGTATCTGGAGCGCGGCATAATATTGCTCGGACTCGCTGACCGGCGTGCGATAATCCTCGCTGCCCACCACCACCAGCGTGGGGGTCTTCACATTGCCGACCAGGCTGAGCGGCGAGCGGCTCCAATAGCCCATCGGATCCTCCCAGGGCAGCTTGGGGAACCAGTAGCGCGACGTGAACAGCGTATTGTCCATCGTCAGCGCCTCGCTAACCCAGTTGATCACCGGCTTCTGGGTCGCGGCGCCGCGGAAGCGGTCGGTCTTGCCCACGATCCAGCTGGTCAGCACGCCGCCACCCGATCCGCCCGTCACGAACAGATTGTCGGGATCGGCAACGCCCGCCGCGATCGCCGCATCGACCGCCGCCATCAGGTCGCCATAGTCATCGCCCGGATATTTGTGGTGGATCAGTTGCGCAAACTGCTCGCCATAGGAAGTCGACCCGCGCGGATTGGTGTAGAGTACCGCATAGCCGGCCGCCGCATAGAGCTGGTCGTCGGTCGAGAAATGCGGGCCATAGGCGGTGTGCGGTCCACCATGGATTTCCAGGACCAGCGGCACCTTCTGCCCTGCCTGATAGCCGGGCGGTGTCACTAGCCAGGCCGGCTCTTCGCGGCCGTCCGGCGCCTTCACCGCCAGTTCGCGAACCTGTCCGAGGCTCTTATGCGCCAGGAAGTCGTCGTTGAGCGCGGTCAGCCGGCGCGCCTTGCCGCCGGACACGACGGACAGGTCGGCCGGGCGCAGCGCCGAACCGCTGGTGAAGGCGATGACCCCATTGCGCGAGACCGAGAAGTCGCCGCCGCTATAAGGCCGGTCGAAGCCGGTGCCGGTCAGGCCCGTCGCCAGTTCGGAGACCTTGCCGTCGAGCGTGATCCGCGCGACCCGGTTGACGCCGCGCTCGTCATATTGGGCATAGAGCGAGCGGCCGTCGGCGGCCCATTCGACCCGGTCGATGCTGCGATCGAGCCCAGCCGTGATTGCCCGCACGCCACTGCCGTCGCGGTTCATCACGTAGAGCAACGTGTTCTGATAGGAGAGACGACGGTCGTCATAGCCGAGATAGGCGATCCTGGCGCCGTCGGGCGAGACCACCGGTGCGATATCGGGGCCCCGCCGATCGGTCAGCGCGCGGATCGCACCGCTGGCAAGGTCGAGCGCGTAGATTTCGGGGTCGAACACCTCGCGCTGCCAGTCGGGCTTGCGCACCGCGCTGAACAGCAGCGACCGGCCGTCGGGCGACCACGACAGCGGCCCGCCATGCTGATAGTCGCCGCTGGTCAGCTGGCGCGACGGGCCGCCGTCCGCTGCGACGAGGAAGACATGATCATAGCCCGGCTCGACATAGCCGCCGCCATCGCTGCGATAGTCGATCCGATCGATCACCTCGAGCGGCTTGGCCCAGTCGGCGCCCTCGGGCTTGTCGGGCGCCTTGCCGAGCTTCATCGGCTCGCCCGGGACGCGCATGACATAGGCGATGCTCTTGCCGTCGGGTGACCATGTGATGGCGCTGGGGCTGTCAGGCAGTCCTGTCACGCGGACGGTGGCGTCCTCGGCGATCCAGCGGACGAACAGCTGGGCATTGCCCTTCGCATCGGCCGCGACATAGGCCAGCCGCCGTCCGTCTGGCGACCAGCGCGGCTGGCTCGCCCCCTCGACCAGCGGCCGTTGCCGACCGCTGGCGACGTCGACGAGCCAGATCGAGCCCTTCTGGCGATCGGTCATGATGTCGCCCTGCCGCCGCACATAGGCGACGCTGCGGCCATCGGGGCTGATCTGCGGATCCGCCGCGACCTGCAACGCGAATATGTCGCGCCCTTCGAAGCGGGAGGCGACGCCTCCGCCCCCCGCGTCCTGCGCGAGAAGCGGTGCGGCAAAAATGGAGGCACCCGCAAACAGGGCGAGCAGGGATGTCTTGAGCATGGCGTTCCTCGAACCGGTCAGCCCGACAGCGTCGCGCGTTTTGGAAGCCAGCTCAAGACCTTGCAATGGAGGCCACGGCTACCTCTTGGGACTCAAGGGCACTCGACGGGCGAAACGGCAAGCGTATCTGATCAAGAGACCGCAAATTCCGGAAATCACATCCATTTTGACGCAATTAGCCTGCTTGGAGGGTGTCGTTTACCCGTGATTAACCCTGTTTCCGTAGCTCGAAGGAAGGTCCTGCACGAGTAAAATCCATGGAAAATCATTCCTTTACGATTCCCATTCTGGATCTGGACGGCAGTGGGGAGTCCGACGCTCGGAGTGATGACTGGCAATCCCCTGGCCCCTCGCCACTATCAGATTTCAATCGACTGATATTGGAAGACGACCATGAGAAATCGCTGCTCGTCGAGGCCTTGGTACGACGACTGGAGATGCTGGAGCTCGACCTCTCCAATCCAGAACCGCTCATAGAAGTCCTGGAGCTTCAGCCGCGCGTAGCGCGTATCGCGCTCGAAATCGTGCGCATGGCAAATGGCATGACAAACGAGGACGATCTTGCACATCTCGGTGATGCCATCGTTCTGCTGTCGGCCGCTCTGCTTGCTGCGGAGGGGGCGCGGGACAAGGCGGATATCTTGCTCATCCGGGCCACCCACCTACGGCCTAACCTCGCATTCGGCAATGCCGCCGCGCAACTTCGCTATCTGGTCCTTCCGGATACGACCAGCGTCATCGAACTCCTCTTCGGGCAATTGCTGGATGGTCTTGATCATCCTGAAATATGGGCTGCGATGCCCGCAGTGACGTCGCGCTTTCCGCAGCTCACGGCAGAGATCGAAAGCTACACAGCGAACGAACTGAAATTCTATACCGAGATGTGGGCCGTAGTTCATTCGGTCTGCATTGCCGCCCAGGGGCATGTGGAAGAGGCTCTGCAAAAGCTGGAGCCGATCGCGGTCGCACATAGCCAGTCGACGCTGGTCCAGGGGGCCTATTTCTATCTGAAGTCGCTCAAGCATCCCGGCGACACCAGGTTCGACCTGACGGATCGGTTCTGCGCTGCACCGTTCGAGGTTCTCGATGTTCTGGACGGGAAAAGTCATCTCTGCTGCGCCAGCTGGCTACCGGAATCTGTCGGCGATCCCGCTCAAGAATCGTGGCAGGATGTCTGGAATTCCGACGCAGCGCAGGCGATCCGGACCAGCATTCATGACGGCAGCTATCGCTTCTGCAACAAGACCGCTTGCCCCTTGATCGCGGGAAACACGTTGCCGGCCAAGAGCGAGGTCGCGGCCAGATCGACGGTCATGGCTGGCATCGTCGAGCACACGCAGACCTTGCTGGCTCACGGTCCGCGCCGGGTGAATCTTGCCTATGACATGACGTGTAATCTTTCCTGCCCGAGTTGCCGCACGGAGGTCATAGCCGCCGGTCCCCGGCGCAGAGCACGGTTCGATCGGTTGCAGGAAGAGGCTATTCTTCCCATGCTCAAGCATTGCGAGCTGGTGTTCGTCACGGGGTCCGGCGACCCGTTCGCCAGCAAGAATTTTCGCAATCTCATGCATCGCCTGGACGCGGAAGCCTATCCCGACCTCCGCTTCCTGCTCATGACCAACGCGATGCTACTGACCCCGCGCGAATGGGAGCGCTTTCCTGCACTTCACGGTCGTGTCGCCCACCTTCGCATCAGCCTCGACGCCGCGAGCGGCCCGGTCCACGAAAGCATTCGCCGCGGCGCCCGCTGGGACGTGATGGAGCGCAACCTGGCCTTCGCTGCAGGTCTGCGCGCCGCCGGCGAAGTCGACGCGCTTGAGTTCGTGTTCACCGTTCAGGCTGAGAATTTCCATGAGATGCCCGATTTCGTGGATCTGGGCATTCGGCACGGTGCCGACCATGTCGGCTTTTCGCGCCTCACCAATTGGGGAACATTCTCCGCGGCCGAATATGCCAGCCGGGCGGTCTTCATGCCCACCCATCCGGACCATGACGCGTTTCGCGATACGCTTCGGGATCCGCGCATGCGCCATCCCTCCGTTCTGCTGAATGATCTGGCGGAGTTTCGCTGACCGCCGGCTCACAAAGTGACAACGACCTTCCCCACTTGCTCGCCGCTGCGCAGGCGCACATAGGCGTCCCGCCAGTCGGCGAAGGCGAAGCGCTGGTCGATCACGGGGCGGAGGCGGCCGCTCGCCAGCATCGGAGCGATCACGGCTACGGCGCGGGCCCGTTGCACCGGATCGTGAGAGAAGTTGGGCGTCGAATAGGCGTGCAGGCGCAGGTCGCCGCGTACACCCGCGATCAGCGGGAGTCGGACCTCGGAATCGCCCGACAGATTGCCATAGGCATAGATCGTCGCTCCGGGAGCGAGCGCCGACGCGTAGCGCGCAACGAGGTCGCCGCAGACGGCATCATAGGACAGCCGCACGGGCCGGCCGCCCGCAGCGTCCCGGATGGCGCGCGCCAGATCCTCGATCTCATCGGTCGCGATCACCGCGTCATAGCCCAAGGCCAGCAAGCCCGCGCTCTTGGTCGACCGGCGCGTCAGGCCGATCACATGGGCGCCCCGACTCCTGGCCAGCTGGCAGGCGCCGATGGCGGCACTGCTCGATGCCGCCGAGACGAGAACGACTTCGCCCGGTTCGACCGGGGTGAGTTCGAATAGCGGAAAATAGGCAGTCAGATATTGCATCCAGGCGCTGCAGCCCTCGGCGGCATCGAGCGATGCAGGCCATGGCGCCAGCCACTCCGCCGGCGTCACCGCCCAGCTGCCGTTTACCCCATAGGTATCGTTGGCGAAGGGGATCGAGCTCACCCTGTCGCCCACGGCAAAGCCGGTCACGCCCGGTCCAACCGCATCGACGACGCCGCAGGCTTCATAGCCAAGACGGACGCCATCGCGGCGGGGGACATAATGGCGGTCGTCCATGAACAGCAGCTCGGATCGGTTCAGTGCAAAGGCCAAAACATGATAGCGCACCTCGCCCGCCCGCGGGGTCGGCGGCGCCAATCTCTCCAGATGAAGCGCGCCGTCCCGATAGCAGATCACGGTGTCGGCCACTCTTCATCCTCCTCGCCTTCGCCGGCCCAGATGGCCGCTGCGGGAGTGATGACCGGTGCCCGGCCGATTTCAATGTCGCAAAGGGGCGCCGTCATTGCCGCGACCGCAACGACGCAGCGGTCAGCGATCCCGATGGATGCTGAAATGGGCGATCGACCGCAACAGCTCGGCCGACGGTCCGAAAGGTTCGAGGCTGGATACCGCGCGGTCGATGAGGTCGCTCGCATAGCTGCGCGCACTGTCGCGTCCAAGCATGCGAACGAGGGTTTGCTTGCCTTGTTCGTCGTCCTTGCGGAGTCGCTTGCCCACGGTGCGTTCATCGCCCTCGACGTCGAGCAGATCATCGGCGATCTGAAAGGCGAGGCTGACACATTGGGCGTAGTGCGACAGCGCCGCACGCTGGTCGGCATCGGCCGCGCCGAGAGCCGCGCCTGCGCCCACGCACCAGCCGATCATCGCGCCGGTCTTCAGTTGCTGAAGCTGGACGACCGCGTCCTTGTCGAGCGTCGTATCGACGGCGGCCATGTCCATCATCTGTCCGCTGGCCATTCCCGACGCGCCAGCCGAGGAGGCGAGCGTCGAAATCAGTTCGGCACGCACCAGAGGATCGGCATGCGTTTCGGGCCGCGCCAGGAGCCCGAAAGCGAGCGCCAGCAGCGCGTCTCCCGCAAGCACTGCCGTCGCCTCGTCGAACCGCTTGTGCAGCGTCGGCCGGCCCCGGCGGAGATCGTCGTCATCCATGCATGGCAGGTCGTCATGGACCAGCGAATGGACATGGACGCATTCGACCGCAACGCCGGCGAGGAGTGCATTTTGCGGCGCGACGTCGAACAACCGCGCCGAGGCAGCCACCAGCAGCGGCCGCATCCGCTTGCCGCCACCGATCGCGGCATAGCGCATCGCTTCGTAGAGTCGCTCGCTCGCACCGGGCGGGGTCGCCAATATGTCGGCGAACACCGCGTCGACAGAATCCGATATCTGCCGCATCGCGGCCGGCAGGTCCTGGTCGGTCAACATCTCGATCGTCATACAACGGCCACCCGCTTGAAGGTCATCGACTCCGCCTCCGCATCCATCTCGCTGATCGAGAGCCTGAATCTCCCGGCCAAGGCGGAAAGAACCTGGTCGACGCTGTCCGCTGGCGTCGATGCGGCGGCGGACACGCCGACGATGGCGCATCCTTCGAGACTTTGAAAGCAGATCGCATCGCAGGTCGCGACGAGTTGAACCGACGCGCATCCGGCGGCGCGCGCCGTATCGGCGAGCCGGCAGGCATTGGACGAGAAATCCTCTCCCACGATCAGCATGGCGTCGACCGTGCCTGCAAGGTGCCGGACAGCCGCCTGTCGGGCCGTGGTGGCGTAGCAAATATCGCTGCTGCGCGGTTCGGCCAGATCGCTGAAGCGCACCCGCAGCGCCTCTACCAGCAGGCTCGCATCCTCGACCGAATAGGTCGTCTGAATGGCATAGGCCATCGGATGGTCGGAAGGCTGGGGAAGATCCGCTATCTGCGCGACACTGTGGACCACGGTTGCGCCCTCGGGCGGGATCTGGCCGAGCGTTCCGATGATCTCGGGATGGTCGGCATGGCCGATCAACACGATGTGGCGGCCATCCCGCTGATGACGGATCACCTCGCGATGGACCTTCGCAACCAGGGGGCAGGTCGCGTCGACCAGCGTCAACGCCCGATCACGCCCCTCGCGCCAGACGCGCCGGGGCGCGCCATGGGCGGACAGGATTGCAACCTCGCCCTCGGGTATGTCGGAAAGCTCTTCCACGAAGATTGCGCCGCGTCGCTCGAGATCCCCGATCACCGCGCGGTTATGGACAATGGCATGGCGTACATAGACGGGCGCCCCGTGATGGGCGATGGCATCGGTCACCGCATCGATGGCACGCACGACTCCTGCACAGAAGCCACGCGGAGCAGCCAGCACGACCTTCAGATGCGGCAGCCGCTCTGCGGTCGGTCCGGCGAGGATTGTCGATAGCGGCAGGACGGACATCGGCACCTCGCTGAAGCGAATGAACAAGTGGCCTGCTGCCGGCTTGATGGCCCCCGAGATAATCGTCTGCAGAATAACCCTACTTCTCGCTTCAAGTCGAGAGGGCTGAGACAATGGTAGACTGGCGCCCACTGTGATCGGCGAAGCGATCGGTGTAGTCCAGGACTTGCTCCCTCGCCCGGACCTTCCTGCCGCAGACTTCTCCCCGATTCGATCGGTGTTGATCAAGAAGAAGAGCGCGATTGCAAACCTGCGCCCGCGCACTGACCTTATTTCTCAGATCTTCAACCCTCGGCTGATCTTCCCCCGTGTCTTGTGCCATTCCGGCCGGTGGAAACATGCTATCTCGGTGGCCACCAAACCAGCACCAGGCTGAGAGCAACGGCCCGATCCTCGCTCCGGTTCCAATGCCCTAAGGTACAGGTGCCTGATTCAGAGCAGATAGCGGACTTTGATCGTCTCACTATTCTGTCCGGCCTTCACATCGATGCGTGCCGCATCGAACCGGGGCGGGCCAAAGCCGATCTTGGGATTTCGCGAGAAGCCGAAACCTTCCCGGGGAATGGACATTGTCTTGTCGAGGCGCGCATTCGCATTCTCATCATGAAAAAGCGAAATGGCGTAGAGCCCGGGTTGGAGCGCGGTCAGGGTGAAGCAATGTTCAGGCCCAGCGCCGACCGGCATTTCCCGACGGACCGAAGCCCCTTCCTTGCAGTCGGGAAAAGCCGCCACCTCGCGTGCCAGGCATAGGCGCACCATGCCTCGCGTGCTACGCAGTCCCTCCAGACACAGCCGAAGCTCGGCGGTAGCGGCATGGCCGGCCTCCGTGCCGAATGCCGCCGCGACGATAAGGGCCGTCCATTGATATCCGCGCTTCGCCATCTTCCTGCCCTTCTTTCCGCCTGCCCATGCCGTGAAACGATACGGAGCGCTGCATGAAACGGCGTGTCCTGCTTCTGGGCGGCGGCCTCGCCGGAGGGCTTAGCGCACTCGCCCTCCATGCGAGAAGGGGCGATGTGGAGCCAATCCTGATCGAACGGGATGCGTCCTTCGGTGGCAACCACATCTGGTCGTTCTTCGATCAGGACGTGGACGCCGCCCATCGCTGGCTCGTCGACGCGGTGGGCCCGACGCGCTGGCCCTCGCACCGCATCGCCTTCCCGGCGAGGCAGCGGCAGCTGCGTTTAGGCTACAACAGCCTGCGGTCGTCCAAACTTCACGACATATTGCTCCGGACCCTGCCCGCCGAGTCCTTGCGCTTGGGCCGGGACGCAGTCGAGGTGACGCCGGAGGGCGTCCGGCTGTCCGATGGCGAGACGATTGCCGCCGACGCGGTGGTCGACGCGCGCGGCGGCGGTCCGATCGACGGACTTCCGCTGGGTTGGCAGAAGTTCGTCGGCCGCCACCTGCGCTTCGCCACGCCCCATGGCGTGGCCGAGCCGATGATCATGGACGCCGAGGTCGATCAGTCCGATGGCTATCGCTTCGTCTATCTCCTTCCCTTCACCGCCACCGAATTGCTGGTCGAGGATACCTATTACAGCCTCGATCCAACGCTGGACGTCCCTTTGCTGCGGCAGCGGATCGACGCCTATGTCGAGGATCGGATCGATCGGACGTTCGAGACGGTAGGCGAGGAGACGGGCGTGCTGCCGATCGTCCTGGGGGGCAGGCTCGAAGCGCTCTGGCCGGACGACTGCCCGTTAGGACGGATTGGGATGCGTGGCGGCTTCTTCCATCCTACCACAGGTTATTCGGTGCCGGATGCGGTAGCCAATGCGATGCTGCTGACCGAGGCATCCGATATGACCACGTCGGGGCTCCGACGGCTGCTCCACGACCGTGCCAAGCGCCTCTGGCGTGAACGCGGCTTCTACAGGATGTTGAACCGCATGCTCTTCCACGCCGCCCCACCCGCACAGCGCTATCGCGTGCTCGAGCATTTCTATCACCTGCCCGAGGCGAGCGTGGCCCGCTTCTACGCCGCGCGTCTGACCGCGCTCGACAAGTTGCGTACCCTCAGCGGAAAGCCGCCGGTCGGCATCCTTGCGGCGCTCTCCGCGATCGGAGGCCGGGCATGAAGACGGCAGCGGTCATCGGTTCGGGCTTCGGCGGCCTGGCGCTCGCGATCCGGCTCCAGTCGGCGGGGATCGCGACCACGATCTACGAAGCGCGCGACCGGCCGGGCGGCCGGGCCTATTATTGGGAAAAGGACGGCCATATCTTCGATGCCGGGCCGACCGTCATCACCGATCCGGATTGCCTGCAGCAACTCTGGGCGCTGAGTGGCGCCGACATGGCAAAGGATGTCGACCTCGTCCCCGTACAGCCCTTCTACCGTCTGTCCTGGCCCGACGGATCGACCTTCGACTATGACAATGACGATGCGGCGCTCGAGCGTCAGATCGCTGCGCTCGATCCCGCCGACGTTGCAGGCTATCGCCGCTTTCTCGACTATTCGGCGGGCGTCTTCGAGGAAGGCTATCGCAAGCTCGGCACGGTCGCCTTTCTCGACTTCGCCTCGATGCTCAGGGCCGCCCCGCAGCTGGCGCGCTATCAGGCCTGGCGGTCGGTCTACTCGATGGTGTCGAGCTTCATCCGCAACGAGAAGCTGCGTGAAGCCTTCTCCTTTCACACCCTGCTGGTCGGCGGCAACCCGATGACGACCAGCGCCATCTATGCCCTGATCCACAAGCTAGAAAAGGATGGCGGCGTCTGGTTCGCGAAGGGGGGCACCAACGCACTGATCCGCGGCATGGTGCGGCATTTCGAACGGCTGGGCGGTGTGCTGCGGCTCGACGATCCGGTCGTGAACATTGGCACCGGAGAAGGCCGCGCGCGCGGCGTGATCACGCGCTCCGGACACAGCGCGCGCTATGACGCGGTCGCCTCCAACGCCGACGTGGTTTCGACCTACGGGTTGCTCAGCGACGAGCGCAAGCAGCGCAAGCTGAAGGCCAAGCGCTTCTCGCCATCGCTGTTCGTGGTGCATTTCGGCACGACCGGCGACTGGCCCGACGTACCGCACCATTCTATCGTCTTCGGTCCGCGCTATCGTGGGCTGCTCGACGACATCTACAAGGGCGGAAAGCTCGCCGCCGACCCGTCGCTCTATCTTCACCATCCAACGGCCACCGACCCGTCGATGGCCCCTGCCGGTCACTCGACCTTCTACGTCCTCGCGCCGGTGCCGCATCTGGGCAAGGCCAATGTCGACTGGGAGGTCGAGGGGCCGCGGTATCGCGATCAGATATTGTCGATCCTAGAGCAGCGTTTCATGCCCGGCCTGCGCGAGCGGATCACGACGATGTTCCATTATACGCCGTTCGATTTCCGCGACGACCTGGCCGCGCATCTGGGCTCGGCCTTCAGCCTGGAGCCGGTGCTCACCCAGAGCGCCTGGTTCCGCGTCCACAATCGCGATCCCGACATAGGCAGCCTCTATTTCGTCGGGGCGGGCACCCACCCAGGCGCGGGCATTCCCGGCGTCGTGGGAAGCGCGAAAGCCACCGCGGCCCTGATGATCGAAGACCTTGCCGAATGACAAGCGGCCTGCAGCAGGGGGCATTGCCAGGCCGCGAAGATCTGGTCGCATGGGCCGGATCGACGATCCGGCTCGGCTCGCGCTCCTTCTTCATGGCCAGCCAGCTCTTCGACCGCGCCACGCGCGAGCGAGCGTGGCTGCTTTACGCATGGTGCCGACATTGCGACGATCTCTGCGATGGGCAGGAACTGGGCGGTGCGCTGAGCCCCAGCGACGCTGACGTCATCGAGGAACTGCGCCGGGAAACGCATCGCGCGCTGGCAGGGGATGTTTCGGTTGCAGCCCCCTATCGCGCGCTCGCCTCGGTCGCGGCCGAGCGGCGTCTCCCGGTCCGCTATATCGACGACCATCTCGAGGGGTTTGCGCTCGACTGTGCAGGCTGGACGCCCGAGACCGAGGCCGATCTGTTGCGCTATTGCTATCATGTCGCGGGCACGGTCGGCTGCATGATGGCGGTCGTTATGGGGGTCGACCCCGACGACGACGCCACGCTGGACACCGCCTGCGCACTCGGCCTGTCCTTCCAACTGGGCAATATCGCGCGCGACGTGGCCGAGGATCATGCAGGCGGCCGATGCTATCTGCCGAGTGCCTGGATGGAGGAATTCGGGGTCGATCCCGCCGATCCGATGAACCCGACGCGGCGCGATGCACTGGTGGCGCTTGTGGGGCGCATCGTCGACCTCTCGCTGCTGTATGAGGAGCGGGCGATGGCGGGGATCGCCCGCCTCGACTTTCGCTCGCGCTGGGCGATCCACAGCGCCCGGTCGATCTATGGCGGCATCGGCCGGGAAGTAGCGGCGCGGGGTGCCCGGGCCTGGGATGAGCGAGTGGTCCTCTCGACGCCACGCAAGCTGGCAATCGTAGCGCGGTCTTTGCTACGCGCCGCCGCCTGAGCGCCTGGCCGCGTCAGCTATCGCCCGCCGCCGCGCCGCCGGCAGGCCCCACCATGGGACGTGCGGCCAGCGGTGATGCTCGTGATGATACCCAAAATGGTAGCAGCTGAGCAGCGACGCCCAGACAGGCACATCGGCGCTGCGTGCCCGATGCCGGTCAACGAAATCATCCCCCGCACGATGCGGCATATAGGTGCCAAAGAAGAACAGCTGCATCGAAGACAGGATCGAGGGCAGCGCCCAGAACAGCAACAGATTCTCGTAGCGGGCGCCGAACAGGAACAGATAGACGCCAATGATCGCCGACATCACCGCGAGTTCGCGCAGGCCGAAATATTGGCGGAAAAAGGCGCCGTACCAGCGTAAGACGCTGCGCGGCGCGGGCGCGTGAAAGTCGGGATCCTCGGCCGTACCGGCGTGGCGGTGGTGCGCCATATGCTTCGGCAACAGCCGATCGAAGGAAAAGCCCGCATAGACGAATAGGCACAGCCGTCCGATCGCCCGGCCCAATGCCGGCAGCCCCGGTGCAAGCGAGCCGTGCATCGCGTCATGCGCGACGATGAAAAGCCCCACGCTGAGCCAGCACAGCAGCAGGATAACCGACGCCGTCATCCACAGCGGCGTCTCACCGACATCGATCAGGAAGACCGACCAGATATGCAGACCGGCCCAGCTCCCGAGCACGAGGCCCGCGAGCATGAGGCCGCGAGTTGGCGGAACATCATCCACGACGGCGCTGCCGGTTATGGCGTAGCTGCTCCGCCAGCGTCCTGAGCGGCGGCGCATAAAGGAAACCGAAGGACACGGCTCCGTCACGCCCCTGGGTTGCATGATGCAGATGGTGCGAGCGGACGAGATGACGGAAATAGCCATTCATCCGATCGAAATGCAGCGGCAGGCGACGATGCACGAGTCCGTCGTGCAACACGGCGTAGAGCGCTCCGTACAGGGTCATTCCAACCCCGATCCAGTAGCCGGGGCTGTCGAACGGTTCGCTCATGAGAAGCGCAACACTTACCACCGCAAAGAACAGGCCATACAGATCGTTGAGCTCGAGCCACCCGCCGGAGCGAACATGGTGGGAGCGATGCAGAACCCATCCGGGTCCGTGCATGACATAGCGATGCACCGCCCAGGCGACCATCTCCATCGCCACCGTGACGAGCAGCGCCACGAGCCCCCCCTGCCAAAGGGAGAGGCTCATGTCCTGGCCGTCACTGGCGTGAGAAAAATCAACATCATATTGCGAGCATAGCCGAAACCGGCCCTTCTCGCAGGTGGATTTGTGGGAAGTGTTGTTGTGGAGCCCGGGCGGGCGTTTCAGCTGCCGGTATTGCTATCCCCGGCGCCACCGTTGAACGTTTCCGTCGCTTCGGAAAGGTCGATGACTGTCAATTCTGGCGCTGTCCAGATCGCGCCTTTCAGCGTGAGTTCCTGATCCATGGGGGTCTCGTCGCTCATAATTTCTGCATCCTTCGTCGCTTGGCGGATTGCGCGAGTTCGCGCCGGCCCGATCGGGCGATAGCGCCAAATGTTGCTCGGGGATAGTCGGACCTAAGCCGCTTTTCGGACGTCCGATGCGGGAGGAAGCGGAGCTCGCATATCATGCGAGCTAATGTGTAGTGAAGCCTTCGCCCACGAGCGAACGATCCTTGCCGCACCATCGACAATGGAGTGCCCGGAAACGAGCGGAGCCCGGTGCGCTTGAGCTACCGGGGTGGATGTTGGGGTGGTGGTGTATATTTGAGTTGGTTGCGGGGGCAGGATTTGAACCTGCGGCCTTCAGGTTATGAGCCTGACGAGCTACCGGGCTGCTCCACCCCGCGCCAAGGAGGTATCAGGATGTCAGGTTTTGGCCTGAGGCCTGAGTGTCATTATGAATGGGTATGGATACGCGGTCGACAAAGCCTGGCGACGCCCTACTCTTCCACCGCTTAAGCGCTAGTACCATCGGCGCAGTCTGGTTTCACGTCCGAGTTCGGGATGGGATCGGGTGGGTCACAGACGCTATGGCCACCAAGCTATGTGGACCGCGTATCATTGTTCTAGAAACCGTGCAGATATTTGATGCTGTATGTAGATCCGCCACCATTGGACATCAGGATTGATGTTGATGGTGGGGTTCTCGAAGCGCGAATAGAGCAATTAGTATCGGTTAGCTCCATGGGTTACCCCACTTCCACATCCGATCTATCAAGGTCGTGGTCTTCGACCGCTCTAAGATATCTTATCTTGAGGGAGGCTTCCCGCTTAGATGCTTTCAGCGGTTATCCCGTCCATACATAGCTACCCTGCTGCGCGGCTGGCGCCACGACAGGTCCACCAGAGGTATGTTCAACCCGGTCCTCTCGTACTAGGGTCAACTCCTCTCAAATATCGACGCCCACGGCAGATAGGGACCAAACTGTCTCGCGACGTTCTGAACCCAGCTCACGTACCACTTTAATTGGCGAACAGCCAAACCCTTGGGACCTGCTCCAGCCCCAGGATGTGATGAGCCGACATCGAGGTGCCAAACAACCCCGTCGATATGAGCTCTTGGGGGTTATCAGCCTGTTATCCCCGGCGTACCTTTTATCCGTTGAGCGATGGCCCTTCCACGAGGGACCACCGGATCACTATGACCGACTTTCGTCTCTGCTCGACTTGTCAGTCTCGCAGTCAGGCTGGCTTATGCCATTGCACTCTAACAGCCGGTTTCCAACCGGCCTGAGCCAACCTTCGCGCGCCTCCGTTACTCTTTGGGAGGCGACCGCCCCAGTCAAACTACCCGCCACAGAGGGTCCCTGAACCAGTTTCATGGTTCGAGGTTAGACATCAGAAAACAACAGGGTGGTATTTCACCTATGGCTCCACCTGGGCTGGCGCCCTGGCTTCAAAGCCTCCCACCTATGCTACACAATTCTTTCCTAATGCCACTCTGAAGCTGCAGTAAAGGTGCACGGGGTCTTTCCGTCTAACCGCGGGTACTCCGCATCTTCACGGAGAATTCAATTTCGCTGAGCATGTGCTGGAGACAGTGGGGAAGTCGTTACGCCATTCGTGCAGGTCGGAACTTACCCGACAAGGAATTTCGCTACCTTAGGACCGTTATAGTTACGGCCGCCGTTTACCTGGGCTTCATTTCGGAGCTTGCACCCCTCCACTTAACCTTCAGGCACCGGGCAGGCGTCAGACCCTATACGTCGTCTTGAAGCCGACTTAGCAGAGCCCTGTGTTTTTGCTAAACAGTCGCTACCCCCTGGCCTGTGCCCCCCATAAGTGCTTGCGC